>JAGBKP010000198.1 GCA_017635875.1 Selenomonadaceae bacterium | reverse complement strand
TGTTCTATTCCCATTATATCGGGCTTATATTCCTTTATAAGCGCGTCCAAATTATCGTAAAGTTTCATAAGCCTGTCCTGCATACGAGCCTTCGGGCTTGTGGTAACGGAGCCGTACGCGCGCGCCGTAAGACGACTTCCGACCGCTTCCACAAAACCAAATCCCATTATGGCGGTGCCGGGGTCTATACCAAGAGTAAGCATATTCTTTCTCCTTTATCATAAGGGCATCTCTAAAAAAGAAAAGAGAGAAAGAGAACTATATTATAATTAAACTATAGAGTAAAACATTACGTTTTTTATTTTTTATATTAAAATTCTTTTTCTTTCTTTTGGTTCTTTTCTTTCTTTTTCTTATAAGAAAAAGAAAGAAAAGAACGGTTTTTAAAGGTTATCATAATCTCTTGCTAAAAATCAATTCTCAATTTATAATATAGGGAAATTTGAAAAAAATTGCAAACACGGAGGAAATATTATGGATAAAATAATTTTAACCGGCGATCGCCCTACGGGAAAGCTTCATATAGGGCATTATGTCGGCTCTTTAAGAGAAAGAGTAAAACTTCAAGAGAGCGGCGAATTTAAAAAAATCTTCATAATGATAGCGGACGCGCAAGCTTTAACCGATAATTTCGACAACCCCGAAAAAATTCGCGCCAGCATAAAAGAAGTCGCGCTCGATTATTTGGGCGTCGGACTTAACCCCGAAAAATCCGTTATTTTTATTCAGTCGCAAATTCCCGCGCTCGCCGAACTTACTATGTATTATATGAATCTTGTTACTGTTGCCCGTCTTTCGAGAAACCCCACCGTTAAATCCGAAATACAGATGCGAAATTTTGAAGCGAATATCCCCACCGGCTTTTTGTGTTACCCGATAAGTCAAGCGGCGGATATTACCGCGTTTAACGCTACCACCGTCCCCGTAGGCGAAGACCAAAAGCCTATGATAGAGCAGACAAGAGAAATCGTTCGCAAATTCAACGAAATTTACGAACCTGTTTTAACGGAACCGGATATTTTGCTCTCGTCGAATAAATCCTGCCTCCGCCTTCCCGGGACGGACGGCAAGGCGAAGATGAGCAAATCGCTTGGAAACTGCATATATCTTTCCGATTCCGCCGAAGACGTTGCAAAAAAAGTAAAGTCTATGTATACCGACCCAACGCATATAAAGGTATCGGATCCCGGGCATATCGAGGGCAATACGGTGTTCACATATCTTGACGCTTTTTCAAAAGAGGAACAATTTAAAAAATATTTGCCAGAATACAATAATCTTGACGAACTAAAAGAACACTACAAAAAAGGCGGACTTGGCGACGTAAAGATTAAAAAATTCCTAAACGCTGTGCTTGAAGAAGAACTTTCCACGATAAGAGAGCGCAGAAGAGAATACGAAAAAGACGAAGCCTTCGTCTACGATATGCTGAAAAAAGGCACGGAAATCGCAAGGGAAGAAGCCGCAAAAACCCTTGAAAACGTAAAAAAAGCTATGAAGATTGATTATTTTTCGTTAAGTTAAAAACCTTACTTTCTTTTTCTCTTTTCTTTTTTGCCTGTCCTCCCTTGCGGAGGGAAAAAAAGAAAAGAGAAAAAGCACTCAAGAGTATAAGAATTTCTAATCGGTAAACCGATAAGAAATTCTAAAAAGTAACAAAGAAAAAGAGAAAAGAAAAAACTTTAATATAAAAAACATAAGAATACAAGTACAAATTGAAAAATCTTTTAATAATAAAGTTTTCTTTCTCTCTTTTCTTCTTTGTTACTTTCTTCTTTTCTCTCTTTCTTTTTCAAAAGAAAGAGAGAAAAGAAGAAAGTAAGATTTAAATGTTTAGCAACGCCATTTTTTTATAATAACATTTATAGACAAGGAAGGAAATTTGGAATTTTTAGAGAATTTACAAAATATAAGATTTTGGTATTTATTTTTTTTTGAATATAAAGGGAGGATTTCCAAATGGATGAGAAAAAAGAAAAAGTTATTGTCGCTAAAAAAGATACGACTTTAGGCACCGTTAGAGTCGCCGACGATGTCGTAAGCATTATCGCGGGTCTTGCCGCTACCGAAGTGAACGGTATCGCGGGAATGAGCGGCGGCATTGCGGGCGGCATCGCGGAGATTTTAGGCCGCAAAAACTTCGCTAAAGGCGTAAAAGTCGAAGTCGGCGAAAGAGAAGCCGCCGTCGATTTGTACATCATAGTAAAATACGGCGTGCGTATCCCGGACGTTGCTTTGCAGGCGCAGGAAAACGTAAAACAAGCCATCGAAACTATGACGGGGCTTTCCGTTGTGGAAGTAAACGTACACGTGCAGGGCGTAGGTTTCCCCGAAGAAGAGCCGCCCGTAGAAGAAGTCAGAGTCCGTTAAAAGAGGGATAACATTGGGGATAATCAATCGTTTTTTACTCTTTATATACGCGGGGGTCGTGCTTTTAGCCGCGCTCTTTGTCATAGCTTTTGCGACTCGCGCAATTTCCGCCGATATTCTCGTAAATGAGGTAAGATTTGCGCTTCATCAAAGTGTTACGCTTACCGCGTTTATAGTCGTCGCTGTTTTCAGCGGGTATTTTATGCTCTATTCCTATTTTACGGGCGAAAAAAAAGAAGATGCGCCAAAAACCGACGATGTGGTTATAAAAACCGCCTCCGGCGAAGTGAGCGTGGCAAAAGAAGCGATAGAAGCGCTTGCGGATAGGGACGCGACTTCCGTAAAGGGAGTGCGCGAGTCAATATCTAAAGTAAGCTCGAAAGTCGCGGACGGCGCGACGAAAATTTCAATCAAGCAAGAGCTTACGCTGCTTGCGGGAACAAACGTGCCGGAAGTGACGGCGGAAGTTATAAACACCGTTAAAAATCGCGTCTCCGAGAGTTTAGGCGTAACGGACGCGAGCGTTGAAATATCGGTAAGGGATTTAAACAGCATACCCGCCGAAAATCAAAAGCGAGTGCATTAAGGTGGTGATTCCGTGAAGGACGAGATTTTAACAGAAATCAGAAATTTATGGGATAACCACAAAAGCGCGTCGCTTGGTGTCCTTTTGGGATTGTTGTTCGGCGTTTTTGTGCTTGTTTTCGGTTTTTGGAATATGGTTTTTGTCGCCCTTTGCGCGGGACTTGGGCTTTTTATCGGCGCAAAACGGGATAAGGGCGAAGACGTTATGGCAAAAACTTACGAATACGTAAAGGCGAATTGGAAGAGAGGCTGATTTATGAGTCGCAGAGCCGCGAGAGAAGTGATTTTTAAAACGCTTTTCGAGCTTGATTTAAACTCAGGATTAGACCAAGAAACCGCTCTTCAAACCGCCAAAGACGCCCATCAAAACGACCTTACGAAAAAAGACAACGCCTATATCGAAAAGGTTTTGCGCGGCGTAACGGAAAACCTCGAATCTATCGACAGCGCCATAAGCGCGGCCTCGACTCAATGGAAACTCTCGCGTATGGGAAGCGTCGACAGAGCGATACTTCGGCTTGCTGCCTACGAGATGAAGTTTTTAAGCGAGGAACTTACGGCGAACATCGTTATGAACGAAGCCATAGAACTTGCGAAAATATACGGCACGGACGAATCGAAACGCTTTATTAACGGCGTTTTGGGCGGAATACTGAAAAAATAGACGGGGAGGGCAACGCCCCCCTCGTTTTTTAGTACTCTTTATAGAAAAGAAAGAGAGAAAAAACTTTACTATAAAAAAACAAGGAGGGAGCAAATGAATATACACAGCGTAACCGACCTAACGAAATATATAAAACTGATGTTCGATAGGGACGGCGTTTTGAAAAATATCGCGGTGCGGGGCGAAATCTCCAATTTCAAACGCTATTCTTCGGGGCATTGTTATTTTACGCTGAAAGACGAAAACGCCGCTTTAAAATGCGTAATGTTTAAAAATCACGCGGATAATCTCGCATTTACGCCTAAAGACGGAATGGCGCTTGTGGTTTTCGGAAGAATAAGCGTGTACGAAAAAGACGGCGCGTATCAGCTTTATGCGGAGCAGATGGAGCCTGAAGGCGTGGGCGCGCTTGCCGCAAAATTCAACGAGTTAAAGGAAAAACTGTATAATGAAGGGATTTTTGACAACGCGCATAAAAAACCGCTTCCGAAATTTCCAAAGACGATAGGCGTAGTCACTTCAAAAACCGGCGCGGTTATACGAGATATTTTCAGGGTGACAAAAAGAAGAAACAAAAATATACAAATTATACTCTATCCCTCCCTTGTGCAAGGCGACGGAGCCGCAGAAAACATAGTCGAAGGGATAAAGTATTTTAACGAAAACTATCCCGTCGATGTTTTAATCGTAGGGCGCGGCGGCGGATCTATCGAAGATTTATGGGCTTTTAACGAAGAAATCGTGGTAAGGGCGATATACAAATCTAAAATTCCCATAATTTCAGCCGTGGGCCACGAAGTGGACTATACGCTTTCGGATTTTGCGGCGGATATGCGTGCGGCGACGCCTTCGCAGGCGGCGGAACTGGCTGCGCCTGACGCTTGTGAACTTATGCGGTTTATCGAAGGTTTAACGATTAGGTTAAACACAAACGCGAGAGGAATATTAAACGCAAAGACGGCAAAACTGCAGCATCTTATGAGAAGTTTTGTGTTCGAGCGTCCAAAAGATATGATTGCGGAAAAAGCGCAAAGATTAGACGCCGTTACGGAGCGGTTAAAACGAGCCGCAAGGGAAGGTTTGACGGCAAAAGAGCAACGATTTGCTATGGATTTGGAAAAACTCGATATGTTAAACCCAGCAAGGGTGCTTATGCGCGGATATTCCATAGCGGAAATGAACGGAAAAACCGTACGGCGGGCAAAAGAATTAAAGCCCAAAGACAACGTAACACTCGTATTTGCGGACGGCAGAGCGAAAGCGGAAATTTTGGAGGTGTAAACATTGGCAAAGAAAAAGGAAGCGACTTTTGAAGAAAATTTGGCGCGACTTGAAGAAATAGTGTCGGAAATGGAAACAGGGGACGCGAATTTAACGGAACTTTTGGAAAAATACTCGGAAGGCGTAGAACTCTCCAAAAAATGCGCCGCCGCGCTGAAAATAGCCGGCGATACGATGGATTTACTGATAAAAGACGGAAAAGCGGAAGAGTTTCAGCTTGAAATTGAAGGTGAGTAAATGTTGAAGGAACTTTGGCAAAGGCGGCTTGCGTTGGTTGAAAAAGCTTTGCTGGAAGAATTAAGAGAAGACGACGCGTTAAACGCAAAACTCTCCGACGCGATGAAGTACAGTTTAATGGCGGGCGGAAAAAGGCTTCGCCCCGTGCTTTTAATGGCGGCTGCGGACGCCGTTGGCGCAAACGGAGACGATTTTGTCACGACCGGCGCGGCGATAGAGATGATTCACACCTATTCGCTCATACACGACGATTTGCCGGCTATGGATAACGATGACTACAGACGCGGCAAACTCACTAATCATAAAGTGTACGGCGACGGCATAGCGATTCTTGCGGGCGACGGACTTTTGACGCTCGCTTTTGAAGTAATGCTCCGTCAAAAGAACGCAAGCGCGGAAAAACTGACGCAAGTTGTAAAAGAGATGAGCATAGCCGCAGGACCTAACGGAATGGTGGGCGGTCAAGCGATTGATTTGCTCTCCGAGGGCAAAAGCATTTCTATGGAAGAATTAAAAGAAATGCATATGGGAAAAACCGGCGCGCTTTTTCGCGCGGCGATACGCTCCGGCGCAATACTTGGCGGAGCAAATCAAAAGCAACTTGACGCGCTGACTCTCTACGCGGAAAAATTCGGGCTGGCTTTCCAGATAACGGACGATATACTTGACGTCGAAGGGGACGAAAGAGATTTAGGAAAACCCATAGGAAGCGACGCAAAAAATCAAAAATCCACATACGTAACGCTGACTTCGCTTGAAGAAGCAAAAAAATTAGCGGTGCAGACTGTGGACGAAGCCGTAACCGCGCTTGACGATTTCGGCGAAGAAGCGGAATTTTTGCGTGAACTCGCCACTTATTTAATAGCGAGAAACAGTTAAAATAAAAATGCTCTCCTTAAATTCATAAGGAGAGCATTTTTTATGTTTCATTGTCCCAAAAGATTTGCTACGGTTTCGCGTTTCATATTCATCTGCGCCTTTATGCCAAAGAGCGAGAGTTCTCTTTGAGTCTGCGCGGATTTTAACTTCACGGTTTCAGCCGCTATATCAAGTCCGTCCGTTTGGCTTTCCGCCGCCTGCAAATTCTCCGACGCGGTGGTGTAATTTGCCTCTTGATAATTTAATCCCTGCTGCGCCGCTCCGATTGAAGTAGCTTGGTCGAGAGCAGAATCAAGGGCTTTGTCCACGATATTTAAAGCGTCCGAAAGCGAAGTAGTTTCGTCCGCTACGTTTACCGTAGCGTTGCCTTCAGAATCCGTAAGCCCCAAACCTTCGGAAGTCATATCTCCGAATTTAACCGCATCGTAACCGAAACTTCCAGCGACAGTCGTGCCGGAATTCGAGCCGTCGATAAGGCGCTGACCGTTATAGGTTACGGAGGCGTTTTCGTTTATCTGAGAAATCGTCTGCCCGATGCCTTTTTGTATGGTCGCCAAGTCCGACGCATTGTTAGTGCCGTTCATAGCGTTTATGATGTTGTCGCGAAGCGTCGTAAGGGATTCTACGGTGTTCCCTATCGCGCCTGCGGCGGTGTTAAGCATAGCGTTGGAGTTTTGAGTATTCTTTATGGATTGCTCGTAAGCCCCAATGTTAGAAGTCATTCGGCGATCGATAGCGTATTCTGACGCGCCGTATGACGCGCTCGGATAATTCGCGCCCGTGGAGATTTTTTTTATGCTGTTGTTTACGCCGGTATTCGCTCTGTTTAAGGAGCTGAAACTTACGCTTCCGATTCCTGCCATAGGACATCTTCCTTTCCGTAAGAAATTTTCACAATCCTTGTACGCATATTATATCTAAAATCAACGCTTTTTGCAAGGTTTTTTTGAAATCCGGCGCGGCTGTTTCATAAAATTTAAAATTACTTGCTTCGGTACTCCCTCTGTCACTTCGTGACACCTCCCTCAAAGAGGGAGGCAAGTCCTGTCCTCCTCTTTGAGGAGGGATACCACGAAACGGCGTAAGACTTGGAGCAACAATAAAACGGACTCTGCAATTATGCCGAGTCCGTTTTATTGTTACTGTTTATCCTTCACAAAAAGACTTAAAAGATTGCTTTCATAGCAGTTTCTTCTAAAGACTGTCCGCTCTATTTTGCTTTTGCTTTGCCGTTCAATTTTTTATAAGGATAAATCTTCGTTCCCTTAATTGACGCGTCGATGGCAAGTCCTTTTTTCGTCATCTGATATACCCAAATGCCTTTTGCGGCTACGGACGCGCCTTCAATGCCGTCGCCGTTCACTCCGTCTTTAGCGGAGGCTTCGGCGGAACTCGCAAATTTTATATCGCCCGAAATAAAGGATTTCCATGCTTCTTCCGTCCCTATTACAAAAATCAAATCGTATTCCTTTACCCCAAGACCTATGCCTAGGCCCATTTCATTCATACGCATATAAACCTTTTCGCCCGTTGCGTTGTTTACCGCGAGTCCCCTGCCGTGAGCGTCGCCCAGTATGCCGATTTTTACTCCCGTGTTGCTTAAAGTCGCGTAAGCGTAGGACTTGGTTATTACACGCTCCGCCAGCGGAATTTTTGCATACAATCTTGTGAGAGCTTTGGTCGAAAGCTCATTTATTTCCATTTTTTCTTTCTCTATCTTCGCTTGCTCTTTGGCGGCTTTGTCAGCGTCCGCCGCAAACGCCGCGCTCATCGTCAGACATAAAACAAGCGCAGATACCAATAATGTTATGATTTTTTTCATAAGCCTCGCCTCCTGAAACACATTATAACCAAAATATGCGCGTTTGTCCATATAATAATATATGACATTATGGAACGCCCATTAAAAAAAAGCAAGAAATGCAGACTGTAAAAAGAGATACCTTCAAAGAACAAAAAATATGGCGGAAAATAAAACCTCCCACAATCTATTGTTTTCTCAAACGGATTATGGGAGGTTTTTTATGTTGCGTTAAAGTCGCGTCCCGCTATTCGTTCCTTTTCGCTATCGAAAGCATAAGTTTCAGGCGATTGAGCTGATTTACCTCGCTTGCGCCCGCGTCGCAGTCTATGGCGGCTATGTTTACGTCTTTATACGTTTTTCTTAAAGCGTGCATCACGCCTTTCCCCGTTATGTGATTCGGCAAGCACGCGAAAGGTTGAAGGCAAATTATGTTCTTTACGCCGCTTTCGATTAACTCCACCATTTCGCCCGTTAGGAACCAGCCCTCTCCCGCCATATTGCCCAAAGATACGTGACGGGACGCAAGTTTTGCCATCTCGCCTATGGATTTTGGCGGGTGGAAACGCTTGCTCTTTTTTAGGGCTTTTATCATCGGGCGGCGGAAAAATTCTATCATAGATATGAAGAATTTTGCCAGCACTTTGTTTTTGAAACTGCCGGACAAAATAAGCCTGTTTACGACCGAATCGTAAGCCGTGTAGAGGAAGAAGTCGAGAAGCCCCGGCATAACCACTTCCGCGCCTTCTTTTACTATAGATTCTTCGATTTTATTGTTGGCTATGGGGTGATATTTCACCAAAATTTCGCCGACAATGCCGACTTGCGGCTTTCGCTCTTCTCTTATGGGCAGATTGTCGAAAGCGTTTACTATTTTTTTGATGTTGTTTCTGAATTTAAAATAGTTTCCCTTTAAAATCTCTGCTTTCGCCTTTTCCATCCATTCGTCGTAGAGTTTTTGCACGGAGCCTTTTTCTGTTTCATACGGCAAGCAACGATTTTTTACGTTCATCAAGAGGTCGCCGTATACGCCCGCTTTAAAGACGCTCACCAAGAATTTGCGGTTTATCGTAAAATCGTCCGTGTCTTCCGGTCTGCCGTAAAAAGCGAACACCGGCACATTTTTAAATCCCGCCGCCTTTAACGCTTTTCTTAAAGTCGCGATATAGTTAGTCGCCCTGCACGCGCCGCAGGTTTGGAAGAGCATAATCGACGTGTTTTCCGTGTCGTAAACGCCCGATTTTAACGCCGCCAAAAGCTGACCGATAACCACTATCGAAGGATAGCACATATCGTTATTGACGTAGCGCAGCCCCAAATCTATGGCGCTTTTGTCCGGCATAGGCGGTATCGCTATTTTGTAGCCGTATTTCTTCATAACCGTCTCGGCGAGTTCAAAATGAATCGGCGCCATTTGCGGAGCTAAAATCGTGTGGGTGTATTTTTTGTCTTCCGTAAAACGCGGCCTTGAAGTTTCGCGTTTTACGCTTATCGTATCCGCTTTCCGCTCTTTTATCGCTTCCAATAGGGAACGCAAGCGGATTTTTGCCGCGCCTAAATTTGAAACTTCGTCAAGCTTTATCATAGTGTAAATGCCGCCGCCGGACTCCACTATCTCCTTTAATTCGACGCTTGTAATGGCGTCTATTCCGCAGCCGAACGAAAACAGATGTATAAGCGACAAATTTTTATGCTCGCTTAAAAGCGAGGCGGCGCGGTACATTCTGCCGTGATAACTCCATTGATTTGCAACGTTTGCGGGCGGGGGCGAACCCAGATGACAAACGCTGTCTTCCGATAAAATCGGCAAACCGTAAGAAGAAATCATATCCGCTATGCCGTGATTTATCTCGGGGTCTATGTGGTACGGCTGACCGACCAGCAAAATAGCGGGCTTTCCGCTTTCGTCTATTTTCTTTAAAAGTTTTTCACCGTAATTTTTTACGTCGTTTACGTAATTTTCTCTTTCTTCATACGCCGCAAGAGTGGCATCCGCTATCTCTTTTTTCGTAATGCCGTCCTTTTTAAAGACTTCGTAAAGTCTTGCCGCCATTCGTTTTTTATCGTCTATGGGGAGGAACGGCTCTATAAATTCAACGCCCTTTTCCGTCAGCACGTCCATATTGTTGCGGATATTTTCGCCGTAAGACGCAACGACGGGGCAGTTGAAGTGATTTGAGAGCGATTCGTTGTTGTCCGCGTTATACGGCTCGCAGGGGTAAAAAATCCGCTTCACTCCGCGATTTATAAGATTCATTGTATGCCCGTGCACAAGTTTTGCGGGATAGCAGAGAGAATCCGCGGGAACTGTGCTCATACCTTGAAAATACATTTTTGCGGTGGATTCTTCGGAAAGGATTACCTTAAATCCAAGTTTGGTGAAAAATGTGTACCAAAACGGATAATCCTCGTACATATTTAAGACGCGAAGAAGTCCCATTTCGCCGCGCGTCGGGTTTTCAAGCGGTTTATAGTCAAACACTCGCTTATATTTGTAGGCGTAGGCGCTGTTTTCGCTCTTGTCTTTCTTTTCTCCGCCAACGCCGCGTTCGCAACGATTTCCCGTAAAATATTTGCCGCCGTCGGGGAATTTTTGCATAGTTATAAGGCAGTTGTTCGTGCAACCGTTGCAACGATACGAGCTTATCACCGTTTTAAAATTGTCGAGGTTTTCTTTTGAGAGCAAAGAAGATTTTTCTATTTTTGCCTCAAGAGCCGTAATAGCCGCGCCGTACGCGCCCATAAGCCCCGCTATGTCAGGGCGGATGACTTCTTTTTGCAATATATCTTCCATAGCGGCAAGCACCGCGTCGTTATAGAATGTGCCGCCTTGAACGACTATATAATCGCCCAAATCCTCCGTGTTTTTTAATTGCAAAACTTTAAAAAGCGCGTTTTTGATGACGGATACGGCGATACCCGCGGAAATATCGGCAACGTCCGCGCCGTCTTTTTGCGCTTGTTTTACTTTGGAGTTCATAAACACGGTGCAACGAGTCCCTAAATCCACGGGGGCCTTTGAATTTTTCGCCAAGTTCGCAAATTCGCCCGCGGTTAAAGAAAGGCTCTCAGCAAAGTTTTCGATAAAAGAGCCGCAACCTGCGCTGCAGGCCTCGTTCAGCGTAATGTTTTCTATCGCGCCGTTTTTGACGAAGAAACATTTCATATCCTGCCCGCCGATGTCCATTACAAAGGTGACTTCGGGGCAAAATTCCTTCGCCGCCCTTAAATGCGCAAAAGTTTCCACAACGCCGCCGTCGGTATGGAGCGCGGCCTTAACTATCGCCTCTCCGTAGCCCGTGGTATAAGCGCCGCCGATTTTCGAGTTTTTCGGCAAAACGTCGTAAAATTTTTTGATTTTTTCGATGACGCTTGTTAAGGGAGAGCCGAAATTACTGCCGTAATCGGTGTAGAGAATTTCTTTATCTTCGCTTATCGCGACTATTTTCGTGGTGGTGGAGCCTGCGTCTATGCCAAGGTAAACTTTTCCGCCGTAATCTTTTAATTTGGCGCGTTTTACCTTGTATTTTGCGTGACGCGCGACAAATTTTTCATAATCTTTTTCATTATTAAAAAGCGGCGAAAGATTTGTGGCGACTGTTTTCTTTTGGTTTTCCGTATTTGATATGAGAGAATCTATCTCGTCCATATCGGTTATTTTCGCGTCATCTGATAAAGCCGCGCCCATAGCCACAAAATAATTGCCGTTTTCTACGTTTATCGTGTGTTCTGCGTCCAGTTTCAGCGTCTTTATAAAAAGTTTCTTAAGTTCGGGCAAAAAGTGAAGAGGCCCGCCCAAAAACGCGACTTTCCCCGTTATCGGTCTGCCCTGCGCCAAATTTCCCACCGTTTGGTTTACCACGGCTTGCAAAATGCTTTTCGCTATATTTTCCTTCGACGCGCCGTCGTTCATCAAGGCTTGCACGTCTGTTTTCGCAAAAACTCCGCAACGCGACGCTATCGTATAAATCTTATCGCCCTTTTCAGCGAGCGCGTTAAGCCCAGCCGCGTCGGTGTTTAAAAGCGACGCCATGTGGTCGATAAAAGAGCCGGTGCCGCCCGCGCACACTCCGTTCATACGTTCTTCGGGCGCGTCTCCGAAATACATAATCTTTGCGTCCTCGCCGCCAAGTTCCACAACGGTATCGGTTGAGGGAATAAGTTTTTTAACCGCGGAGGCGCAAGCGACAACTTCTTGCACAAAGGGAAGGTTAAGCCGCTCGCCTATGCCCATTCCGGCTGATCCCGTAAGAGCGAAAGCAAACTTTTCCCCCGTCACGATTTTTTTCAGTTCCGCCAAATTTTCTTTTAACGCGGAAGTTATTTCAGAAAAATGTCTTTTATAACTTTTAAAAATGACGTCGTTATCTTTCCCCAATACGACGGTCTTTATAGTGGTAGAGCCTATGTCTATTCCCGCTCTAAACACATAACCACCTCGCTCAGAAAAATTTCTTCATAAATATTTATAGAGTAATCCTTGACTGTTACAGATATATTAAACATTTTATATTTTGACTTGTCAAGCGGTTTTTTGAGATATTTTTCATTTACAAAAAGGATTTCCCCGTTTGTTTATAGAATATATTTCAAAAAAGAAAAAGATATCAAACGCGTACGGAGGGGTTATATGAACGAATTTCAAGTTGTAATCATAGGCGGCGGGGCGACCGGTGTCGGGATTCTTCGCGACCTCTCTATGCGCGGCATCAGCGCGCTTTTAATAGAAAAAGGCGATTTAACAAACGGCGCGTCAAGCCGTTTTCACGGACTCCTTCACAGCGGCGGCAGATACGCCGCAAAAGATATTGAGGCCGCTAAAGAATGTATCGCGGAAAATATTATTTTAAGAAAAATCGGCGGAAATTTCGTTGAAGAAACGGAAGGTATGTTCATTCGCCTTGCGAGCGACGATCCGCTTTATAAGGACGCTTGGCTTGAAGGTTGCAAAGCCGCAAATATTCCCGTTACCCCCGTAACTCTTACGGAAGCCAGAATTATGGAGCCTTCGATTTCCCCGAACGCCGCTGAAATTTTCCTTGTGCCGGACGCCGCCATCGACGGATTCCGTATGGCTTGGCAAAATATTCATTCGGCAAAAAAATACGGCGCAAAATTTATAACATACAGCGAAGTCGTTTCTATTCTTTCAGAAAACGGAAAAATAAAAGGCGTTGAAGTAAAAAACACGCTTACGGGCGAAATCACGACAATATCGGCTGAAATTGTCGTAAACGCCGCGGGAGGTTGGGCGGGTAAAGTCGCCGCGCTTGCGGGGCTTTCCGTTCGCGTGCAACCCGATAAAGGAACTCTGATTGCTTTTAACAGAAGAATTACAAAACGCGTGGTAAATCGCCTGCATCAATCTTCCGACGGCGATATTATGGTGCCGCACGGCCCCATTTCTATTTTAGGCACATCTTCCATTTCCGTAGACGACCCCGAAGATACTTCCACTTCAAGAGAAGAAGTGGAAAAACTTTTAAGAATGGGCGAAGCTATGTTTCCTGACCTTCGCTCAAACAGAATACTTCGCGTGTATGCGGGAAGCCGTCCGCTTTATATTCCCGAAGGCGGAAAAGCCGGACGCGGCGCGTCTCGCGGTTTTGCGATTTTAGACCACGAAATTGACGGGCTTGACGGTATGTTTACGATAGTTGGCGGAAAATTTACAACATATAGACTGATGGCGGAAAAAATCTCCGACCAAATAGCGAAAAAACTTGGCAATACCGTGCCTTGCAAAACGGCGACGGAAACTCTCGTAGACGCGCCCGAAGAGGAGGACAAAGAAGCGGCGAGAAAATATTTCCCCTCTTTTGGTTTAGAGCCCGCCGTCGTTCGTCTCGGAAGGGTTAGATTCGGAAGAGTTGCAAAAAATATAAAAGAACATCCCAAAAAACGGCAGCTTGTCTGCGAATGTGAAAATATAACGCTTGCGGAAGTGGAAGAAATCGCAAACGAAGACACCACGCACAATTTGAACGATTTAAGAAGGCGCACAAGAATAGGAATGGGGACTTGTCAAGGTTCGTTTTGCGCTTTAAGAGCGGCGGCTAGTTTTTACAGAGTAAAAAAAGAAAAGCCGAATTCCCTTAAAGAGTTGAGAAATTTTCTGGAGGGACGCTTTAAGGGCATACGTCCCGTGCTGTTTGGGAAAACCTTAAAAGAAACGGAATTTACCCGCGCTCTTTACGAGTTGTCGTTTAACATAGGAGGTTCTAAATGAACACAATCGTCATAGGAAGCGGTCTTTCGGGCTTAATGGCGGCGTATATCTCCAAAAAACGCGGCGACGACGTAACCGTTATCACAAGCGGCGAAGGCACTCTTCCTCAAAACAGCGGCGCAATAGATATATTCGCATACGAAGAGGGCAGAGTCCTAGTGAAATCGCCGCGAGAAGCGATAGCAAAACTTAAGGATACTCATCCGTATAAAAAAATCGGTGTTGATAACATAGAGAACGCGGTTGCGGAATTTTTAGCGCTGATGAAAGAACACGGTCACCCGTACGTTGGAAGTTTGGACAAGATAATAAACGTTCCTACTTCAATCGGCACTTTAAAACCCACCTCCTTCGCGCCGCGCTCTCTTAACGGCGAAGACATTTTAAAGGCGGAAGAAATAATCGTCGTTGAAATTGAAAATTTAAAGGATTTTTACGGCGACGTTTTGGCGGATAACCTTTCAAAGACCCTTACAAACGCAAAATTTAAAAACGTACGCGTGGATTTTGAAATATCGAGTTGGCGCGATATCACGACGATGGACGCGGCGCGTTTTTTGGAGGAAGACGACCATCTCTTAAAATTTGCGGAAGAATTAAAGCCTTACGCAAAAGAAAACGCCGCTTTTCTTATTCCGCAAATACTGGGGACGAAGGACGGCGAATTGCATAAGAAAATTACGGAAATTTTAGGCGCGCCCGTCGTAGAAACCGTGTGTTTGCCGCCTTCGATAAACGGAATAAGGGTGGAGCGCATTTTTAGACGCGCGCTTTTTGATATGGGCGTAAACTTTGTGGAAAACG
>JAGBKP010000197.1 GCA_017635875.1 Selenomonadaceae bacterium | reverse complement strand
AAAGTTTTTTCTTTTCTCTTTTTCTTTGTTACTTTCTTTTTCTCTTTTCTTTTTTTCCCCGCAAGCGGGACAGGCAAAAAAGAAAAGAGAAAAAGAAAGTAAGGTTTTCAATAAATAAAAAGGGGTGTTGTTAAATGGAGAGTGAGGTTAAAAAAAATAAATATAGTAATGGTTTGATTAGCATAAAAAGCAAGAAAAATCGAAAATTAAGATTAAAAAGAATTGAAGGCGTAAAATCCATTCCCGAACAAGGTTATTCGGAGATGTTGCCGGAAGAAGTAAGAGACGAAGAATTTGAGATGCGCGCCGAAAGAGCAAGAGCTGAAATTGACGAAGCTCTCAGCGACACCGGTTGGACGCTTGAAAAAATAAACTCAGAGATAGTTGCCGCAAGATTAGAGCGAAGAGCCGAAAAATCTAAAGGAGGATTTTAATTGAGCTTTTTTGCCGTGATAGATACAAATGTATTAGTGGCGGCTTTACTTTCAAAAAAGAGCGATACGGGTGTAAAAAAGGTTTTAGACTATATACATAATAGAGTTATAATTCCTTTATGGCACGATGATATTGTTTTAGAATATGATGATGTTCTTTCAAGGGCAAAGTTTAATTTTTCAAAGCCTAAAGTGACAGAAATTATAGATTTAATAAAAAATAACGGTATATACACTCCGCCAATAGAAACGGACGAAAAATCGAGCGACCCGGATGACATCATCTTTTGGCAAGTAGCTATGGCAATGCGGCAAAATAACGCTTATCTCGTTACGGGAAATATTAAACATTATCCCAAAAAGGATTTTGTTGTAACACCTTCTCAAATGATAGAAATATTAGAATCTCAATAGGCTATTTTTTAAATTATATCATTTTTATATTAAAGTTTTCTTTCTCTCTTTTTTCTTTGTTACTTTCTTTTTTCTCTCTTTCTTTTTCAAAAGAAAGAGAGAAAAAAGAAAGTAAGGTTTTCACTAAATAAAAAGAGGTATGTGAATGGAAGAAAACGAAAATGTTTTTCCCGAGAAGATAGTATCGGTGAAAATAGAAAACGAGATGAAGACCTCGTATATCGACTATGCAATGAGCGTTATAGTGGCAAGAGCTCTGCCTGACGTCCGCGACGGACTAAAGCCCGTGCATCGGCGCATATTGTACGCTATGGACGAAGCGGGAATGACGAGCGGCAAGCCCTATAAAAAATCGGCGCGTATCGTCGGTGAGGTTTTGGGTAAATATCATCCTCACGGGGATATTTCGGTTTATGACGCGATAGTGCGTATGGCGCAGGATTTTTCAATGCGCTATATGCTTGCCGACGGTCACGGAAATTTCGGCTCGGTGGACGGCGACCCGCCTGCGGCTATGCGTTATACCGAAGTTCGTATGTCGAAGATTTCGGAGCTTATGCTAAGGGATATCGACAAGGAAACCGTAGACTTTGTGCCGAATTACGACGAATCGCTGAAAGAGCCGTCGGTCTTGCCCGCAAAATTTCCGCAACTGCTCGTAAACGGCACAAGCGGCATCGCGGTCGGTATGGCTACGAATATTCCGCCTCACAATATGACGGAAGTAATAAACGGAACGCTTATGCTCATAGATAACCCCGACGCGACTATTGACGAGCTTATGACCATAATAAAAGGTCCGGATTTTCCGACGGCGGGGCTGATAATGGGCAAGGCGGGCATAAAGAGCGCGTACAAGACGGGACGCGGCGTAATAAAGATGCGCGCGGACGCTCACATTGAGGAGATGAAGGGCGGAAAATCCGCTATAGTCGCGACAGAGCTTCCCTATCAGGTGAATAAAGCGCGGCTGTTGGAGAGAATAGCCGAACTTGTCCGCGATAAAACCATAGACGGCATAACGGATTTAAGGGACGAGAGCGACAGAACGGGTATGCGCCTCGTTGTTGAGCTTCGCCGTGACGCTAATCCTAATGTAATACTCAATCAGCTCTATAAGCATACGAAATTTCAAGAGAGTTTCGGCGTGATAATGCTTGCTTTGGTTGACGGAAGTCCGAAGATTTTAAACTTAAAGCAGGTTTTACACTATTACATTAAACATCAAGAAGATGTTGTAACGCGTCGCACCAAGTTTGAGCTAAAAAAAGCCGAAGCAAGGGCGCATATATTGGAAGGCTTAACCATAGCCCTTGACAATCTTGACGCCGTTATTACGACTATTAGAGAAAGCAAGACCGCAGAGATTGCCAAAAATTCTTTAATGGAATTATTTAAGCTTACGGACAAGCAGGCGCAAGCAATTTTGGATTTAAGACTTCAACGCCTCACCGGGCTTGAAAGAGAGAAAATCGTCGAAGAATACGACGCGACTTTAAAGGCTATCGAAGAATATAAGGCGATTTTGGCGGACGAGCAGAAGATTTTGAACATCATTAAAGAAGAGCTTACGGAAATCCGCGACAAGTACGGCGACGAGCGCAGAAGCCGCATTGTTGAAGATACTTCCGATATTGACGACGAGGATTTAATCGACGAAACCGACGACGTGATTATGCTGACTCACAGAGGATATGTAAAGCGTATGCCGCTTGCAGCCTACAAGAGCCAAAAGCGCGGCGGCAGAGGAATCGCCGGAATGGGCACTAAAGAAGAGGATTACGTAGAAAATCTGATAATTACTACAACGCTCAGCAAGGTGCTGTTCTTTACTTCCAAAGGTCGCGTGTTTGCCGTAAAAGCGTATGAGATAATGGAAGCCAGCCGTCAGGCAAAGGGTACCAATATTATAAATCTGTTATCATTAAACGAGGGCGAAAAGATAACGGCGATGATTCCGATAAAGGAATTTTTGCCCGATAGATTTTTATTTATGGCAACAAAAAAAGGCGTCGTAAAAAAGACGCCGTTGGAAGCCTATAAAAACGCCAATAAAAACGGTTTGCAGTCAATTAAACTTGACGATGACGACGACCTTATCGGAGTAAAGTTCACCGACGGCAATCGCAGGGTGATACTCGGCACAAGAAACGGTTTTGCCATAGTGTTTGATGAGGAAAAAGTCCGCTCAATGGGGAGAGTGGCTCACGGCGTAAAGGGAATAACCCTTCGCGGAGACGACGAAGTGGTTGGAATGGCAAACCTCCACAAAGACCACGAAATATTAACCGTAACGGAAAACGGCTTCGGAAAACGCACCCCCGTTGATGATTACAGAATCACCAATCGCGGCGGAAAGGGTATCATAAACCTTAAAGTCACCGAAAGAACAGGCCCCGTTATAGGCTTAAAAGTGGTAAACCCCGAGATGGAGCTTATGCTTGTGACGACGGAAGGCATCGTGATAAGAACAACGATAGACGATATAAGCGTTGTCGGCAGAAACGCGCAAGGCGTTAAGATTATGAAAACCGGCGAAAACGACAAAGTGGCGTCTCTTGCGACTTTTGACATTAAGAGTGAATAAAAAAAGCGGCAGGATTTTTTCCTGCCGCTTTAGGTTTACGCAAGAGCTACGGTGTTTGTCTCGTAGATATACGCGTCTTTAATTTTGGTGGCTTCGCTGTTGTTGTAAAGGATTGCTCTGTCTTCAATCATCTCCGTCATAACGTCGTCAACTTCCGTCTTTGTAAGCCCTGTCTTGGGGTCTTCAAGGCTTAACGCGCAAGTCTTTCCGCTTTCAACCGCAAAGTTCATCTTTAATACTCGCTTCATAGTTTTCACCTCCTTTCTTATTTCCCAAACAGTTTGCGGGGTCTCAATTACTCCGCAATCAAGGTTGCCACATCGGTTCTTACAATCTTATTTACGGTATGCGCCTGCAACGCTCCGAGTTTATTCCCAAAGTAAAGCGCTTTATCATCCGTAAGAGAGGGGTTGATGTGGTTAATGGCGCGATTTTTGTAGGTGTCCGTCGCTACTTCTACGTTTATCGCAAGCTTCGTGCTCTTATCAGTGCGTGTCGTCATCTCTATCACCTCCTTTCACTTCCATATATGCATCTCACTTCTCATTTTTCTCTATCTGTTAAAAATTTTTTTATTCTAGTTCTTACTTTCTTTTTTCTCTCTTTCTTTTGAAAAATAAAGAGAGAAAAAAGAAAGTAACAAAGAAAAAAGAGAGAAAGAAAACTTTATCAGACTTAAATTAGAAGTTTTAGTATTACATTTTTTATTGTTTATATTAAAGTTCTTTTTCTTTCTTTTGGTTCTTTTCTTTCTTTTTCTTTCAAGAAAAAGAAAGAAAAGAACGGTTTT
>JAGBKP010000196.1 GCA_017635875.1 Selenomonadaceae bacterium | reverse complement strand
CCTACTTTCTTTTCTTTCTCTCTCTTTTTTATAAAAAAGAGAGAGAAAGAAAAGTACCCAAAGGGCACAACAATATCTAAACACTAAAGTGTTAAGATATTGTATGAAAGTAGCAAAGAAAAGAAAGAGAGAGAAAAAATTTTATTAAACTCTATTGATTAGTTTTGGTGTTATTGTTTTATATTAAAATTCTTTCTTTTTCTTTCTTTTTCTTTCAAGAAAAAGAAAGAAAAGTACGGTTTTGAAGAACGGTTTTACTCACTTATCAAGCGGTCGTTGATAGAAGAAGGGTTGGAAGCTGGTGTAGCCTAGTTTTCTGAAATTTAGGATAGCTTCGGTTGCGCCTACAAAGAGTATGCCGCCCGGTTTTAATGCCTCGAAGAAATTTGCGTAAAGCTGGTCTTTCGCTTCTTCTGTGAAATAGATGACCACGTTTCGGCAGAGGATGAGGTCGAATCCGCTCTCGAATTTGTCTTTTAAAAGGTTGTGACGCTTAAATTCGATTACGGATTTTATGTCCTGCTTAACCGCGTATTTGTTGCCTTCAACCACATCAAAATATTTCTTCTTGCGTTCGGGCGTGATGCTTTTTAGCTCGTTGTCGGTGTATACGCCTTTTTTGGCTTTCGCTAGTATTTCAATGTCAAGGTCGCTCGCTAAAATGCGATGCTTTACGTTTGGCGTCATCTCTTTCATTATGATGGAAAGGGAATAAGGCTCCGCGCCTATGGAGCAACCCGCGCTCCATATATTTAGCTTCGGGCTGCGTTTTAAGAGGTCGGGGATAACGTCGGTTTCAAGTTTTGAAAATTTTTCGGGAGTGCGGAAAAATTCGGAAACGTTTATGGTTAAATATTCGATAAACGCCGCAAAATCGTCTTTGTTCTTGCAGACCATATCAAAATACGCGACGTAAGAATCCATATTCGCGCGGGTCACAAGATTTCCTATGCGACGCTTCATTTGCGGCTCTTTGTATAAGTCTAAATCAATTTCAGTCTTTGCCTTTAGTTTTTGTTTGAAAGAAGCCCAATCCTTTTCGTCCATCATAATAAAAAAACCTCCATATAAAAAATAACATTTTTCTACAATATTCTACAAATTATCGGAAATCCCTTCATTGAAGTGACTAAAACTTCCGATTTTCATTTTTGGGAAGTTTTCTCTTAAAATCTCCAAAAAGCGGCGTGTACCGAGCATTTTCCCGCGAGGTTTCGGAAGTTTATCCATTAAAACGTCGGGATCCATATTTAAATTTCGTATCTGAATCATAGGCACGGGAAGTTCTTTAAAAAATTCTATCCACTTTTCCGTTTCTTCTTCTCTGTCGTTAAGCCCGGGGAAAGTAAGCAAATTCAAGGAAACGTACACGCCTTTTTCCATAGCGTAACGAATAGATTTTTTTACGTTGTCGAGGGTATAATTTGCGCGGTAATATGCGCTATATGTTTCTTCAACCGCGCTTATGATAGAAACGCGTATGTTGTCAAGTCCCGCGTCCACTATTTTTTTTACGCCTTCGGTGTAGCCTGCGTTCGTGTTCATATTTATTTTTCCGCGATTTGTGCGCTCTCTTACCCTTAAAATCGCTTTCGCAATTTTTTCATACTCCAAAGACGGGTCGCCCTCGCAACCCTGCCCGAAACTTACCATAGCCTCCGGCGCAAAATCCAAATGATAGAGCATAACTTCGACTATTTCGCGAACGGACGGCGATTTTTTTATGCGGCTTTGCGGCGAGGGACAACACTCTGCGCTTTGAAGGGAAATGCAACCGATACAATTTGCGTTGCAAGCCGGCGACACGGGGACTCCCGCCTCAAATCTGCGGTAAAACAAATTTTGCGCCGTCAGGCAGTGCCACTCAAGCGAACACTTCGCCAAGTTCTCTACTATGCCGTTATTGGGCAAGTCTTTTTTTGCGCGCTTTATAAGATTTTTCAATTCCTTCGTGTTGTAATTAAGCGGATTCCAGTTTTCGCTTTTATCCGTCGGAATTGCCGCAACGCATATTTTTTCGTCTATCAAAGCCACCGCCGTATAGCCGTAAATAGGAAGGGGCGCGGCGTTTTCCTCTTTTTTGAAAGCAGGCAAATAAAGGCGCGTAAACCCTGCGGGAAGAAGCGCTGCGACGGCGTAACCGATTATGGGGAAAACCTCGCCGTCTTTATCCATACCAAGAGCTTTTCTATCCGGCAAAAACATCAAATCCGCGCTGTCCGGCAAAGGAATAAAATCTTCTCTATTTAATGGAATATTTTTATCGCCCAACCTTCCCATAGGCAAAATATTCGGCGCGTCGAAAATCTCTCCGTTTTCGTCCGCGTAAAGGGCGCGAATATCACTCATCTTTCTTTTTCTCCTTTTTGGGGTTAAACCTATTCATCGCCATATCCGCATCATATTTTATAACGCATTCTGCGGCGGGTATCAAAGATTTTATCGCAGAATTTATCTTTTCTCTGTCTTCTTCCGAAAAAGGCGAAAGCACGTGTTTTATAACGGTAAAATGCTCGTAGGGTCTTCCTATGCCGATGCGGAAACGGACAAAATTTTCGTCCTTAATATGGTCTAAAATCGACTGCACTCCCTTATGCCCACCGCCGCTTCCTTTTTTTCTTATGCGAATAGTTCCTGCGGGTATATCCATATCGTCGTGAGCGACAATTAAATCGCTTGCGTTTAATTTGTAAAAGTTTAAAAGCGGCTCTACGGCTCTTCCGCTTTCGTTCATAAAGGTGAGAGGTTTCACCAAAAGAATTTTTTCATTGTTAACAAAAGTTTCCGCCAAAAGCGCGTTATCTTTTTCTTTCCAATTCGTAACGCCCCAAACATCTGAAAGCGCGTCTATGAACATAAACCCCACGTTATGTTTTGTGTCCTTATATTCGTTTCCCGGATTTCCCAAGCCTGCTATAATTTTCATACATTCACCCGATAATTTTTCAAAACAAGCGTAAACTAACATAAACTTATAACACATATAAATACTAGCGTCAAGGTGTTTTTCGCAAAACCGCAACCATTTCTTAACATTGACAAAATTATAAAATAGTGGTATTTTTCTAATTGAAATTGAATATTGATTGGATTAGGTGTGTTTACACTCAATAAGGAAGTCGGTGAAACGCCGACGCGGTCCCGCCACTGTATGGACGAGCGAGTCTTCAATTATGTCACTGGAGAATTTTTTCTTTGGGAAGGCGAAGATGAGCTGTGACTCTAAGCCAGGAGAATTGCCTAATTAACGATCACCGTCAGACTCACGAGCGATGAGGAGGGGATTATTTAAGCGGTTTTTCTGCGTGTTTTTGCTGTTTTTATCCTTTCTCTTTGCGAGAAAGGATTTTTTTATTGTTTAAAAGAAAGGAGCGATGATTTTGAAACGATTGGGAAATCGTTTAATGCAGATGTTAATTACGCTTATCGGAGTTTCTTTTCTTACGTTTTGTTTAACTTACATTGCCCCCGGCGACCCCGCCGCTATGGTTTTGGAGGCGGGCGATCATATGGTGTCTGAGGAACTCTTGGAGCAAACGAGAGAAGAAATGGGGCTGAACAAGCCTTTTTTAGTACAGTATGGAAATTGGGTGGGCGGACTTTTAAAAGGCGATATGGGAATTTCATATTCGGCTAAAAAGCCCGTTGCGGAAAAACTTGCGGAAGGTTTTGTAGGCACTTTTTTCCTTGCAGTTGTGACTGTTATTTTTGTGCTTATAATATCTCTGCCGCTTGGGATTTGGTCTGCGGTTAGACAAAACGAATGGCCCGATTATCTCGTGCGCGTGTGTTCGTTTATCGGCGTTTCAATGCCGAATTTTTGGCTTGGGCTTATGCTTTTGTACATATTTGGTTTAAAACTTCGGCTTTTCCCTATAACGAGCTCTTCCGTCACGTTAAGCGGAGTTGTACTACCCGCAGTCACTCTTGCGATTTATCAATCTACAAAATATGTGCGGCAAGTTAGAACAGTTATTTTAGACGAACTTCATCAGGATTATGTGATAGGCGCAAGGGCAAGAGGACTGTCCGAACGCGTAATTTTATGGAAACACGTTTTGCCGAACGCGCTTTTGCCGCTTATAACGCTTTTAGGTATGAGTATCGGCTGGCTTTTGGGCGGAGTCGCCGTCGTTGAAATAGTGTTCTCGTGGCCCGGCATTGGAAACACGGCGGTACACGCCATTATGATGCGCGATTATCCGCTTGTCGAAGGTTTTGTGCTATGGATTGCCATTTGCTATATGGTTATAAATTTTTTGGTGGATTTATCTTACGCGTATCTTGACCCGAAACTGAAACGAGGCGAAAAATAGTGGAAGAAAAAATAAATTTTATCAAAACTCATAAAACTTTTTCGCTATACACCTTTTTGGTTTCGGTAATTCTTTTAATCGCCGTATTGGCTCCGTATCTTGCGCCTTACGACCCTATGGCGGGGAATATGAAAATGGCTCTGCAAAATCCTTCGATAGATCATTTTATGGGAACGGATAAACTCGGGCGAGACACGTTTTCAAGAATTATCGCAGGCACGCAGGTTTCAATGTTTATGACTATAACTCTCGTGATACTCGTCGCGTTGGTCGGATCTGTCATAGGCGTTGTATCGGGGTATTTCGGCGGCAAAATAGAAACAGTTCTTATGCGTTTTGCGGATATGATGCTGGCTTTTCCGGGCGTTGTGCTTGCCATAGCTATCGCGGGAATTTTAGGCGGTAGCGTAATAAATACGATTCTCGCGCTTCTTGTGGTATCGTGGGCAAAATACGCGCGGCTTGTGCGAAGTCTAGTGATAAAACTTCGTCACAGCGATTTTATCACCGCCGCAAAAGTAAACGGCGCAAAGACAAAAGATGTTCTAACGCGTCACGTTATACCAAACATTTTGCCGATGGTTGTAATAACGGGAGCTATGGATATAGGCACGATGATGATGGAAATTGCGGGGCTTTCCTTTTTAGGTTTTGGCGCGCAACCGCCAACGCCGGAATGGGGGCTTATGCTTAACGAGGGCAGACAATATTTCGGCACTGCGCCGCATCTTATGCTCTACCCCGGTTTTGCCATTTTTATTGTGGTAGCGATTTTTAATCTTTGGGGCGACGCGTTAAGGGATTTGCTGGACCCTAGGAAAAGTTAGAGTAAATTGTAATTTTATCGTCATTTGAAGAATTTGAGCAGATATTTTAACTTTTCGTTGTGTTACTTTCTTTTGCTTGCCCAAAAGAAAGTAACCAAAGAAAAAGGCGCGAGGGCGACGCCGCCCCTCGACCCTGCAAATAAAGAAGTTTACATCGTGGAAATTGAAGAAGTTTGAGTCCTCGCAAATGTTCGTTGCTCGCTTTGCCGCGTCCTGCGGCAAACGCTTCGCGGCGGCGCGTCCTGCGCCGCATTACCGTCCCGTTATGGAAAAATTTTTAATGACAATAATTTTGCAAATTGCCATAATTAAAATAAAAAATATAAAAAACACAAAAACTAATCAATAGAGTTTAGTAAAGATGTTTCTTTTTTCTTTTTCTTTGCTACTTTCTTTTTCTTCTTTCTTTTTTTCAAAAAAGAAAGAAGAAAAAGAAAGTAGGAATTTGACATCAAGAAAGGAAGTTGGTTATGAAATTTTTTAAGTTCAAAAGAATTGCGAAGGCGTTAAGTCTTGGCGTATGCGCTGTTTTCACCGCAGGAATGATTGCGGGTTGCGGCGGTGGAACGTCTAGCAAGAGCGAGCCGGGCGTTTTAAAGGTTGGCGTTACTAATTTTGCCGATACTTTAGAGCCTACGGAAAATTATTTTGCTTGGGTTGTTGTGCGTTACGGTTTAGGCGAAGGCTTAACTAAATTTGACGAAAAGATGAACGTGCAGCCTTGGCTTGCGGAAAAATGGGAAGTATCGGCGGATAAACTTGTATGGACTTTTAAAATCCGCGACAATGTAAAATTCTCTAACGGCGATCCTTTGACGGCGGAAGCGGTTAAAGAGTCCATAGAGCGCGTGTTCGCAAAATCTTCACGCGCAAAAACTTTCTTTGAATACGCAGAGATTAAAGCCGAAGGGCAAAATCTTATCATAAAGACAAAAGAGCCTCTGCCGGGTATGGCGGGGTATCTTGCGGACCCGCTGTTTTTAATCGTGGATGTTAAAGCGGAAAAAGAAGGACGCAACTTCGCCAAAGAAGGGCCTATTTGCACGGGACCTTATATGGTAGAATCCTTTGTGAAGGAAAAAGCCGTTATGGTGAAGAATCCTAATTATTGGGACGGCGAAGTTCCGTTTGAAAAAGTCGAAGTTCCCTCGATTGACGACCCCAACACACGCGCTATGGCGCTTCAATCGGGCGATATTGACATAGCCGTAAACATCGCCGCGGGGGATATTGAAAACTTTAAAAACAACGATTTCAATATTGACTCCATCGCCTCTCTTCGCGATGTTCTCGTTCGCTTAAATCAAAACGAAGGCAAAATTTTAGCCGACCCCAAAGTTCGCGCCGCGCTTATATCGGGTTGCGATAGGGAAACTTATAATAAAGTTCTCTTAAAGAATACGTTTATAACGGGTTCTGCGCCCATTCCGCCCTCGCTTGATTACGGCTTTGACAAGCTGAAAGACCCCAACGCCTATAACCCCGAACGCGCCAAAAAACTTTTGGAAGAAGCCGGCTGGAAGGATATGGATGGAGACGGCATTTTAGAAAAGAACGGGAAAAAATTAGAGCTTGATTTTGTCGTTTACAACAGCCGCGCGGAGCTTCCTCTTTACGCGGAAGCCGTGCAGTCCGATTTAAAGAAAATAGGCTTTGATATAAAAATAAACACCGTCGATTATAATTTGATAGACTCTATGGGCATTAAAGGCGAATACGACCTTCTTATCTCAAATATCCTAACGGCAAACACGGGCGACCCCGAAATCTTTATGAAGGGTTATTGGATGACGAACATAAACGGCAACAACCCTCAAAACGGCTCCGGCTACAGCAACGCGAAATACGATGAGCTTATGCGCGATTTAATGAGAGAATTTGACGGCGCAAAGCGTAAAGAGATTATTATGCAAATGGAACAAATTCTCCTTGACGATTCCGCCTCGCTTTTCTTAGGCTACCCCGAAACCAACATAATAAGCTCCAAACGCGTAACGGGCGTAAAAATGCTCCCGAGCGACTACTATTGGATTACAAAAGATATTAAATTAGCAAAATAAAGCGTAATAATTCCCCGCGTTTATCGCGGGGATTTTTGAAAAGGAGAAGATATGCTTTTACAACTTTCTGATGTAGATATATCTTATAACGATAATGTTATTGTGAAAGGTGTAAATTTAGAGCTTGATAGTGGCGAGCGGCTCTCTATCGTCGGCGAATCGGGAAGCGGCAAGACCACCGTTATTCGCGCGATTTTGGGCGTGTTGCCACGCGCGGGAAAAGTGACCAATGGAAAAATTATATACGACGGCAAAAATATTTTGGAATTTACGCCTAAAGAGTGGAAAAAAGTGCGCGGCAAAGAGATTTCGATGATATTTCAAGACAGCGGAAATATGATGAATCCCGTGCAAAAGATAGGCGACCAGTTTATCGAATATATAACGACGCAAGAGGATACGGATAAAAAATCCGCTTACGAAAAAGCCGTAAAAATGCTCTCGCTTACGAATTTGCCGAATCCCGAAAACGTGATGAATTCTTATACCTTCGAGCTTTCGGGCGGTATGCGCCAAAGAGTGGGCATAGCTATGGCGATAACATTCGAGCCGAAACTCTTGCTTGCGGACGAGCCGACGTCCGCGCTTGACGTTACCACGCAGGCGCAGATAGTAAAGGAGCTTATGAAGATAACGAAAAGCTCTATGATTATAGTAACGCATAATATCGGCGTTGCGGCGGCTTTAGGGGATAAACTTATGGTTATGCAAGGCGGGAAAGTCGTTGAATACGGCAAAACGACGGAAGTGATAGAAAACCCCAAAGCGGAATATACAAAAACTCTGCTTTCCGCAGTGCCGGAGATTGGAGGTAAGCGTTATGCCTGATGAAAATACGGAAAATATAATGGAAATAAAAAATTTGACGAAAAAATTTTTCCTTGACGGCGATAAAGTCTTAACCGCTTGCGACAATATAAATTTAAGCATACCGAGAGGAAAAACTTTCGGCATAGTTGGCGAATCCGGCTGCGGAAAATCTACGCTCTTAAAGGCGATTATGAATATAGACCCCGCCACCGAAGGAGAAATTATATTTAACGGCAGGGATATTGTAAAATTAAAGGGCGAAGAATTAAGACAGAATTACCGCCATATCCAGCTTGTGTTTCAAGACCCTACCGCCGCTTTTAATCCGAAGATGAAAGTAAAGGATATAGTGACGGAGCCGCTTATCAATTTTAATTTGATAAAAAAGAGCGAAGTGAACGAAAAAGCGCGAGAGCTTTTAAAGCAAACGGAACTTCCCGAAGATTTTGCGGAGCGTTACCCGCACAATATGAGCGGAGGTCAGCGGCAAAGAGTGGCGATAGCGCGCGCGCTTGCGCTTGAGCCTGAAATTATTGCCTGCGACGAAGCGACGAGCGCGCTTGACGTTTCCGTGCAGGACACGATTATAAAACTTTTGGTGAAACTTCAAAAAGAAAAGGGATTTACATATATCTTTATATGTCACGACCTCGCGCTTGTGTCGCTTTTCGCGCATAAAATGGCGGTGATGTACTTGGGAAACATCGTTGAAAAAATCGACGGCGATAAACTTCAATACGCAAAACACCCATATACAAGAGCGTTGCTTAATTCCGTATTTTCGATAGACAGCGGAAAAAATAAGGAAGTAAAAGTTTTAGAGGGAGAAATTCCAAGCCCTTTAAATATTCCCGTAGGTTGCCCATTCCAAAATCGTTGCGCGTATAAAAAAGAAATTTGCGCCAAAGAAAAACCAAAACTTGAAGAAATAGAGCCTAATCATTCCGTAGCTTGCTTTTTCCCAATAAATAATTGACAATAATTTTCAACAAGAGTAAAATACGAATGAAGAAACAAAAATGGAGGTATTATCGTGAAAAAAACTTATAAAATTGAGGTAGACTGCGCAAATTGCGCGAACGAAATGGAAGAAGCGGCGAAAAAAACGGAAGGCGTAAAGAGCGCGTCGGTAAATTTTATGACTTTAAAGATGAAGGTGGAATTTGAGGACGGAGCGGATGAAAAAGAGGTAATGGCAAGAGTTTTAAAGAATTGTAAAAAAGTTGAAGACGATTGCGAAATTTTCTTTGACTGACGGATTGATGAATAATGAATAAGAAACAAAAAAATAATTTGATACGCATTATAATTTCCGCGCTGTGTTTGACAGTTATAGCAATATCTTCCGTCGAAGGCGTTTTGCGAGCCGCGCTTTACCTCGTTCCATATTTTATAGTCGGTTACGATATTTTATTGAAAGCCGTAAAGGGCATAAAAAACCGTCGCCCGATGGATGAAAATTTCTTAATGGCGACGGCGACTTTAGGCGCGTTCGCTCTTGCGATATGGGAAGAAGCGGAAGGCGGACGCGGCGATTTTTTGGAAGCCGTCGCCGTTATGCTCTTTTATCAGATAGGCGAATGGTTCCAAAGTTACGCGGTGGGAAAAAGCCGCAAGAATATCTCCGAACTTATGGATATTCGCCCCGATTACGCAAATATCGAGGTAAACGGCGAAACTCAAAAAGTAGATCCCGACGATGTTGAAATCGGCTCGACGATAGTGGTTTTGCCGGGAGAAAAAATCCCTATCGACGGCGTTATTGTGAGAGGCAATTCAACGCTTAACACCGCCGCGCTTACGGGCGAAAGTTTGCCGCAAGACGTAAGCGCAGGAGGAGAAGTGTTGTCCGGCGCGATAAATCTTACGAGTCCGATCTATGTGCAGACAACAAAAGAGTTTGACGAATCAACCGCGTCAAAAATTTTAGATATAGTCGAAAACGCAAGCTCCGCAAAATCCAGAAGCGAAAATTTTATCGCGCGTTTTGCGAGGGTTTATACGCCCGTCGTGGTGTTTTCCGCAGTCGCGCTGTTTTTACTTCCGCCGCTCTTTAGTATGGGCGTATTAAACGCGCCGCCGGAGTGGAGCGTTTGGCTTTATCGCGCGCTTACGTTTCTCGTTATAAGCTGTCCCTGCGCTCTTGTAATCAGCATACCGCTTTCATTTTTCGCGGGGCTTGGCGGAGCAAGCAAGGCGGGCATTTTAATAAAAGGCTCGAATTATCTTGAAACGCTCTCGAACGTAAAAACCGTGGTAATGGATAAAACCGGCACTCTTACAAAGGGCGCGTTCGACGTTGACGCCGTGCATCCCAACAAGCTATTATGCGAATTTCTTCACAAAGCTGGCGGAAAACATATTCATGAAGACAATGACGCGCTTGAGCATATGAAACGAGATTTGCTTCATCTTGCGGCGCACGTTGAAAAGTTTAGCTCGCACCCGATAGCAAATTCGTTAAGAGAGGCGTATCCCGACATAAGCGACGGTTGCGAAGTTGAAAACATCGAAGAAATAACCGGCAAAGGCATTTCCGCAGTTGTAAACGGCAAAAAAATCTACGTCGGCAACGAAAAACTTATGGCGGACATAGGCGCAAAGTGGCAGTATTGCGAAAGGGAAGGCGCAGTTATTCACATAGCCGTAGATAACGAATACGCGGGGCATATCATAATCGCGGACGTTATTAAGCCGACCTCAAAAGAAGCGATAGCAGAGCTTTCTTCAATCGGCATAAACGCGGTTATGCTTACGGGCGATATGGAAAAAGTGGCGAAAAAAGTCGCCGCAGAGCTTAACATTAAAGAATACAAAAGCGAACTGTTGCCCGCCGATAAAGTTTCCGCTCTTGAGAAAATTCTTCTGAAATATAAAGAAGAAAAATATTTAAACATTGAAAACCTGATAGACAGAGTAAAGGGAAGAAAATCCGACGCAATCCACAAAGTAGCCTTCGTAGGCGACGGCATAAACGACGCGCCGGTTCTTGCGAGAGCGGACGTAGGCGTAGCTATGGGCGCGATGGGCTCGGACGCTGCGATAGAAGCCGCGGACGTTGTGCTGATGGACGACAATCCGTTAAAAATTCCGCTTGCGATAAACATAGCGAAAAAATGTATGAAAATAGTGAAACAAAATATTTATTTTGCGATAGGAATCAAATTTTTATGCTTAACCTTGGGCGCGATAGGGCTTGCAAATATGTGGCTCGCTATCTTCGCGGACGTTGGGGTTATGATTATTGCAATATTAAACGCCATGCGGGCATTATACGCGCCTCGCATGGCGTGATTTTTTTGCTTATTTTTCGGCGTAAAGGAAACGCCGAGTTTTTTGCAACAACATTTGACAAATAATCTATTCTGTTGTATAATGACAAAGAATTTTCTGTAACAATAGGAAATTTTTGCAAGAAATACTTGGAGGGAGGGAAGAACAATGGCAAACGAAGTCAAAGTTGGAAAGAACGAATCGATAGACAGCGCCCTCCGTCGTTTTAAGCGTACCTGCCAAAAAGCCGGCACATTAGCCGAAGTCAGAAAACGCGAACATTATGAAAAACCGAGTGTCCGCCGCAAGAAAAAATCCGAAGCGGCAAGAAAACGTAAATTCAAGAGTTAAAGAAAATGCGTCCACGCTCGTGGACGCTTTTTAAATGAGGAGGGAATTTTTATGGAGATAATAGCAGCCGCAATATATGGCGCAGCGTACGCTTTCGGCGGCGAAAATGCCCTCTTGTACGCCGCTGTTATATCGCTTTTTGTAATCGCTCTTTTGATTTATTTTATAAAAAAAATGGGGAAAACAAAGTTTTTGAACGAACTTGTTTTATCCAACCGCTCGACAAGCGATAAAGGCTATACCAGCGCCGAAGGACGCGAATATTTGATCGGCAAAAAGGGAAAAGTCATAGGCGAACTTCGACCCGCAGGAACAATGCTTGTTGACAAAAATCCCATAGACGTGGTCTCGGAAGGCGCGTATATTAAAAAAGGCGAAACAGTAGAAGTCGTTTCCGTAAACGGAAGCAGAGTAGTTGTAAGAAAGGTGGAGGAGTAAATGGATTTTGAGATTATGATAGTTCTAATCATCATAGGAGTATTGGTTTTTTTGCATTTTGTGCCGCTAGGGCTGTGGATTTCCGCGCTTGCGGCAGGCGTTCACGTCAGCATTATTACGCTTGTCGGTATGCGTATGCGCCGCGTACCGCCCGGGAAAATCATACTTCCATTGATAAAGGCGAACAAAGCGGGGCTTGATGTTTCGGTTAATCAGCTTGAAGCGCATTATTTGGCGGGAGGCAATGTGGATAAAGTAGTGGACGCGCTTATAGCGTCGCATCGCGCGGAGATTTCTCTTCCCTTCGAGCGTTCTGCGGCTATAGATTTAGCAGGGCGCGACGTTTTGGAAGCCGTGCAGATGAGCGTTAATCCGAAAGTTATCGAAACGCCCATTGTTTCCGCCGTCGCGAAAAACGGCATCGAGTTAAAGATAAAGGCGAGAGTCACCGTTCGCGCAAATATCGACAGATTAGTCGGCGGCGCAGGCGAGCCTACCATTATAGCCCGCGTAGGCGAAGGCATCGTCACGACCGTCGGCTCTTCCGAAAGTCATACGGACGTTCTAGCTAACCCCGACGACATCTCTAAAACCGTGCTTGGCAAAGGTCTTGACGCAGGTACTGCTTTTGAAATTCTTTCCATTGATATCGCGGACGTTGACGTCGGCAGAAATATCGGCGCGGAGCTTCAAACAGACCAAGCGGAAGCAGACAAGCGCATAGCGCAGGCAAAAGCGGAAGAACGCCGCGCGATGGCCGTCGCAAAAGAGCAAGAAATGAAAGCGTACACGCAGGAAATGGAAGCAAAAGTCGTGGAGGCTCAAGCGGAAGTCCCTCACGCTATGGCGCAAGCCTTAAGAGAAGGAAAACTCGGCGTAATGGATTATTACAACCTAAACAACATACAAGCCGATACGGATATGCGTAACTCTATAACAGGCATGGATATGAACACTAAAAATCGCAAATAAGAGGTAACGGTATGGAAAATATCATACTTATTATAGTATTGTACCTCATAGGGACGATGGCCTCCGATAGCGCGAAACGGAAAAAGCGAAGGAGTCAAAGGCGAGACACCGAAGCGGAAGAAAACCGTATGCCGCCGGATTTTGACATTCCTCCGCTTGACAGGGATAATCCCTTTGATTTTGAAATTCCGCCGATAAAAGGAAAAAAATCTCAGGATTTTGAAATCCCAAAAATTGAAGGCGCGCCGAAATCCAAGCCCGAATTTGGACCCGATGGCGTATATCGCGAAGAAGAAAAAATCGTAAATCCGTATATGGATTATATAAAAAGGGACACGTCCGAAAAGAAAGAGAAAATAAGCGATACGAAGCAAAATATTCCGCTGAAAGTTGAAGAAACCGTGAGAAAATCAACGAAACTCTCAACGGAAAACGTAAGATACGGCATCATTATGGCGGAGATTTTGGGTAAACCGAAGGCGTACAGACGCGTAAGAAGATAAAAAAAATGGGGTGCAGGGGGCAATGCTCCCTGCCGGGGTCAAGGGGCAGCGCCCCTTGTGAGGTATGGGGCAGAGCCCCATAAAATATAGGAGGATTTTTTTTTGGCTATTGAAAAGAAAGAAAATTTAAGAAACATAGCGATTATAGCGCACGTAGACCACGGCAAGACCACGCTTGTGGACGCTATGCTTCATCAAAGTCACATCTTTAGAGATAACGAGGCGGTAGCGGAACGCGTTATGGATTCCGGGGATTTGGAGAGAGAGCGCGGGATAACGATACTCTCAAAGAATACTTCGATACTTTATAACGGCGTAAAGATAAACATCGTCGATACTCCCGGCCACGCGGATTTCGGCGGCGAAGTGGAGCGCGTCCTAAATATGGTTGACGGCGTTTTGCTTTTGGTTGACGCTTTTGAAGGACCTATGCCGCAGACAAAATACGTTTTAAGAAAAGCGTTGGAGCAAAAGTTAAAGCCTATAGTGGTAATAAACAAGATAGACCGCCCAGACGAGAGGGTTGACGACGTTTACGACGAAGTGCTTGAACTTTTTATGGAGCTTGACGCTGACGACGACCAGCTTGATTTCCCCGTTATTTACGCGACGGCTAGGGACGGCGTCGCAAAATATAAAATGGAAGACGAGAGCGACAATTTAGAGCCGCTTATGGAAACTATCGTAAAAGAAATTCCCGCGCCGACGGGCGACGACGAAGGGCCGCTTCAGATGATGGTGACGACTTTGGAAGCCGACGAATACGTCGGGAAAGTCGCTATCGGCCGCATTATAAGGGGCAAGGCTAAAGTAAATCAAAACGTCGCGATTATAAGCGGCGATAACGAAACCAAAGGCAAAATCGGAAAAGTTTTCGTTTATCAGGGATTAAACAGAACGGAGACGAACGAAGCGGGCGTTGGCGAAATAGTCGCGCTTACGGGTCTTGGCGACGTCAGCATCGGTTATACGGTTGCGGACGCGGAAAATCCCGAGGCCTTGCCGTCGATAAACATAGACGAGCCGACGCTTTCCATGACTTTTGGCGTAAATACAAGTCCCTTTGCGGGTAGAGAAGGGCAATTTGTCACTTCAAGGCACATTCGCGACAGACTTTTTAAAGAAGTTGAAACGAACGTAGCGTTAAGAGTGGAAGAAACGGATTCCGCCGATGTGTTTAAAGTGTCGGGCAGAGGCGAGCTTCACCTTTCCATTTTGATAGAGCAGATGAGAAGGGAAGGCTACGAACTTCAAGTCGGAAAACCCGAAGTTGTGTATAAGACCATAAACGGCGAAAAATGCGAGCCTATCGAAAACCTTACCATAGAAGTGCCGCAGGAATATATGGGCGCGGTTATGGAGTCCCTCGGCACGCGAAAAGCGGATTTGCAGAATATGACGGAAGTTTCGGGCTATATTCGTATGCAGTTTACAATTCCCGCCCGCGGGCTTATCGGTTTTAGAAGCGAACTTCTTACAAAAACCAAAGGCAACGGCATAATGAACCACGTTTTCCACGGTTATGTGCCGTATAAAGGCGATATCCCGGGACGCACAAGAGGTTCTCTCGTCGCTTTCGAGCAGGGCGAAACCACGGGCTACGGCATATTTACGCTGCAAGACAGGGGTATTATGTTTATTTCGCCTGGTCAGCAGGTTTACGAGGGTATGATTATCGGCGAAAACTCAAGGGAAATGGATATAGACATAAACCCCTGCAAGGAGAAGCACGTTTCAAATATGAGAACATCTTCTTCGGACGAGGCTATTCGCTTGGTGCCGCCGAAGATTTTAAGTTTGGAGCAGGCTCTTGAATATATAAACGAGGACGAACTTGTGGAAGTGACCCCGGGCAGTATTCGTTTGAGGAAGGCGATATTAGACAGAACTATAAGGGGCAGAAACGCCAAAAATGCGCGCAAATAAAATTTGAAAAAATTTGATTCTTCCTTTCCTTGAAACGCAAGGCCTAACTGAAAATTGAATGAAAAATAATCCAAAAGTCCTATTATTTTTTCATAATAGGACTTGATTTTTTGTAAAAATGTGGTATTATATTTTCAATGTTATTGAAAAAAATCTGAAAGAAATTATTGTATTATATTTATATTTTTCGATAACAAAATAATCTGTCTGTCCCCGACAAAGAAAGGAAGATTTTTATGGCAATTTTTGAAAAGCTAAAGGATTGGCTTATGCCCCCCGAGGAAGACGAATACGAAGAAGAAGTCGAACAAATCGTTGAAAAGAAACCGATTAAAACCGAAACTCTAAGGAGCGTAAGCGAAAAAGAAGAAAAAATTGCCGTAAACGGATCTGCTCCTGCGTACACATCGACCAACCGTTTTGCAAACACCGCGCCGTCAATGAATTTTAACATAGAGGGCGCAAACGAGAAACCTAAATTCAAACTTCACACGGCAAATACCCCTTCCCTTAAAATGGAAGTTCATGTGCCTCAGAATTTTGACCACGTTCGCGCCATCGGAGACGAGCTTAAAAAGAAAAACGCAGTCATTGTAAATTATGAAATGCTCGGCGTTCACGATCAAAGACGCATCTGCGATTTCTTAAACGGTCTTACTTACGTCTTGGACGGCAACGTTAAGCGCATATCTAATCATATAGTCTTATATGTTCCCGACGGAGTGGATATCTCCGACGCGGCTTTGGCGGTTGCTTGATAATTATCTACTTTCTTTTTCTCTCTCTTTTTTGAAAAAAAGAGAGAGAAAAAGAAAGTAGCAAAGAAAAAGAGAGACAAAAAACTTTATCAAAAAACATTTTAAAGTTTATACCCTCGCAAGTTTGCGAGGGTATTCTTTTATAGGAGTGAATTAAATGCAAAACATAACCGACAACGATATTTTAGAAGGGGTTCTTGACGAATTTAAAAAAATAGCAAAAATTCCACGCCCATCAGGACACGAGGAAAAAATCAGCGCGTTTTTAAAAGATTATTTTGCGGAAATGGGCTTTGAATCCGTTCAAGACGAAGTAAACAACGTAATAGTAAACATTCCCCCAACGAAAAATTTTGAAAACGCGCCGCTTACCGTTTTGCAGGCGCATATGGATATGGTTGCTGTCGCTTCCGTCGGCGTTCCGTTTAATCCCACAGAAGACCCCATAAGACTTATTCGGGACGACGAATATTTAAGGGCGGCGGCTACAAGTCTCGGCGCGGACGACGGCATGGGCATCGCTATTATGATGTATATAGCGAAAAATTTGAAGGAACACGGCGCGTTAAGATTTATTTTCACCGTTGACGAAGAAAATGGAATGACCGGCGCGGAAAAACTTAACGCAAAGTATTTGACAGACGCGAAGTATCTTATCAACTGCGATTCGGAGGAGTTTGACCAAATAATCACAGGCTGCGCCGGAAACATTACCATGGAATTTGAAAAAACGCTTGAACGCGCGCCTATAACGAAAAACAATATTTTAACGATAGAGCTGACAGGCTTAAAAGGCGGCCATTCGGGCGAGCGCATAGGCGATAACGGCGGCAACGCTATTATTGCCTTAATATCGGCTATTCGTAATCTTGAAAGTTTCGGCGAAGTCGAACTTATCGCTGTTGACGGCGGCAGCGCGAGAAACGTTATCCCCTCCGTCGCAAGAGCGATTATAGCGACGGATATTGATAAGGATACGCTTAATATCGCTTTGATGGAGGAAGGGAGAAGTCTTTATAGGGTTTACGACGAAAACGACGCAGAATTTATCGTAAAAGAAGCGCAGTCGGATTTTGGGGCGATAAAAAAAGAAACAGCAAAACAGATTTATCAGTTTGCAAATTTAATTCACTGCGGAGTTTACGCTATGCATGGCAATATTCCCGAAACTTCGGCAAATATAGGCGTCGCTTCGACGGACGAACACACGCTTAAATTTTCGTTTTTGCCCCGCTCGTCTAAAGATAAAAAACTCGATATGTTTATCTCTAAAGCGAAAGATTTAGCGGAGCTTACGGAGTTTAAAGCGATAATCGGAAAACGCGCTTTGGGTTGGTCGCAGAAAAACGGAAAGCTTGCGGGCGTGATGGCGGATATTTTTAAGGACATCACGGGGCGAACTATGAAGATAGAAGAAATGCACGCCGGCATTGAGTGCGGCTTTCATCATAAGAGCAACCCCAATCTCGATATAGTTTCCATCGGCACGACGAACGAAGAAATTCACAGCCCACGCGAGAGACTAAAACTTTCAACCGTCGCGCCCATAACTAGGCTTATAGCTAGGACTCTTGTTAAAATTGGAAATATATGATTAAAGTTCTCGCAAATTTGCCGTTTAAAATTGAAAAAAATTCTCAAAAAGTATTGACATTCATTTTCAATTATGTTATATTCTATTCGAAGCTTTTCTTTTAGCGGTCAATTTTACCAAATTATACTTCCTTTTTGCTTGTTTTGGTATATTTGACAAATGATGCTCTCCTAAATCATACACAGCAAAAAAACCTTGGTCGCCCAAGGTTTTTTTGTTTGCTATTTTTTATTTTCTTAAAATCTATAAAAACCTTACTTTCTTCTTTTCTTTCTTTTTCTTAAAATAAAAGCAGGATTTTTATAGTTGCCTTATACTTAATTTTTACAACGAGAAAACCTTTTTACCTTCAAAGTATGTCGCCACAGGTTTTGCCGCGTGAATTTCCTTTATCGGGCAGGACAGAACGTCCTTATTCACTAGTAGGAAATCCGCGTATTTGCCTGTCTTTATGCTACCGCGTTCGTTTTCGAGAAACATTTGCCTAGCAACGTTAATGGTGAGAGCTGTGAGAGCTTGCTCGCGCGTTAATAGTTCCTCAGTCCACCAAGCCTTTGATTTTTCAGGCTGATATACGCCGGTAAGCATAATTTCCATAATACCAAACGGGTCATCGGGGCTGCCCGAAAGCGCGGGATAGTCGGAATGTGAGGATACTACAATGCCGTTATCGAAGAATGACTTCATAGGGTAACCCTTTTCCGCCATACTTGCCGGAAGCATTTTAATCAGGTCATTTCGCAGTTCATCAGTCGCGTGATGCCAAAGCATTCCTGACGTTACGTAGATATTGTTATCGGCCATACGCTTATAATCCGACGGATAAACGCCGTACACATGGACAATCGTGTTGCGCATTTCTCTCTTTCCGCCCCTGACGTAGGCATTGACAACGCGATTGACGCCTTTGTTCCCCATAGCGTGTATGTGCATAATCAAGCCTTTTGCGTTCGCCTTGCGCGTTATTTCGACAAGTTCTTCTTCCGACCAGTTGGGAATTCCCTGATGACCGTCAAGATAAACCGGCTCGATAAACCCTGTGCCGCTTTCCACCGTGCCGTCCATAAAGAGTTTTATCCAATTCGGTAATACGTGCGCGGAGGTATATTTTTTTGCAGCCTCCGCCTTTGCCAGAGTTTTATCAATATCCATCCAACTTTCTATTTCGTAAGTCGCGCCCAGCACGAAGTGCATTTCGCCGACTTTGTCCATCTGCTGAGCCGCTTTACAGAAATTATCGTTATAGAAATAATTTCCCCAGCCGTCGAGATACATTGTGTAGCCCTCGGAGAGCAACCTCTCTTGGATTTTTGCCATATTTGCCCTTGCCATATCAACGGGAAATAATTTTTCATTGTCCAAGAAGGAGCGAGTATATGTTCCCGCTTGTTCTTTCAGATAACCGGTAGGAGTGCCATCGGCGCCAATCACAACTTCCCCGCCGCGTATATCTTTTTTAAGCAAAGTGCCGTCTGCCTTCATAATTCCGGCGTTGACCAAGCACATAGTGTTCGCCAACGCTTTATGACCTTCTTCGTCGGCAAAATACATAGGAATATCGCTGCAAATTGCGTCTAACTGCTGACGAGTAGGCAGATTGTCCCCTGGAAATGTCATCGTATTCCAACCGAAACCCAATATAGAAGTAGCTTTGTTTTCCTTTGCCTTTCTAACCGCCGCCGGAACGATTTCCTTCAAAAATTTTTCAACGCTATCTTCCCTATCAACTACCGTTCCCGTCGTTTGAATTCCAAAGTCCAGCGAATAATGCGCGTGACCGTTGCCGCATCCTGACATTACAAGCCCCTTGCCCGTATAGTCAACCACCTCGGTTACGCCCTTTTTTATAAAGGTTTCGACGCCTTTCCTGTCGCCCACATAGATATATTTGCCGTCCTTAACGGCAAACGCCTGCGCAAGCAGATTTTTCTCGGCGGTAAATACCTTGCCATATACCACAAGATCCGCGGCGACTTTCCCCGCCGCTAAAACGTTTTCATAGGGCAGAAGCCACATAGAAGCCGCGCCCAATACTGCGTTTTTTATAAATTCTCTGCGCGTTATGTTTTGCATAATGACCTCCTTTTCACTGCTCAAGATAACCTCTAAAAACCGTTCTTTTCTTTCTTTTTCTTATATACCCAAAGGGCACAGGCGAAAAAGAAAGAAAAGAACCAAAAGAAAGAAAAAGAATTTTAATATAAAAAAATAAAAATGTAATGTCTAAACTCAATGTTTATAACTATTAAAGTTTTTTCTTTTCTCTTTTTCTTTGCTACTTTCTTTTTCTCTTTTCTTTTTTTCAAAAAAGAAAAGAGAAAAAGAAAGTAGGGTTTTTAGAATTTACCTACTATGATAATTTTTACAAAGAGAAAACCTTTTTCCCCTCAAAGTAGGTCGCCGCAGGTTTTGCCGTGTGAATTTCCGTCTCCGGGCAAGTCAATACGTCCTTGTTTACAAGTAAGAAATCTGCGTATTTGCCTGTCTTTATACTGCCTCTTTCGTTTTCAACGAACATTTGCTTGGCGCAGTTTATGGTAAGCGCAGTTAAAGCCTGCTCTCGGGTGATTAGTTCTTCCGTCCATATAGGGTTGCCTTTTTCGTTTGGATCAATGCCCGTTATCGCTATTTCCATAATCCCGAAAGGATCGTCAGGACTTCCGCTTGTCGCGGGATAATCCGAATGAGTTGAGGCTACAACGCCGCTGTCAAAATACGACTTCATCGGATACGGCTTGTCTAATACGTTCGCGGGTGCCATTCCATTGTCTTTAAGATATTTTAATTCATCATCGGAATAATGGTGCCAAACTATACCCGAAGTAACATAAATATTATGATCCGCCATACGCTTATAATCCTCGGGGTCAACGTTTCTCACATGTACCAAAGTATTTCTCATTTCATCTTTGCCGCCGCTAATATACGCGTTAATTACTGTGTGATTCGCCTTGTTTCCCATTGAATGTATGTGTAGCGTCAAACCTTTTTCGTTGGCTTTGCGGGTGATTTCAGTAAGTTCTTCTTCAGTCCAGTTTGCAATTCCTTGATGACCATCGGGATAGAGAGGGTCGACGAGGCCAGTGCCGGTTTCCACCGTACCGTCAATAAGAAGTTTTATCCAGCGAGGCATTACCTGTTCCGACTCAAATTTTTTTGCATCGACAGCTCTCGCCAATCCTTCGTCAATATCCATCCAACTTTCAATTTCATAGGGAATACCCAATACGAAATGGAGTTTGCCTTCCTTGTCTAATTTTTGCGCCGCTTCATAATAATTGGTGTTCACGAAATAATTTCCCCAGCCTTCGTGATACATCGTATAGCCTTCGGAAAGGAGATGTTTCTCTATATCAGCTATATTGGCGGTCGCCATATCAAGAGTATATAATTTATCGTTGTCTATGAATTGACGCACATAAGTTTGGGCTTGTTCTGACAAGAAACCGTTTGGTGTGCCGTCTTCTCCCATTCCGATTACGCCTCCGCGTATTTCTGTTTTAAGAACCGTACCGTCTTCTTTCATAATACCGGCTCTGACCAGCATTTTAGTGTTTACCAACGCTTTATGACATTCGTCGTCTAAAAAATACATAGGAATATCGCTACAGATAGCGTCCAATTGTTGACGAGTCGGCAAATTTTTCTCCATGCTCATAAGCTGCCAACCTTGCCCGAAGACGGTCGTAGCCCCTTTTTCTCTCGCAGCCTTCACCGCAGCGGGAACTACTTCTGTTAAGAATTTATTTGGATCAACTTTTAAATCAATCGGAGTGCCGATTGTTTTAAGAGCGTAACCCAGCATATAATGCGCGTGACCGTTGCCGCAACCCGGCATCACAAGCCCTTTGTCGGTATAATCCACAATTTCTGTCTTACCTTTTTCAATAAACGCGTCCGCGCCTTTTTTATCGCCTACGTAAATATATTTTCCGTCTTTGACGGCGAAAGCTTCCACAATTTTATTGTCTTCTGACGTAAATATCTTGCCGTACACCACAAGATCGGCCGTTTGCCTATTGCTTGAACCGCAACCGCCGAGCATAAACGCTCCAACCATTACAGCAGCAATCGCGACAAACGACAGTATTTTTTGAATACTTATACGAAATTTTTGCTCCATAACAATGCCCCTTTCAGCAAAGGAGAAAAAAAGAAATAGAAAGAGAGAGAAAAAACTGTTTGATAAAGTTTTCCTTCTCTCTTTTCTTCTTTGATTACGCATTATAAACCAATTCGCCGTCTACGTAAGTAGCGAGGCATTTTGCCTTTTCGATGTCCTTAAAATCGTCTTTCATAAAGTCTTTGTCAAATATCGTAATATTTGCAAGTTTCCCCGTTTCAAGGGAGCCCATACGATTTTCTTCGTGCCACATATACGCCACATTTATGGTTAAGGCTCTTAACGTGTCCCTACGGCTGATGCATTGTTCTTTATGGCGCAAGGTTTTTATTCCTTTTGAGGGGAGGTAGCCTATCGCGCCGTAGCAAACGCTTTGAGGTACGCTAAAGTACGGCGAAACGGGATAATCCGAATGAGAACCAATCACGGCTCCGCTATCTATCAGGGATTTTATCGGATAATCGTTAAAAGCTCTGTCTTTTCCGACATATTCTATTTCTTGCGTAAATACGGGATTATCTCCCTCTATCCACATCATACCCACAACCGCCATAACATTGTAGTCTGCAATTCGCTTGTAATCTTCCTTGCGTACTATATGAAGATGCGCTAAAGCGTTTCGCATATCAAAATTGCCCGTCGCTTCTTCCACCTCCGCAATTGCGTCAAGCCACGCTTTTGTAGACCCATCGCCTATAGAATGAATGTGTACGTTCATATCGTGGTCTGATGCAGCCTTAACGAGGCGCACCATTTTTTTATGATCCGCAAATCTTTGTACGCCTTTGTAGCCCGGTTTATCGCTATAATCGTCGATAAGCCACGCCGTATGCGCCTCGACTACGCCGTCGCAGAAAACTTTTGCGCCTATTAAATGATAGTGCTTGCTGTTATGCTTTTCTGCTTCCGCGGCAATTTTATCCATATCCGCTTCCGGCGTATCGCTGTTGTCCTCCACATACCGGCCGGAATAGTTGTAATGCTTTAGTTTGCCCTCCGCTTCAAGCTCATAATACGCCACAGGTTCGTTTTTGGACAAAAGGTCAACGCCCGCGTTATACGTGCCGGTATAGCCGTTAGAAAGAGCGTAATCCTGCCACGCCAACAGTGCTTTCTTCATTTCTTCGAGTGAAATTTTAATTTGCGAGCGAACATAAAATGTTGGGGCTTCAGAGATAATGCCGGTCGGATTTCCGTTCGCGTCTACGCGCACGCAATCGGTTCCCCATTTTTTAACGGCGTCTTTGTTAATCCCGTAATCCTTCATAGCCTTTGTATTTAGCCACATAGAGTGCTTGTCGAAACTCTCCACAACGACGCGTTTGTCGGGGCATATTTCGTCAAGCATAGCGGCGGTCGGAAGAGCGCCTGCCGTTGAAAAGCCCTCTCCTGCGATGTCGGTTTTTTCGGGATGTTCCGCGATGTATTTCTTTAGGTCTTTCAGCCAACTTTCCACTCCCGCGAAAGTATCGACTTTTACCTTGCCCGTCATAGTATATCCGCCCGCGCCGGGATGACAATGAGCCTCTAAAAATCCCGGATAAACGGAATTTTTGCCGTAATCTTTGATTTTTGTGTGAGCGTCGCAAAGTTTTCTCGCTATATCCGCTTCTCCGACGTATAAAATCTTATCTCCCTTTACGGCGACCGCTTCGGTGTAAGGTTTGTACTCATCCATTGTAATTACGTTTCCCAATATAAGCAAATCCGCCTTGCCTTTAATTCCGGCAGTTTTCACATTATAAGGGTTTTCCGCCTCCGCCTTTGCAGGAATAGCGGCCGCCGCATAAGCCGCCGCTCCTACCCCCGCAAGTTTTAAAAAATCGCGGCGGCTCATATTTACGCCGTCGCGATTTTGGTTTTCTTTGTCTGCCATATTCTTTACTCCTCTCTGTTTTTTTTAGGAGCGTTCGACAAAGGTAAGACGCTCTCAAACGCTCCCAAGGTATTTCTGCTCACAGAATATCATTTCTTGTTTTTTTTAACAATGGGCGTTCCATAATGTCACGCCTAATCTCAAGGGGTTTCTTGCATTTCCTTCTCCGCACAGTTATACTGTAAAAAAACAGAAATATGAAGGTGCAGAAATGAATATACCGTTTGCAGAAACGCTAAAGAAACTCCGCGTCGACAAAGGGCTTTCTCAACGCGAATTGGCGGAGCAAATATATGTCACTCGTTCTACGATTGCAAGATGGGAAAACGGCAGTCGTCTGCCGGATATTTCGATGATTTTAAGACTCTCAAAATGCCTTGACACGGACGCGAATACGTTATTTTCCATAGCGGCGGAAAGCGACGACGCGCCAAACGTCGTTATGGTTGACGACAAGAAACTCTTTCTTTCGGGGGCGTTGCCCATTTTGGAAGAAGTAATGCCAAACGCTATCATTACGGGATTTACCCGTCCTTCGGAGTTTCTTGAATACGCTAATAAAAACAGAATCGCCCTGGCTTTTTTGGATATTGAATTAGGAAAAACAAGCGGACTCAACCTTTGCCGCGAATTACTCGCGCTTAATCCTCGCATCAACGTCGTATACCTCACCGCATACGCGGAATACGCCTTTGACGCTTGGAGTACGGGGGCTTGCGGATTTTTATTAAAACCTATTACGGCTGAAAGCGTAAAAGAACAACTTAAAAATCTACGCTATCCGTTTTTTGGGGAAGAGGCAGTTTCAAATGGTTGAATGGACGGATATTTTAAAACTCATTTTAAACAGCGCGATGCTAACTCTTGCTATGGTCGGTCTTATACTTGCCGCGCTTATGCCCGTATCGGACAAATGGAATAAACGTTTCTTTGTCTTCTTGTTCGCTACGATTACGTTCTTTTTGACAAGCGTTCTCTTTGAGTTCTTGATTTATACAGACAGCAGTATGGCAACTGCCGAAAAAATTTTGGTTTTTTTTCAGTATCTTCTTCTTCCTTTGCCTATGCCTTTTTTTACGGCTTATTTACTTCATTTTTGCGGAGAGGAAAGACGAAACAGCGGCATTTTCCGCGCCGTGGTCGGCGTCGTCGCCGCTTTCTTTGTTCTCCTTACAGTAGCGCAATTTACAACGATTTTTTACTATATTACGCCGGACAACCAATACAATCGCGGCTATTGTCATTCTCTACTGATGGGTCTTATGATTTTGCCTATGATTATAAACATAATCGGCGTAATTAAAAGGCGAGATAAATTGCCTCCGAAATATTGCGCGGCGTTTCTTTTGTATTTGATTCCGCTTACGATAGGTTTAGCTATTCACTTAAATTTTTATTTTGTGGAACTCGTGTTTGCGGGTGTAGTTTTTTCCGCGCTTGCAATGTTCGCTATTATTTTGTTTGATCAGTTGGGAGAATATATGCGTCAAGAGCGGGAAATCGCTCGTCAACGCGCAGGCATTATGGCTCTTCAAATGCGACCGCATTTTATATATAACGCTATGATGAGCATATACTACCTCTGCGCCAAAGATTCCAAAAAAGCTCAAGAAGTCACGCTGAATTTTACAACATATCTGCGCAAAAATTTTACGGCTATCGCAAGCGAAGACTTTGTTCCATTTTCGGACGAATTGGAACATACGCGCGCGTATCTTGCCATAGAAAAGGTGCAGTTTGAGGACGCCCTTTTGGTTGAATACGACACGCCTCACACAGACTTCAGCACGCCGCCTCTTACGCTTCAACCGATAGTGGAAAACGCCGTCAAATACGGTATGGATCCCGAAAATACGCCGCTACATATTGTTATACGAACGCGCAAAACAAATCTTGCCGGCGAAATTATAGTAGAGGACAACGGCGCGGGGTTTTCGCCCGCAGACACAAACGCGCCGCATATCGCCCTTGCAAACATAAGCGAAAGACTTCGTATGCGCGGCGGCACTCTTACAATACAAAACCGAGAAGGCGGCGGTACCATAGTAAAAGCGACGATACCTCAATAGGATTTTTTATTGAAAATAATTATCACAAAAAATAAGGCTGTGAAAAACTGAAATCAGTTTTTCACAGCCTGTTTTATATTGAATTTCGAGCATCTATAAAAACTAAATCTTACTTTCTTTTTCTTATCCCATATACAAAAAAGGGGGCAGGTAAGAAAAAGAAAGAAAAGCGCGGTTTTTAGAGGTCACCTTAATTTTATCGCGTTTGCGTGAGCGTCTAATCCTTCCGATTTTGCAAGGCGTATAATATCCTCGCTCGCCTCTTTTAGGGCTTTTTCAGTATAAGATATTACGCTCGTTCGCTTTAAAAACGTTTCTACGTTTAGCACCGAATAATATCGCGCCGTGCCGCCCGTCGGAAGCACGTGATTCGGTCCCGCGAAATAATCGCCAAGTGGCTCGGGACTGTACGCGCCTAAAAATATCGCGCCGGCGTGACGAATTTTGGGCAATATTTCAAAAGGCGATTTCGTAAGTATTTCCATATGCTCCGGCGCGGAAACGTTTGCAAATTCGACGCCTTCTTCAAGATTTTTCGCTATTACTATAAGCCCGTTTTTATCTAAACTTGCGGAGGCTATTTCGCATCTTGGAAGTTCCGCAACCTGTTTTTCCGCTTCTTTTGCAACTTTTTTTGCAAGCTCCTCCGAATCCGTTATCAATATACTTGACGCAAGCGGGTCGTGTTCGGCTTGACTTAACATATCCGCCGCCGTCAGCGTCGGATTTGCCGAATCGTCCGCAAGTATCAAAATTTCGCTCGGCCCAGCAAGCATATCAATATCGACATGTCCGTAT
>JAGBKP010000195.1 GCA_017635875.1 Selenomonadaceae bacterium | reverse complement strand
CGTTTTGGCGGATAACCTTTCAAAGACCCTTACAAACGCAAAATTTAAAAACGTACGCGTGGATTTTGAAATATCGAGTTGGCGCGATATCACGACGATAGACGCGGCGCGTTTTTTGGAGGAAGACGACAATCTCTTAAAATTTGCGGAAGAATTAAAGCCTTACGCAAAAGAAAACGCCGCTTTTATTATTCCGCAAATACTGGGGACGAAAGACGGCGAATTGCATAAGAAAATCACGGAAATTTTAGGCGCGCCCGTCGTAGAAACCGTGTGTTTGCCGCCTTCGGTAAACGGAATAAGAGTGGAGCGCATTTTTAGACGCGCGCTTTTTGATATGGGCGTAAACTTTGTGGAAAACGCGAAGGTTTTGCGCGGCGTGACGGATAAGGGACGCGTTAATGCTGTCGTTGTTTCCGCTATGGCTCGCGACGTAAAATACGAGGCGGATAAGTTTATATTGGCTACCGGTGGATTTTACGGCGGAGGGCTTGCGCTTGAAAATTTTACTTCCCCTCACGAAGTAATTTTTCGCTTGCCCGTGTGGATGCCGGACGGAGAAGAAAAGTGGAGCAATGAGAAATTGTTCGGCGATTCGCCGCAAGGCTTCGCTACCGCGGGAATTTTGACGGACGACGCGCTTCGCCCGCTGGATAAACATAAAAATATAGTATACGATAATCTTTTCGTGGTGGGAAGAAATTTAGGCGGTTACGATTTTTGCTTTGAACACTCAGGGAACGGCGTGGCGATAGCTTCCGCGTATCACGCGGCTATGCAGGAAATAAAGGAGGAATAAGCTATGAATAAAGAATTTATGGCGGACGCTTGTCTTTCCTGTACTTCTTGCAACGCGCACTGTCCCGTGGTAGCGGCGACGGGAAAATATATAGGCCCGAAACTTATAGGCCCCGCGCATTTAAAACTGGATTTTGTGGGCGAAGATGTCGAAAAAACTTTGTCGTATTGCACAAATTGCAAGAGTTGCGATCGTTCTTGTCCGGAAGGCGTGCACGTATCGACTTTGAATATGCTTAAAAGAGGGGAGTATTACGAAGAAAACAAGCATACTCTTCGCGATTTTATGCTCTCCAATCACAGCGTCGCTTCCGCGCTTTTCCGTTCGCTTCCCTTTGGGGCGCATATAGCAAACGTTTCGCTTAAATTGGCAAAATATTTGGGAATATTTAAAACACTCGGGGTCTCAACGAAAAGGAACCTGCCGAAGTATTCGGGGGATTCTTTTACGGATATGCTCCTAGACAACAAGCAAAAACCGTCCCATAAAAAAGTCGTGCTCTTTCAAGGTTGTTTTATAGAGCATAATTCGCCGAAAGTGGGTATGGCGTTCGTAAAGGTAATGCAGGAAAACGGTTACGAGGTTTTAAGGGACGAAAAGTTCCGTTGTTGCGGCTCTCCGCTCATAAGCGCGGGTTATCTTGAAAAAGCCAAAGAGAACGCAATAAATAACGCGGAGCGAATTTTGAAATGGCAACGCAGAAAAATTCCCGTAGTCGCGCTTTGCACCAGTTGTTCTCTTATGTTAAAAGAAGAAGCGGGGGAACTTTTCGATGATGAACGGCTCTATATGGCGGGGAAAAACGTATACGACGCTTTTGAATTTTTGCAGCGTATGAGTAAAAACGGAGAATTTAAAAAACCGACCATAGCCGATAACGAGACGTATCTCTACCATGTCCCTTGCCACTTAAAAAGTCAAGGCATAGGAACTCCCGCAAAAAACATTTTGGAACAAAGAGAAGGAGCAAAGGTAAAAGTATTAGACACCGGATGTTGCGGAATGGCAGGAAGTTACGGTTATCAAAAGGAAACTGCGGATATTTCTCTTAAAATCGGCAAAGAATTATTTGATAGAATAAACGCCTCAAAAGACGCAAAAGTAATATCGGACTGCGCCGTTTGCCGCTTGCAAATCGAATACGCAACCGAACATAAAACGGCGCACCCCATTGAGGTTTTAGCCAACGGGTACTAAATTTTATGTGTAAAGGAGGGAGGGATATTTGTCCGCTCCCTTCATCTCTTTAGAGTACAAATAATTTTGGAGATACGAACTTTGAAACATTTTTTTGCCGCGTTTATAAACGCGCTTTCTTTTTTACCCGTCGCCTTTGCCGCGCTTTATATTTTAGAGCTTGCAGGCGCAAATTTCAGCGCGGCTTTCGCGGGTATTTTTTTATGCGCGGCTTTGGGGACGGCTTTATGGGGTAAGTTCATAGGCTCGCCCGTTGTCGTTTTTCCGAATTACGCGATAACAGCGTCTTTTTTATATATAGAAGTGATTTGCCGCGGGGAGGCTTTGGGCGCTCTTTTTAACGCGTCTTTTTTCGCCGCGATTTTTGGCATTTGCATTATGTTTTTATCTCGTTATTGTAAAATAATCGGTGACAAGATAGATTATGTTTTTAAAAATATATTTTCTTCCAAAACTTTAACTTCCGCATTTTTATTCGGGACAGCGTTATTTTTAATTTTGGAAGGTTTAAATTTGAGCGGGCTTATTTTATCAAGCCCCTTTTATTTTGCTATGACGGGCGATATTTATAACCCCGTCGCAAAATTCAGCCTTATCGGTATCGCAATTTTACTCTTGCTATATGCAAAAAACAAAAAATTTGCTATAATAACGCCGACGGTGTTAATTATTGCGCTTTCGTATATAGAAGGCTATGTCGCCGTTGACGAAATTTTCGCTTTCCCCGCCGTATCGCCGCAAGGCTTTGAAATCGCTATGGATTTTACAGTCTTTAGGTTGACGGTTGAAATATTTTTGCTGATGTATATAATCGGAAATTTTTGGAAATATTTGTTTAATAATATGTTTAAAATAAAAGGCGAAAAAAATATATTTCCGATTTATATTACAAACGCAATATCGGCTTTTTTCGGCCTGTTTATGCTTTTGCCGTCGCCTATATCTTTAGTCGGTTGTTCGGTTGGCGGCGATAAAAAAATATCCTATTTTACGGCGTTATTCTTCGTAATATTTATTTTTTTAGAGCCGCTTGCAAAATCTTTGATGAGTTTTACCGCCGTGTACGCGCCGGCGTTAGTTGGCGCGGGTATTTTTACGCTTTTGCAAATAAAGCCTGATACGAACTCGTCTTTAGCCGAAAAACTCGCAGGATGCGCCTTTATCGCGATATTTCCGCTGACACGGGATATTGTGACGGCTTTATTATCTTCTGCGGCGGTATATTTTATTATAAAATCTACGAATAAAAACAGTTAGGAGTGTTGGGTTTTGTTTAGTATCAAAAAAATATTGGCATTGACTCTTACATCTTTTGTTATCGCAGGGAGCGCGGCAGACGCGGCAGAGCGAGCCTATGAAAACGGCAGTGAAACAAAAGTAAGCACGGAGAGAAAATCGTTTAGAGAACGCGTGGACGCGATAATGGCGGAAATAGACCAATCTTACGACACAGAAAAAAAACATTACGAAGTCCCCATAGGAACGCCCGTTATCACTTCCGTTTACGATGAAAGGATAATGGGTACGGCTATGGCGACAGAAGCCCAGTGCGTCAACTTTTTGTTAAGAAATAATCCTCTGCCGAAAATTTCAGTGTCGCCCGAAGAACTCGTCGCGGCTTATTACGAAGAAGCGTCAAAAGAGGGCGTGCGCCCGGACGTCGCTTTCGCGCAAGCGATACACGAAACGGGATTTTTTAACTACGGCGGCACGGTTACACCCGACCAAAACAATTATTGCGGATTAGGCACGACAAGTTCCACCGTAAAGGGGCATTATTTCCCCACGGCGCAAATGGGCGCAAGAGCGCATATTCAACATATTTTGGCGTATACAACGGATAGACTTCCAAAAGAAGAACTCGTCGACCCGAGATATTACATAGCGAAAAACGCTTACGGAAATTTAGGCATAGACACTTGGAACGGGTTTAACGGACGCTGGGCAGTACCGGGCGTCGGTTACGGCGAAAAGGTGATGAGCATTTTCAGAAAGATTATGGAGGAAAAAGAATAATTTATGATAACCACAAACAATTTAGAATTGCAATTCGGAAAAAGAGTTTTATATAAGAACGTAAATTTAAAATTCACGCCGGGCAACTGTTACGGCATAATAGGCGCAAACGGCGCGGGAAAGTCCACTTTTTTAAAACTCTTGTCTGGCGAACTTGAGCCTACAAAAGGAACGGTAGAAATTACGCCCGGAGAGCGTCTTGCGGTGTTAAAACAGGACCATTACGCTTTTGAAGAAACGGAAGTTTTAAGAACGGTTATAATGGGGCATACGCGCCTTGTCGAAATTATGGACGAAAAGGACGCGCTATACGCAAAGGAAAATTTTTCCGACGAGGACGGAATGAAAGCCTCGGAGCTTGAAGCGGAATTTGCGGATTTAAACGGCTGGGACGCGGAAACGGAGGCGGCGCGGCTTTTAAACGGATTAGGCATAACGGAGGACAAGCATAATCTCTTGATGAAAGAGCTTGACGCTACGGAAAAAGTCCGCGTGCTTTTGGCGCAAGCTCTTTTCGGCAGTCCTGACATTTTGCTTTTGGACGAGCCTACTAACCATCTTGACATAGCGTCTATAAAATGGCTTGAAAACTTTTTGGCGGATTTCCCGAATACTGTCATAGTGGTCTCGCACGACCGCCATTTCTTAAATCAAGTCTGCACCTATATCTGCGACGTTGACTTTGGCGCGATTTCCCTTTACGCGGGCAATTATGATTTTTGGTATCAGTCCAGTCAATTAGCCCTGCAAATGGCTAAAGACGCAAACAAGAAGAAAGAGGAAAAGATTAAGGAACTTCAAAACTTTATCTCTCGTTTTGCGGCGAACGCGGCTAAATCCAAGCAGGCGACTTCACGCAAAAAAATGCTTGAAAAAATCACCTTGGACGATATTAAACCCTCTACGAGAAAATATCCCTATATAGCTTTTACGCCCGATAGAGAGGCGGGCGACCAGCTTTTGACGGTTGAAAACATCTCTAAAACCGTAGACGGCGAAAAAGTTTTAAACAATGTAAGTTTTACGTTAAGAAAGGGCGACAAAGTCGCTTTTGTAGGCTCTAACAGTATCGGAAAGACGACGCTCTTTAAAATTTTAATTGGAGAAGAAGAAGCGGACGAAGGCACATTCAGTTGGGGCGTTACCACTACGCAAAGCTATTTGCCGACGGATAATTCTTCCTATTTCGACGGCGTAAAGATGAATTTGGTGGACTGGCTCCGTCAATATTCGCGCGACCCGGACGAAACCTTTGTGCGCGGATTTTTGGGGAGAATGTTATTCTCCGGCGAAGAAAGTCAAAAAGAGGCGGAAGTCTTATCGGGCGGCGAAAGAGTACGCTGTATGCTGTCAAAGATGATGCT
>JAGBKP010000194.1 GCA_017635875.1 Selenomonadaceae bacterium | reverse complement strand
AACGATATGGAATATTTTAAACGACTTTGCGATATTTTAGAGCCAAAAAACATTCTTTGCTTAGGCAAAAAAACTTCGCATACTCTTATGAAGCGTTAACTGGCAAAAAAGCCTCTGAATTTGATGATTTCAAAAATAATTTTAATAAGTTTCTTGAAAATAACATATGTTTCACCGTTCAATGCGGTGGTGTAGAGTCTCAAATATATCCGTTGGCGCATTGTGGGAATGGCGGGACGATGAGTAGAAATAAAATTTTTGAGAATGGAAAATGGATTCATAATCCTCGCGTTCCTAAAAACGATCAATTATTATTGCAAAGGGAAGATTGGGAGAGAATTAAATACAAAAACTAATGACAATGTTTAAAAATAAAAAGGAAGACGGTGTCTATGAATTTGCCAGAACGCTATCATTAAGGAGACACTGCCCGATACCGTCGGTCTTGCTACCGCGTCGGTGTAAAGATAAGCTGCGAGGAAATTTTCTCGCAGCTTTTTTATTTTATTCTTTATCAAGGTTTTTTTGATAATTTCTTGCAAATGTAAATGGGTTATGATAGGATTTTAAAAGTTAAAATTAAAATAAGAAGGAAAATGAAAATGGAAAGAGAAAAAGATAATTTGCGTTCTTTGGGAAAAGATACGGCTTACGCTTTTGATTACCGTCCCGAATTTTTGGAAACTTTTTTAAACAAGCACCCCGAAAGGGATTATTGGGTGAAGTTTAACACGCCGGAATTTACTACGCTTTGCCCTATCACGGGGCAGCCCGATTACGCAGCCCTTTATATTTCCTATATACCCGACGAAAAATTGGTGGAGAGCAAGTCGCTTAAGTTATATTTGGTAAGTTTCAGAAATCACGGCGATTTTAACGAGGACGTGGTAAATATTATTTTAAACGATTTAAAAAATCTTATGGAGCCTAAATATATCGAAGTATGGGGAAAATTTTTGCCCCGCGGCGGTATTTCCATAGACCCCTTCGCCAATTATGGAAAAGAAGGCACAAAATACGAAGAAATGGCGTGGGAACGCTTTAAGGCGCACGATTTATACGCTATGGAAAGAGTTGATAACAGGTGAAACAAAAAAAAGTCGCCCTTATAAACGACATCACGGGTTTTGGGCGTTGTTCCGTTACCATCGAACTTCCCGTGTTATCCGCCCTTAAAATAGAAGCCTCGCCCTTTCCTACTGCGGTGCTTTCCGTGCATACGGGCTTTCCGACGTATTTTATGGACGATTATACGGCAAAAATGCGGGATTATATGGAGAGCTGGGAAAAAAACGCCCTCGAATTTGACGGAATTTTGACGGGATTTTTCGGTTCGAAGGAACAGATAGACATAGCCATTGATTTTATAAAAAAATTTCGCAAAAACAACACGCTTGTTATGGTAGACCCGGTTATGGGCGACCACGGCAAAAGATACGCGTCTTATACGGAAGAAATGTGCATAGAGATGCGTAAACTTTTGTCTTACGCAGACGTTATCGCGCCGAATTTAACGGAAGCCGCGGAGCTTTTGGGAATACCCTATCCCAAAAACGGCGAAGTTACCGAAGACGAGCTTTTAAATATGGCGATACGCCTAAACGAGAAAGGGCCTAAGCGAATCGTAATAACGGGACTTCGCGAAAACGGCATTATCAAAAATTTTATTTACGAAGAAAATATAGGGAGCAAGATAATTTCAACAACGGCGATAGGCGGCGATCGCTCGGGGACAGGCGACGCGTTTTCCGCTATCGTTATGGGAAGCCTTATAAACGGAGAAGGTTTGCATTTTGCCGTTCAAAAAGCGGCGGATTTTATAAATAAGGCGGTAAACTTCGCCGAAGACTTAAATCTGCCGTGGAATTACGGGCTTCCATTTGAGGAATATTTAACCGAATTACGATAGAATAATTTTTATAATTATTATTGCCACATACCCATATTATTATTTTTATTAAAGTTTTCTTTCTCTCTTTTCTTCTTTGTTACTTTCTTCTTTTCTCTCTTTCTTTTTCAAAAGAAAGAGAGAAAAGAAGAAAGTAAAATAATGTAACAGAATTACGCTAGGAGCAAGTTGAAGTGGCAAGAAAAAAGGAACTCATTCCTTGGTTTGTAAGTATTTTGATACCTACTTTTGAAAGACCCGAATATCTTGAAAAGTGTCTTGAAAGCGCGCTTAATCAAAATTATTCAAATTACGAGATAATAGTTGCGGACGCGAGCAGAAACGAAGATACGCAAATACTTATGCATAAGTTTAGAGGAAGCGATAAACTTACGTATTTGCACGATCCTGCGGCAACGAAGGTGGAAACGTTTCAAATTTTCGAGGAAATCGCCAAAGGAGAGTTTATTCAGTGGCTTATGGACGATGATATGATTTTACCCAATAAGTTAAATTATATGATACGCTGTTTTAAACAGGAAAAAAGGGTAAAACTCGTAACAAGCCGAAGGGGCGTAATAGACGAAGACGGAAATTACGTTGGGCAAATGGGAACGGAACTTATAATCGACGGGCTTTACGGCGTTTATAAGGGAAGGGAAATAGGAAACGTAATTTTAGAGGATTTCAAAAATCCCATAGGAGAGGTTTCCGCCGCGCTTTTTCGTTGGCGGGATTTGAAAAATCATTATTTCAGGGCAAATTCAAGAGGCTATCGAATGATAGCCGACGTTGCGATGTGGCTTGATATTTTGGAAGGCGGCGGAGAGTGCGCCGTCTTTAAGGACCCGCTCAGTTTATATCGAAGGCATCCGGGGCAAGTCAGTATGAAGCGTGACAGTATTTTACGCTCTCGCATCGAATGGTTTATGCTGGGTACGGATTATTATTTAAAGCGAATTTTCCTGACGCAGTGGAAGGAATACGCGCATTTGTTGTCGAAAATCGTAGCGGAATACGAGAGGGATATTTTGCCGTTTGTTCACGTATACGAAGACGAGCCGCATTTTGGGGCCTATACCGTCGCCATAAACGAAATGAAAGAAATCTTGGAGCATCGCGGAGGTTAATATGATAGTTTATGCTGTACACACTGGCGGGAAATATACGCCCGTCGAAAAAAGTTTTCGTGAAATCCCGGATAAAAAGCGGGGAATTTACGTAAACCTTACCAATCGTTGCAACTGCGCCTGTACTTTTTGCCTGCGTTCAAAGAAGGATATGGCAAAGGACGCAAGTTTATGGCTCGATAAAGAACCTACGGTTGAAGAAGTAAAAGCAGAACTGGATAATCTTCCGTGGGATAAAGTGTCCGAAATCGTTTTCTGCGGTTTTGGTGAGCCGACTTTACGGCTTGACGCGTTGACCGAACTTTTAAAATACGTAAAAGAAACGCATAAAGATATGCCGACGCGCTTAAATACCAACGGTCTTGGGGAACTTGAACACGAAAGAGAAATCGCAAAAGACTTTGAAAATATTTTGGACACCGTATCTATCAGCTTAAACGCGTCAAACGCCAAGCGGTATTATGAACTCACAAACGCGAAATACGGTGAAAAATCCTTTGACGCTATGCTTACTTTCGCCGAACACGCAAAAAAATACGTTCCGAATGTTGTTTTAACTGTGGTTGAAAAAGTGGAGGACGCGGAGGAAATCGAAAAATGCAGGGAGCTTTGCGCATCTCGCGGCTTAAATCTTCGCGTCAGAGTATATGAGGATAAATGATATGGCAGGAGTTTTTTACGGAATAGGGGTAGGCCCCGGAGATTCCGAACTTTTAACCGTGAAGGCGACTAAAATTTTGCAAAAAATCGATGTGGTTATCGCCCCGAAAACTGAAAAAAAAGAGGGCAGCGTAGCCCTTAATATCGCGCGCCCATACTTAAAGGCAGACGTTCAAATATGTTATCAAGTGTTTCCGATGGTGAAGGATTTTCAAAATGATTCTTCCGCTTGGGAGGCGAATAAAAACGAAATAGTCGGCTTTTTAAGCGAGGGCAAAAACGTCGCTTTCTTAACCCTTGGCGACCCGATGTTTTACAGCACTTATATCTACGTTTTGCGTTTGCTTAAAAAAGACGGGATAAATATTGAAACAATCCCCGGAATTCCGGCTTATGTTGCGATAGCGTCAAAATATAACCGCCCCATAGTGGAAGGGGACGATATACTTTCCGTTATTCCCGCGACGGCAAATAAAGAGAATATAAAAAACGCCCTCAAAGCGTCGAAGAGCGCGGTGCTTATGAAGGTTTACCACAATTTTGAAGAAGTGCGGGAACTTTTAAAAGAGAGCGGTATGGAGGAAAACGCGCTTATGGTGAGCCGCTTGGGGCTTGAAAACGAGCGGGAAATAGATATAAAATCCGTAAACGACGTAAAGTTAAATTATCTTTCAACGATACTTACAAGGAGAAAGTGAAATGAAAAAGATTTTGTCCGTATTTCTTTCCGTAGTTTTTTTATGCGCGGTTTCCGCTTGCGGCTCCGAGAAAAAGAGCGCGGAAAAGGCGGAAAATATCGTAATAACGGACGATAACGGGCGAGAAATAGCGTTTGACAAAAAGCCGCAAAAAATAATCGTAACTTCCGCGTCGTTTATAGAGCCGCTCTACGCCGTGGGAGGCGAGATAATCGGCAGACCCGATTCAAAGATGAAGATACCGGACGCCGCAAAAAAAGCTAAAGTCATAGGAAAAGTGTACCAAGTGGACGCGGAAGAACTCTTGTCATTAGAGCCGGATTTGGTCGTTATAAACAAGGGCAAAAACGAAAGACTGATAGAAACCCTTGAAGCAAGCGGGATAAAAACTATTATTGTCGAGATGAAAACTTACGAAGAAGTAAAACGAACTCTTTCGCTATTCGCAAAACTTACGGAAAACGAAAAAAAAGCGGAAGAAATAATTGCAACTATGGATAAAGAAATCGAAAGCGTAAAAACAAAACTGCCTCAAGGTAAACCGAAAATCGCCATACTTCACGGCACAAGCCAAAACGTAACGCTTGAAACGAAAACGAGCATAGCGGGAAATATCGCGGAAATGTTAGGTCTTCAAAACATAGCGGACGATATGAAAGCTCTTCCGAACAATCCGTCTGCCGCGCCGTACAGCCTTGAAACATTAGCGGAAAAAAATCCCGATATTATCTTTGTCACCACTATGGGAAAAGAAAAGGAAATCGAATCCGCTATGCTTAAGTCTATGGAGGAAAATCCGGCGTGGGGCGCGGTAGACGCGGTGAAAAACAAAAAAGTATATTTTTTAAGCCAAGAGCATTTTTTGTTCAGCCCCGGTATACATTACCCAAAAGCGGTTGAAGAGATGGCGGAGCATATTAAATAGGGGCGCTGTGTGAAAAAGGATTTTTTATATTTTATCGGTTTCGTTATTTTAGCGGTAGGCGGCTTTTTTATCAGTATCTTGCTCGGTTCCGCCGAAATTACTTTTAACAACGTAATAAATCTTTATTACGGCGAAGTGGGGACAAAGGAACAGATACTTTTAAATATCCGCTTGCCGAGAACCATTGTCGCCGCTCTTGTGGGAATGTCGCTTGCGGTGTCGGGGGGAGTTTTGCAGGGAATTATGAAAAATCCCCTCGCAGATCCGCATATTATCGGAATATCTTCGGGCGCGGGGTTGTGTGGGATTTTTGTCTTGCTCTCTTATCCGGAAGCGATAAATTTTGTTACGCCGATAGCGTTTATCGGCGCGATGGGAGCCGCGGTTTTAATCTATATTTTGGCGTATAAAGGCGGTATTCGTCCCGTGCGTATGATACTCGCCGGCGTCGCGGTTTCCGCTTTTTTGGGCGCGGGCATTTCCGCTATGCTTATATTTTACAGCGACCGAGCGCAAAGCGCGCTGCTCTTTATGGTGGGAGGTTTATCCGCAAGAAGTTGGCCTCATGTTGAAATTATTTTGCCTTACGCCGCGCTTGGCATTTTTTTTGCGATACTCGGCGCGAGGACTTTAAATATTTTGCAACTTGGCGACGAATCAGCGAAATCTTTGGGAGTAAGCGTTGAAAAGTCGCGCCTTTTTTTAACGGCGACGGCGGCTCTGCTTGCCGCGAGCGCGGTATCGGTCGCGGGGCTTTTGGGCTTTATCGGCTTAATAGTGCCTCACGCGGCAAGGCTCCTTATAGGAAGCGATTTTAAAAAACTTATTCCCGCTTCCGCGCTACTTGGCGCGGCGACGCTTACCATAGCGGACACCGTCGCAAGAGTCGCTTTTTCTCCTACCGAACTTCCCGTCGGCATATTGACGGCTATTTTGGGCGCGCCATTCTTTTTATATTTGCTTCGGAGGGAAGTTTGATGAATGTCGAGGCAAAACATATTTCGTATTATGCGGGCAAAAAGCCTATTTTAACGGATATTTCCGTTAAATTTGAAACGGGCAGGATTACGGCGATTTTAGGCCCGAACGGCGCGGGGAAAAGCACTTTACTCCGGGGAATAGCAAATTTAATCGACTATAAAGGCGATATTTTTCTTGACAACACGGATATAAAAGATATAAAACGAAAGATTTTCGCGCAAAAAGTCGGATTTTTGCCTCAACATTTAGAGGCTCCAAAGGATCTTACGGTCGAAGAATTAGCTTTTTACGGCAGGCATCCCTACAGAAGTTTTTTTGGCGGCGAAGACGAAAAAACGGCGAAAAAAGCCGTGGAATTTGCGCTGCATTCTGCTAAAGTATTTCATTTAAGAAACCGCAGATTAAAGGATTTATCGGGCGGAGAGCGGCAAAGGGCAAATCTTGCCATGACGCTTTCGGGGACGCCCGCGCTTTTGCTTTTGGACGAACCTACCACTTATCTTGATATTTCGCATCAGCTTGAGGTTATGGAAATAGTAAAGGAACTTAACTTTAAAAACAATATAACGGTAATAATGGTGCTGCACGATTTAAACCACGCGATAAGATACGCGGACAGCGCGGTGATTATAAAGAGCGGCGAAATTTATAAAACGGGAAAACCTGCTGAAATTCTTACAAAAGAAACAATTTTAAAAGTTTTCGGCGTGGATTCTGAAATAGTAAAGACTGCGGGCGGCGAAAGCGTTATCGTCGCGAAAAAACCGATTTTTGGAAAATAAACAACATAATTTATAACAAAAGCAGGAAAAAATTTTTTTTCGTTGAATATATTCGTCAGTAGATATCATTTTCAGAAAGTAGGATGCGTAAATGGAGCTTTCACATATCGAGATACAAAATTTAGCGGAAGAGATTTTGTTAAAAGCCGATATAGAGCCGTGCTACAAGCCTTCAGTCACAAAAATCGTGGCGGCGGCGGGGCTTAGGGTTGCGCCCGCGCTAAATCTTGCGCCGAGCGTTTATTCAAGATTAAAGATAACAAATCGCGACGGCGAATTTGACACCAGCCTTGAAAGTATTGCGGTAAACGCCAGCAAAGACGCAAAAGAGCAGCGATTTGCAACTGTGTATCAAGTGGCGTTTTATCTTCTTTTTAAAGATGTTGACGGGATTCACGAAAGTTATTTAAACAGTATGGATATAGACGTTCATTCGGACGCTATGCGCCTTGCTTGCGCCATACTTATGAACGAGGAACTCTTTGTCGAGAAATTTCATAAAGCCTTAAAAGGCATCCCAAACCTTGTGGCGGTTACGAAAAATCTTGCGACGGCGTTCTTTGTGCCGCCTTTTGCCGTTAAACATCGCGCGCAGGATTTGAATTTAAATATGTGAATAAATCTTGACAAAATAAAAAAAACCGCTTAAAATGGGCTCTGTGATTTTCGGAGGGGTGTCCGAGCGGTTTAAGGAGCCGGTCTTGAAAACCGGTGATGCGTCAGCACCGTGGGTTCGAATCCCACCCCCTCCGCCATAATATGAAAATATCCCCGCATCTTGCGGGGTTAATTTTTTGCGTAAAGAAGTGATACCGTGGAAATTATTCTTTTTTTGCTCTTAGGCGTTGGAGTAGGAGTGTTTGGCTCTCTTGTGGGAATAGGCGGCGGTTTAATCTGCGTTCCCGTGTTTATTTTCTTTTTATCTGACGGAGGAGTTTTTCCGTATTTTAAAACAGCCGCAGAAATTACGGGGACTTCTCTTTTTGTCGTCTTAATAAACGCGCTCTCCGGCGCAATCGCCTATATCAGGCAAAAGCGCATACTTTTTTCGGCGGCAATTCCGTTTTCACTGGCGACGCTTCCCGGCGCATTTTTAGGCTCTTATATAGTGGATAAATTTTCGTTTGAAATGTTAAATTTCTATTACGGTTTATTCATTGGCGCTATGGCGGCCGTTATCTTTATAAACGCTATGAAAAAAAAGCGCGACGACATTTTGGAGATTTCTCCCGATTTTTCGTATAATAAAACCGTAGGCATAGCGGCAAGTATGGGCGTCGGTTTTTTGTCGAGCATTTTCGGAGTGGGCGGCGGCATTATTCATGTGCCGCTTATGGTCTATCTCTTGAATTTCCCCGTGCATATCGCAACCGCAACTTCAACTTTTATACTTATGATTTCTTCGCTTGGAGGAGTAATTTCGCATTTTCTTTTAAGCCATATAGTTTGGATACCCGCGATAGCGATAAGCGCAGGCGCGGCGATAGGGGCGCAGATAGGCGCGAAAATTTCGAGAAAGACAAAATCCAAAACTATTTTAACAGTGCTCGCGCTCGCTATGTTGTTTGTCAGCATAAGACTTATTTTGTCGGGAAGCGCGAATTAAAATAAAAAAACGCTTTACAAAACAAATTTAATGTTGTATAATTTGTAAACGTTGACAGACAAAATTCATCGCGGGGTGGAGCAGTCGGTAGCTCGTCGGGCTCATAACCCGAAGGTCATAGGTTCAAGTCCTATCCCCGCAACCAATTTTGCTGATGTAGCTCAGTCGGTAGAGCGTATCCTTGGTAAGGATAAGGTCACCGGTTCAATCCCGGTCATCAGCTCCATCTTTATGGCGGCATAGCTCAGTTGGCTAGAGCATACGGTTCATACCCGTAGTGTCCGGAGTTCAAATCTCTGTGCCGCCACCAAAAATCCAGCTCCGCAAGGAGCTTTTTTTATTATTAAAATTAGGGAGCGTTCATGGAAAATATCTTTGACATAGAAGAAATAAGGAAAAATTGCGAGGATTATTTCGAGCTTTACAATATGATAACCGGAGATATTGGCGTTATGTGCAGGCGAAAAATTATCCACAGCAGAGAAGTTGCGAAAAATTCGCTGTATCTTGCCAAAGAATTAAAGCTAAACGAATATGATACGGCGATTGCGTGGATTATAGGATATTTGCACGATTTCGCCCGTTTTGGGCAAGCTATTATTACTCGCACTTTTAAGGATTCCGATAGGTATAATCACGCTCATATGGGCGCGAAACTGCTTTTTCGCCGCAAGATGATTGAAGATATTATAATAAATTACGACGAAGTGCCTCGCGAAGATAAAATCGTTATGAGAAAAGCGATTTATCATCACGGCGATTTATCTTTGCCTGAAAATTTAACCGAAAGAGAAAAGCTTTTTTGCGAGATTATAAGAGAGGCGGATAAAATAGATATTTTCCGCGCTATTGCAAAGGCCGGCTATAAAGAGATGTACGGCGCGGATAAAGCTGAAATTGCAAAAACCGATATAAGCCCCGAAATAGAGGCGGCTTTTTATAATCATAGTACGGCGGATTATAATAAAAGAAAGACGTTAGCCGATTTTTTGCTCGCTCATGAGGCTTTATTCTTCGGACTAAAAATAGCGGCTTCAAAGAAAAAAGTAATAGAGGACGGATATTTTAACAAGATGTTCGATATAAAGTTTTTAAACGCTGAAACGGAAGAAAAATATCAACGTATGCAAAAATGTTTGAATGAGGAGATACCAATTAAAGGAGATGTGATTATGGAAAAAATAACTGTAGTGGGTTTAGGCTACGTGGGGCTTTCCCTTGCGACGCTTTTAGCGGTTGAACACGATGTAACAGCCGTTGACGTAAACAGCGACAGGGTTGATTTAATAAATAATCGTAAAGCTCCTTTTAAGGATAAAGAGATTGAGGAATACTTAAAAAACCAAAACCTGAATTTGAAGGCTACAACGGACGGCAATAAAGCGTATAGCGAGTCTAATATAATAATCGTTGCCGCGCCTACAAATTATGACCCGCAGAAAAATTTTTTTGATACCTCCATTGTGGAAACTATTGTTGACGATATTTTAAAAGTCAACAAAGACGCTGTTGTGGTTATAAAAAGCACGGTGCCGGTAGGTTTTACCGCGAATTTGAATAAAAAATACGGCGACGCGCGTATTCTTTTTAGCCCCGAATTTTTAAGGGAGGGAAAGGCTCTTTACGACAACTTACACCCTTCACGAATAATCATTGGGGCGGATAATAAATATATAGACGATGCGGAAAAATTTGCAAATATGCTTAAAAACGCCGCTCTTGACGATGACATTCCAACGCTGATTATGGGAGAGACGGAGGCGGAAGCGGTAAAACTTTTTGCCAACACTTATTTGGCGTTAAGAGTATCGTTTTTTAACGAACTCGATACTTACGCGGCGGCTAAAGGGCTTGATACGCTTCACATAATAAATGGCGTATCTTGCGACCCGCGTATAGGAAACTTTTACAACAATCCTTCTTTCGGTTACGGCGGGTATTGCCTCCCGAAAGACACAAAGCAACTTTTGGCGAATTACAGCGAAGTGCCGGAAAATCTCATTCAAGCGATAGTAAACAGCAACGCGACGCGAAAGGATTTTATAGCTTCGGAAATTTTGAAAAAAAGCGGCGCGTACAATATGAACGAGGCTTTTTCTTACGATAGGGAAGGGGAAATCGTAATAGGCGCGTATCTTTTGTCTATGAAAAAGGGAAGCGATAATTTTCGCTCTTCAAGCGTGCAAGGCATTATAAAGCGTTTAAAAGCGAAGGGCGCGACGGTGATTATTTACGAGCCGACGCTAAAAGACGGAGCGACTTTTTTCGGAAGTAAAATCGTAAACGATATTGAAAGTTTTAAAAGACAAAGCAAACTGATTATAGCAAATCGCTATGATGAAATTTTAGACGATGTGAAAGAGAAAGTATATACGAGAGATTTATTTTTTAAAGATTAATGACATCTTTAAGAATTTGTTTTTTGACAAAGTTTTCTTTCTCTCTTTTCTTCTTTGTTACTTTCTTCTTTTCTCTGTTTTCTTTTTCCCTCCGCAAGGGAGGACAGGCAAAAGAAAGAGAGAAAAGAAGAAAGTAAATAAAAAGATGCCCTTATATACAAAAATAATGAAGGATTTTTGAAAAAAATAATCGAATAAATTAGATAGGTTATTTTTCGCATATAAGGGGAAGTTTTTATGCCGAACGACATTGATATAAATATTCCCACGCAAATTTCGAGCGTGCTTACCACCGTTGAACCCATAGAGATTATAGACATAATCTTGGTGGCTATGCTCTTTTACAAAATATACGATATGCTTCAAAATACGAGAGCTGCTACGCTTGTCAAAGGAGTTATCGTATTTATGGTTATAACTGCTATAACGAGCGCGCTTGAACTGCGCCTTATGAGCTGGCTCTTACAAAGCGCGATACCGCTCTTTTTTATCGTGCTTCCCATCGTGTTTCAGCCGGAGCTTCGCCGCGCGTTGGAGCATTTGGGGCAGGGGCAATTTTTCCGCTCCACAGTATTTTTGGACGCGGATGAGGCAAGCGCGATTGCAAAAGAAATAGTAACGACCGTTGAAGAACTTTCAAGGACAAAAACCGGCGCGCTTATCGTAATAGAGCGCGATATAAGGCTTGACGATATAGCCTCGACGGGCATACATATAGATGGGCTTATAAAATCGGAATTTTTACTAAATGTATTTATAGTCGGAACGCCGCTTCACGACGGCGCAACGATAATACGCGGCAACAGACTTATCGCTTCCGGCTGTTATTTGCCGTTAACGGATAATCGTTCGCTTTCAACCGAGCTCGGCACGAGGCACAGAGCCGCTATTGGATTATCGGAACAATGCGACGCGCTTATTGTAATAGTTTCTGAGGAAACCGGCATTATTTCTATAGCGGATAACGGGCGTTTAACCAGACGGCTTAACGGCGAAAAATTATACGCAAAACTCATACCTCTATTTGTGGGAAACAAGAGCGGCATTATCGAATCTATAAAAAATTGGCGACGGGACGGAAAATGGTGATAAGGAGCGAGAGAGATGTTAAAAACCATAAAGCGTACAATAAAGCATAATTTTCTCGCCAAACTTATGGCTGTCGTATTTTCCGTTGTGCTTTGGCTGTTCGTTATGGAAAACGAAAATCCCACCATAGAGCGAAATTTCACTCTTCCCATAGAGGTGGCAAAAGCCCCGGAGGACTGCGAATATACCCTTTCAAAAAAGAACGTTAAAATTAGAATAGCGGCTAAACGCATTTATTTTGCAACGCTTAACACGGAAAAAATGCGTGCTACGGTGGATTTAAGCGAATCGGGAAACAGCGGCATCGTTGAAAAATCGATTTTGATAGAACTTCCCAAAGGCTACGAATCCATTGAAAAAAATCTGGATAAAGTGCGCGTGACGCTGGACCCTTACGTAATGGTCCCTATTATGGTGGATATTAAAGAACGCGGTTCAAGTCAAGATATAGCGAGGGTGGCGACTATAGAAAAAACCGAGTCTATGAAGGAAATAAAAGGCGTTGCAAAAAATACGGCGAAAGTTCACAGACTGACTGGCTATGTGGATTTAATCGGAAAAGAAGCGGATTTTGAACAGTCGGTGATTTTAATCCCCGTGGACGAAGCCGGAAGCGAAGTTTCAGGGGTTGAAGTGATAAATCCCACAACTTATGTAAAAGTTAAGATGAAAAGACCCATTATTTCAAAAAATGTAAGCGTAGAGCCGATTATGCTTGAAAAGAATGCGATGCAGACGGTAAGCGTAACGCCGGCTTTCGTTGAAATAACGGGCGAAGAAAAAGTAGTGGAAAATATAACGGAAATTCAGACCGAGCCGATAAAAATAAGCGGCGAAGGCAATATAAACGCCAAAATAATCCTACCCGACGGGGTTAAGTCAAAAATAAATTCCGTTACGGTAAATGTAAAAAAGTAGGTTGATGTTTTGATTCGCATATCTAATATTGCCGTAGCCTTTGACGATGAAATCGATTTATCGGAGCTTGCGGCGAAAAAATTAAAAATCTCGGAAGATTTAATAAAATGCGTATATATCGTAAAAAAGACTATTGACGCGAGAAGGTATAAGGGGCAACCGATTCTTTTCATATATACGCTGGACGTAGAAATAAAAGGGGAAAAAACTACTCTAAAAAAATTAGTCGGAGAAAAAGATATTGCCCTTGCGCCGAATGAAAAACCGATAAATTTTTTTCACAATTTCAAAAGCGAACTTCCGCCCGTGGTGGTGGGTTTTGGCTCTGCGGGAATGTTTGCCGCGCTCTCCCTTGCAAGAGCGGGGCTTAATCCGATTGTGCTCGAAAGAGGAGCGGATGTCGAAACCAGATATAATGCGGTGAGAACGTTTTGGAATACCGGAAGACTTTATGAAAACGCAAACGTACAGTTTGGCGAGGGCGGCGCGGGAACTTTCAGCGACGGCAAACTCACCGCGAGAAATACTTCGCCTGTAATGAGAAATATTTTAGAAGATTTTGTCGAATTCGGCGCGCCCGAAGAGATTTGTTACGAGCAGAAACCACATATAGGTACGGATAATTTAATAAATATCGTTAGGAATTTGCGACAACGACTTTATTATTTAGGCGCAAGGGTAAGAAATTATTCAAAGGTCACGGATATAGAAACAAAGGACGGCAAAATACGCGCCGTTATCGTAAACGGCGAAGAGCGCATAGAAACGAACGCAGTCTTTTTAGGCGTAGGACATTCGGCGAGAGATACTTACAGAATGCTATATGAAAAAGGCGTAAAACTTGAAGCGAAGCCATTTGCCGTAGGCGTTAGAATAGAACATCCGCAGGAGTTTATAGACAGAGCGCAGTACGGAAAAGACGCGGGACATCCCAAACTTCCCGTCGCCTCCTACGCGCTTACGTATCGGGACGATACGGGGCGAGGAGTATATTCTTTTTGTATGTGTCCCGGAGGGTTTGTGATTGCGGCGGCGTCCGGCGAAAATCAAGTTGTGACGAACGGTATGAGCAATTTTAAGCGTGATTCCGGCATAGCCAACAGCGCGCTTTTGGTTTCGGTAAATCCTACGGATTTTAAAGATAACAGTCCGCTTGCGGGTATGCTTTTTCAAGACGAGATTGAAGAACGAGCGTACAGGGCGGCGGGAGCAAATTATTTTGCGCCTGTCGCAACGGTTGGAGATTTTTTAAACGATATGTACAAAAGCAAAACGTTTTTGATAAATCCGACATATCGTCCGGGAGTTAAAATTTGCGATTTCAGAGAAATTTTGCCAAATTTTGTAACGGAGCCTCTAAAACGAGGATTATTGCATTTCGATAAAAAAATAAAGGGTTTTGCCGCAAAAGACGCGCCTATAACGGGCGTTGAGAGCAGGTCTTCCGCCCCTCTCAGAATACTTCGCGATAAAGAGAGTATGCAGTCGCTAAACACAGCGGGGCTTTACCCGATAGGCGAAGGCGCGGGATACGCGGGCGGCATTATGAGCGCGGCGGCGGACGGAATAAACGCGGCTATGGCGTATTTGAAAAAGTTTGAAGGATAAGCATAAAATTATTTATTTACTTTTTTCTTTTCTCTCTTTCTTTTGCCTGTCCTCCCTTGCGGAGGGAAAAAGAAAGAGAGAAAAGAAAAAAGTAACAAAAAAGAAAAGAGAGAAAGAAAACTTTAATAAATTCTATTGATTAGTTTTTCTCTATTGCTTTTTTGAAATTTTATAATAAAATTCTTTTTCTTTCTTTCTTTTGGTACTTTTCTTTCTTTCTTTTTCTTATAAGAAAAAGAAAGAAAGAAAAGTACGGCTTTAAATAAATAATAATAACGGAGGAAAATATGGCTAGATTATTTGGAACAGACGGAGTAAGAGGAGAAGCGAACATAAATTTAATGCCGGAGCTTGCTTATAGATTAGGAAGAGCGGCAACCATTTATTTTGGGAAAGTTTCTAGTAAACAGCCGATTATTTTAATCGGACGCGACACGAGAATTTCGGGTCAGATGTTTGAAACCGCGCTTGCGGCGGGAATTTGCTCTGCGGGCGGTATAGCGACGATTATCGGAGTAATACCTACGCCGGGCGTTGCGTATCTCACAAAAAAACTTCACGCGAAGGCGGGTATTGTAATTTCCGCGTCGCATAATCCCTTTCAAGACAACGGCATAAAGTTCTTCGGCGGCGACGGCTATAAACTTCCCGACGCTGTGGAGGACGAACTTCAAAATATCGTAAGGCAAATAGAAGAAGATGACAATTTGCCGCGACCCACCGGAAAAGCTATCGGACATATAGAATACAGGAACGATTTAGTCCGTCAGTACGAAGATTTTTTGATGACTACTACGGACGAACATTTTGAAGGAATGAAAATAGTGCTTGATTGCGCCAACGGCGCGGCGTCGGACGTTATGCCCAAAGTTTTAAGGCGTTTCGGGGCGGAGGTAAAAGTTATTCACGCGCTTCCAAACGGAATAAACATAAACGACGGTTGCGGCTCGACGCATCTTGAGTCGCTTAAAAAAGCCGTAATCGAAAACAACGCGGATTTTGGCATCGCTCACGACGGAGACGCCGATCGTTGCCTTTGCGTAGACGAAAAGGGCGAAGTAATAGACGGCGACCATATTTTGGTGATGTGCGCCTCCGAGATGAAAAAAGCGGGAACGCTTAAAAACAATACTGTTGTTTCAACGGTTATGGCGAATATCGGTTTTCATAAAGCTTTGAAAGCCGAAGGAATAAACGTAGAAATAACAAAAGTCGGAGACAGATATGTGCTTGAAAATATGCTTAAAAACGATTACATAATCGGCGGCGAACAGTCCGGGCATATTATTTTCACGGAATACAGCACGACGGGAGACGGACTTTTAACCGCGCTTCAAGTATTGTCGTCTGTAAAGCGAAGCGGTAAAAAAGCGTCGGAGCTCACCGCGATGATGACGACATATCCGCAACTCTTGGTAAATGTTAAAGTAAAGACCAAAGAGGGTTGGGAAGAAAACGCGGCGATTAAAAAAGCCATAGAACAAGGCGAAAAACTCTTGGGCGAGAACGGCAGAGTGCTTGTAAGACCTTCCGGCACGGAAGAACTCATAAGGGTTATGGCGGAAGGGCAGGACGAAGACGAACTAAAGAAAATTTGCAACGATATAGCAGATGTTGTAAAAAAAGAGCAGGGGTAAGCTATGGCAAAGATAGACGCGAATTTAATGCGGGATTACGAAGCGTACAAGGATTGCAGCAAAGAGGAACTTGACGAATATCTAAAAACGCTGCCGCCAAGCAAAAGAGAAGCGTATTTGGAGTACGCGGCAAAGATGAAAGCAAAACAGGCGGCAAAAGCGGCGGAGAAGAAAAAAGAAAGTCAAGGGCAAATAGGTTGCCTTATCGCCGTATTGATTTTTGCCGGAGTTATAGGAATTACCGCGTATTTTCAAGACAAAGGGGAAGAAGAAGCCCCGCCCGCGCCGCCTAAAGTTGAGCAAAAAGCAAGCGAAAGCAAAAGCGCGGCCGCAGTTGTAGCAGGCGATGAAAACGGCGATGCGGATAAAAAAGACGATGCAAAGACCAAAGAGTTGAAGAAAATGGAGTTTGCAAAGTGGAACGAGGCGACTGAAAGAAGAATAAGCGCGATAGACGATGGGTGGAAAAACCTTTGGAACAACGTTTTAGCGGCGTTTTCAAAGGGCGATGCGGACAAATCAAAAGCGCGTCAAGATATTGAAAATTTCAATAAAAAACTGGAAGAATATAAAGCGCAGTTTAAAGAGCAAAAATTCTCCGAGCATTTAAGCAAAGAGGAAAGGGATAAATTAAAAGAGGCGAACGAAGATTTTGTCGTCTGGATAGACGAGCGAAAAGACGCTTGCGACGATTTGGAAAAATTAGCCGAAAAAGGCGAAATATCGCCGGAAAAATTAAAAGCCATAGAAGAAGCGTTAAAGAAGAGCGACACGAAGATGAGAACGAAAAAAGCCGCCATAGAGGAATTTCAACGCGGTATGGGATTGTTGTAGTAGTAAAACCGTACTTTTCTTTCTTTTTCTTGAAAGAAAAAGAAAGAAAAGTACCAAAAGAAAGAAAAAGAACTTTAATATAAAAATCTTTTAAAGAATAGAAAAAACTAATCAATAGAGTTTATTAAAATTTTTTCTTTTCTCTTTTTCTTTGCTACTTTCTTTTTCTCTTTTCTTTTTTATAAAAAAGAAAAGAGAAAAAGAAAGTAGGGTTTTAAAAAATACAAAAAAAGGAAGTGAAAGAATTGGACGACAACCCGCGATGTAAAAAATTATAGCAAGAAGTCCGACATTTTTTAGCGGTCTTCTTGCGGGAAGGAGAGCCGCTTATGCTAAATATTTATTGTTCGGACGCGGACGGCAAGCTGACAGAACTCACCCTTGACACTTTAAAGCCGGGCGCGTGGATAAGTATTACAGACCCAACGCCTTACGAATTAAAAATTGTCGCGGAAGTAACAGAGGTAGAGCCGGATTTTTTGCGCTCCGCCCTTGACGATGAAGAGCGAAGCCATACGGACGTTGAGGATAACGCAGTTATGGTATTGACGAACGTGCCGGTTGTGAGGGACGGCGAATACGACGCTCTGCCGCTGGCTATAATCTTGACGGAAGATTATATAATTACTGTATGTTTGGAAGAAACCGTGGTTATGTCCGAATTTAACGAACGGACCGCAAGACTTTTCCGAACTTTTAAGAAAACGCGATTTTTATTTCAAATACTCTATAAATCCGCAACGTATTACTTAAGATATTTAAGACAGATTAGCCGTCAGTCGGAAGAGATTGAGGACAGACTCAGAGTCTCGATGAAAAACCGCGATATTTTAAGACTGTTGGAACTTCAAAAAGGTCTTACGTATTTTAACGCCGCGCTTCGCTCCGACGGTGTTGTTTTGGATAAACTTTTAAGAGTGCGCGCAAATCATGTGCCGACTAATATTATTCGTATTTATGAAGAGGACGAGGAGCTTTTGGAGGACGTTATCATAGAAAACAAGCAGGCGCGTGAAATGGTGGAGATGTACGGAAAAATCCTCGCGCGGCAGGCTGATACTTTTTCTTCGATAATATCAAATAACCAAAACTCCGTGATGAAATTTTTGGCGGCGATGACGATAATTATCGCGATACCCACCGTTATCGCAAGTTTCTTCGGTATGAACGTACCCGTGCCGTTTAGCGAGAACCAGAACGGATTTTTGTATATTATGATTATCGCGGTTATTGGTTCTGCGGTGCTTGCGTATACTTTTTGGCGAAGGAATATGTTTTAAAAATGGACGCGGATTTTATGAAACTCGCTCTTGACGAGGCAAAAAAAGCGGCGAAAATGGGCGAAGTTCCCGTGGGCGCGATAATAACGGATAGCTGCGGAAAAATAATAGCGAGGGCGCATAATTTAAGGGAAACCGCAAACGATGCGACGGCTCACGCGGAAATAATCGCCATACGAGAGGCGAACAAAAAATTAAAATCGTGGCGGCTGACGGATTTAACGATGTATGTTACATTAGAGCCTTGCCCGATGTGCGCCGGCGCGATATTAAACAGTCGCATAAGCCGTTTGGTGTACGGTGCGACGGATATAAAAGCGGGCGCGGTGGAGTCGCTTTTTGCGATACTCTCGCATAAGAAATTAAGCGCAGATACAGAAATTCGCGCGGGAGTTCTTGAGGACGAATGTAAGGCGCTTTTGCAAAAATTCTTTAAAGACAGGAGATAGTTTTAAATATGAAAAAAATCAGAAAAGCGGTTATACCTGCGGCGGGATACGGAACGAGGTTTTTGCCCGTAACAAAAGCGACGCCGAAAGAAATGCTGCCAATCGTCGATAAGCCTACTATTCAATATATAGTTGAAGAGGCTATGGAGAGCGGCATTGAGGAAATCTTAATCATCAGTGGTCACGGCAAGCGTGCCATTGAAGACCATTTTGATTCCGCGCCCGCTCTTGAAATGGAACTGAAATCAAAGAATAAACTCGACCTTTTAAAACTCGTTAGAGATACTGCGGACGTGAACATTCACTACATTCGCCAGCGTTATATGCGCGGGCTTGGGGACGCGATACTTTGCGCGAAATCATTTATGGAGGGCGAGCCTTTTGCCGTGCTTTTGGGCGACGACGTAGTATATAATCCCGCGAAACCCGCGTTAAAACAGTTAATGGATATTTACGACGCTACGGGCGGCTCTGTGCTTGGTTGCCAAAATGTGCGTCCGGAAGATGTTTCCTCTTACGGCATTGTAGCCGGAGAAGAAACGGAAAACGAACGGCTTATGCGCGTTTCAAACATGGTGGAAAAACCTGCGATAGACGAAGCTCCAAGCACGTTGGCGGTGCTTGGAAGATACATTATAAAACCGCAGATTTTTGAGCTTTTGGAAAAAACAAAGCCCGGAAAAGGCGGAGAAATTCAGCTTACCGACGCGCTTTGCAGACTCGCGGAACTTGATACCGTTTACGCTTACGATTTTGAAGGCAAACGCTACGACGTGGGCGATAAGTTGGGATTTTTAAAGGCGACGGTTGAATTTGCATTAAGACGCGAGGATTTAGGCGAAGATTTTGCAAATTATTTGAAGGATTTAACGGGAAAGATGAAATGAATTTTCAAAAACAAAAAATAGCGACTTCTGCTCTTGTTGTAAGTCTTTTGGGGACGGCGGCAACTTTTTCCGCGCAGGGTTTTATAGGCTCGCTCTTACATCACGGATTTTTAGCGTCTTTAATAGGCGGTCTTGCCGATTGGTACGCTGTAGTCGCGCTTTTTAGAAAACCTCTTGGAATTTCATATCGTTCGGAGATTTTAAAGCGCAATAAAGAGCGCATAATGGATGAAATAGTAAAATTTGTCGCTAACGACATATTAAGCGGCGAAAACATTATGCGCGTTTTGGGAAAAGAAAATATGGCAAAACTTCTTGTCGCATATTTAAACGAACGCGGGGGAAGAGACCGCGTAACGGTTGCGGTGATAGAAGTTTTGGATGCGTGGCTGAAAGCGACGGACACGAAAAAAATAGCAAAAAAATTAGCCCCTACGGTAAAAGAGGGGCTGTTTGTGTTTTTTGAAAAAGAAAACGCAGAAAAATTACTCGATATTTTTGCAAAAAACGAACTCTCCGCTTTAACGTTATTAAGCGATATTGCGGAAGATATTTTTAAACTTGAAGAAACGCAAAAAATGTTAAAATCAAATATAAAAGAGGCGCTGACGGAATATTCAAAAGATAGTTTCGGGCGTTCTATGATGATAGAGATGCTAGATTTAAACGAAGACACGATTTTTAGTGAAATAGAAACGGCATTTCTAAACAAAACAAGCGAAATAAAAAGCGGGGAAGAGGAGACTTACGAAAATTTAAAATTGAAAATCCCCGCGCTTGTAAGCGAAATAAAATCTTCGGAAATGTTTTCCGAAAAAATAATCAACATAAGGGAGTACATTGAGGACAATCTTTTCGTTGAAGATGTGATAGATAAAATTTTAAAATCCCAAACAGCGGATAAAAAAATAAAAGGAACAGTTGAAAAATTTTTGCATAATAAATTCGATGAATTTGTAAGAAACGAAGAAATGCAATTAAAATTCGACGAATGGATAAAAAAATTTATAAGCGAAAGAATAGTACAAAATCACGATATATTGGCAAGTATTGCAAAAGAGAGATTGGACGAATTTACGGAAGAAGAATTTGCGGGTTTTGTCGAAGAAAAAGTCAACGACGATTTGCAGATGATTAGGGTAAACGGCGCGATAGTCGGCGGAGCTGTCGGTATGTTTTTGTATGCGATAATTTATATGGCGGAGAGGGCGTTTTAAGTATGACAAAACATTTAAACAAAGCGGATAAAACGCTCGTTCTTGCCGCGGCGCTTTTTATATTTTTTCTTGCGCTTAATATAGAGTTTAAAGGCAATATGTTGGCGGATTTTTTGCTTTTTGTTTCCGAAGCTGCGCTTGTGGGCGGCATAGCCGATTGGTTTGCCGTGACCGCGCTTTTTAAGAAACCTTTAGGGTTTCCGTATCACACCGCGCTCCTTCCGAAAAAGCGAAAAGAACTTACGGACGCGACTATAATTATGGTTGAGCAAGAGTTTTTTTCGCGTAAAAAAATAATCTATCATTTAAAGAACTTTGAAGTTTTTTCTTTTATGATAAGTTTCTTAAAATCGGATAATATAAGAGAAGAAATTTTAAATTTAATCGTGTCAAATTTAAACGAATTAAAGTATTCGGGTAAGGACAATATTATAGAATCGTTTAAAGCTGAATTACCCAAAATTATTTTGAAATTTTTGTCGAATTTAAGGAAAAGCGGCGAGGACAGAGAGCTTTTAAAAAAATGCGTTATTTATTTAAAAGCGAAGGTTGAAACCGATGAATTCAGAGAAGTTATCTACAACGCTTTTAAAAATTTTGAGGCCAAAAAAGTAGAGGACGAATTGAATTTTTTGTTAAATATAGCGGCGAAAAGTTTTGGCGTTGTGGATTTTGACGAAGGAACAAATATATTTCAGGAAAAGTTTGCCAAGTTTTTTGAAGACGCAGAAAAAAATGCAAAAGCGCAAGACGATATACTTGCGCTTTTGCATAAAAAAGCCAATGAATTTTTGACAAGCGAAGAAAATTTTGACGCGAGAAACGAATGGATAAATGAAATTTTTACCGCGCTTTCCGCAGAAAAAAATATTGAAAACATTTTGCGTAATTTGTCGGAAAACGATTTCAAAATAACGCTAAAAGACGAATACTCCAAAATGATAAATTTAATCGAAAACGACGGGCATATTCACAATATTTTCGAGCATCTTATCTATGACGTAATAGCAAGAAGCGCGCTCTACGCCCAAGGTAAAACCGGAGAAATAGTAACCGATGCGATTAGCGCGCTTACCGACGAAGAATTAAACAGAATCGTCTATGAAAAAGTGGAGGACGATTTGCTTTGGATTCGTATGAACGGCTCTATTGTGGGAGCTATCGTCGGGGCTGTTATGAAAATTATAATTATCCTAATCTAAGCGTAAAATATGCAATTTCAGGCGGGCAACCTATGCGGTATGGGAACCAACTGCCGTTTCCGGAATGTACATAGCCGAAAGAATCATTTTGATTGTAAAAACCTCTCGTATATTTAAAGACGGGAAAGAGAGGTTTCCCCAAAATTCCGAATTGAGAGCCGTGTGTGTGTCCAGCGAGGGTGAGTTCGATATTGTTTTCTCTCGCAACGTCGATATATTCGGGGTGATGAGCCAAAAGCACTTTCACCGCGTCTTTCGGAACGCCTTTTAACGCGTCTTTCGTATAGCTTCGCATCTCTTCGTTAAATTTTTTGTCTTCGCGAGAGGCGGGATAATCAACACCCAAAAAACAAAGAGGACGCTTGCCGCCGGCAACTACGGCGGAGGTATTGTTTAAAAGTTTAATCTTGGAATTTTTCAGCATTTCGGCAATAGCTTCTGCTCCGCGAAAATGTTCGTGGTTTCCGAAGCAGTAGAAAATTCCCTTTGGAAAAGCGTCCGCAAAAGTGTCTATAATTTTCACCGCTTCGGCGTTAAGTTTCTTATCGTCGAAGATGTCGCCGGTTAAAAGAAGCGCGTCGGGTTTGCCGTCCGCTGTCTGTTTTAAGAGCTCTTTCAGACGCTCCAAAGAAAAGAACATACCGAGATGTATGTCCGAAAGTTGCGCCATACGGAAACCTTTTAAATTTTCGGGCAAATTTTTCACGGGGATTTGATATTCGCGGACAACCGTATCGTCAATTCCCTTTGTCGCGCCGTAAACCGTTGCGACGGCGGCTGCGGCGGGGTAAGAAAGCGCGCCCTTTAAAAGATTTCTTCGGCTTCTGTTAAACGGCGTGGATTCGCCTATGCTCTGGATTTTTTTCACTACAAAACCAACGAAAACGAACAGAGTAAACATAAGTTCGGCTACGACCATTACTGTAGCAAAACGAATAAGCATTCCTGTGAAGGCTTCGCCGGAAAGAGCCGTATATCCCGCAAAAAAGACCGCTATGGCTAAAATATGCAGAGAAATTAAAATTCGCCGCCAAAATATATAGGTATAATCTTCGGTTATTTTTGAAAGCGCCCAAAGCGCGGCAAAGAGCAACACCAACAACAATGCGACAAGTATAGTAAGAAAAAATGCGATATTCACAGATAAACACCTCTAAACAAATGATGAGGAATTATATCACAGTTGAAGGTAAAAAGCTATATAAATTTAATTTTGTACAAGGAGAGTAATATGATTGAATTTGTCATAGGACGCGCGGGCGCGGGAAAAAGTCGCGCCGCGCTTTTAAATATTGCAAAGAGAATAAAAGAAAATCCTATTGGGGCTCCCCTTCTTTTGCTTTTGCCGGAACATATGACTTATAAAGCGGAGAGGGAACTTTTAAATTTAACCGGCGGCGGATTTTTTCGCGCGGAGGTTTACGGTTTTCGCCGCTTTGCGAGGTCTGTTCTCTTAAAGACGGGCGGACTCAATTTGCCGAGAATTTCGGAAGTCGGAAGAAATTTAATATTGAAAAATATTTTGCGCAAAAACGGAGAAAAGCTCTCCTTTTTTGCGAAAGCTGCCAAAAAGAAAGGTTTTTCCAAAATTCTTTCCGACGCCATAAAAGAGATTAAAACCTATCGTTTGAGCGCGGACGATTTAAAAGACGCGGCAAGCGTTACGAAAGACGAAACCCTCGCCGCGAAACTTACGGATTTGTCGATTCTTGCGGCTGAATTTCAAAACGCTATGGAAAGCCGTTGCAACGACAGCGAAGATGTGCTTGCAGATCTTATTATGCGCTTGTCGGACGCTGAATTTTTGCGGGGAATAGAAGTATGGGTAGACGGATTTATATTCTTTAACCCGCAGGAAAAAGAGATTTTGCGCTCCCTTATGAAATACGCGGCCGCTATTCATATAACGCTGCCTATGGACTCGAATTTAACTTCCTCCGAAAATACGCGAGAAATCGGGCTGTTTAACCGCGCATTCGCGACTATGAAGGAAATTCAAAAAATCGCCAAAGAAGAAGGCAAAGAAATTGTCATAACGAGGTTGACGGAAAATAAGCGTTCGGCGACGCCCGCTTTAAAAGCCGTTGAGAAAGGTTTGTTTTCAAGGGCGAACGTTTCGGAAAATAGCGAAGGCGGCGTTATGATTTTTGAAGCGGCAAACAGACGCGCGGAAGCGGAAGCCGTCGTTGCCGACATCATTCGCCTTGCGCGGGAAGAAAATTACCGCTATAAAGATATAGGCGTTCTGACGCGCGATGAAATTTACAATACCTTTTTGGGTCGCGCATTGAGAGAGGCGAATGTTCCGTTTTTCTCCGACGAAAAAAAGAGCGCGACCAATCACGCTCTTGCGGAATTTATTCGTTCAAGTCTTGAAGCTGTGGCTACTTTTTCCTATGAGAGCATATTCAGAGTGTTTCGCGCGGGTTTTTTCAATCTTCCTCAAGACGCGGTAGATCGTTTGGAAAATTATGTTATAGCCTTCAACATTCGCGGCGAAAAACGCTGGCGCGCCGAAGATGATTGGGATTATCGCAAGCGCGCGTTAAACTATGAGGACGAGGCGAAAGAGGCGGAAAAAAATTTCTTAAGCGAGATAAATTTCATAAGACGCGTCGCCATAAAGCCGCTTTTAGATTTAAAAGACGCGATGAAGGTTGCAAAAACCGTAAGGGAGCGGACTGTTGCGCTTTACGATTATATCGAGAAGGGAAATGCGCCCGCAAAGCTGGACGAATGGACAAAAATTGCCGAAAAAGAGGGCAGACTTGAAGCCGCCGCGCTGAACGCCAAAGTTTGGAAAGATATTATGGCTCTCTTTGACCAAGCCGTTGACATCGCGGGAGATGAAAAAATCGGACTTAAAGCGTTTAGCGAACTTATTGAAGAAGGTTTAATTTCCCTTGAAACCTCCATTATTCCGCCGGGACTTGACGGAGTAACCATCGCATCTTTAAACCAAAACAGTCTTTTTAACGCGAGAGCGATTTATATATTGGGAGTAAACGCAGGCGTTATGCCGCGTTACATAAGGGAGAGCGGTTTTTTTACCGACGCGGACAGATTAAAGTTAAAGGAAACGGGTAAAGAAATCGCCTCCGGCTCTAAAGACGGCAATTTGGCGGAAAATTATCTCTTGTACCGCGCGTTTAACGAGCCTACGGAAAAACTTATCGTATCTTACGCAACCTCGGACGACGAGGGGAGTCCTCTGTCGCCCGCGCCGTTAATCGCAAGATTGCAAAAAATTTTGCCGAACGTAAAAAAAATATCGGTATCGGCAGACGAGAATTTTAGCGTTGAAGATGAAAATAAAAGCGCGCTTACGATAGAAGAAAAATTAAAAATTCCATATCCCAAAAAGGCTCTTTCAAATTTAATTTCCGGGCTTAGAAAACAAAAAGAGGGGGAAAAAACAGAGCTGTGGCAAAACGACGTTTACAATTATTTACTGTCAAACGAAGAACTTGCGGATATAAAAAATATCGCGCTTTCGGGACTTTTTAAAACGGGTAAAACCGAAAATTTATCAGAAGAAATTACCGAAAAATTATTCGCTAAAAACGGAAAAATGAGAGGCAGCGTAACACGCTTTGAAAGTTTTAAAAGTTGCCCGTTTAAACATTTCGCTGAATACGGTCTTCGCTTAAAAGAAGCGGAAACGTACGATTTTCACGCGTTCGATTTAGGGAGTTTGCTTCATAGCGCGTTATATGCTTTCGGCAAAAATTTAAAGGAAAATCATCGTTCTTGGGCAGACGTTACCGAAGAAGAAGCGGAAGAAATATTGGATAAGATTTTAGAAGAAATAATCCCCAGATTAAGGGGAAAAATTTTATTAAGTACCGCGCAATATTCGCATCAAAAAGACAGAATTGCTCTGCTTGCCAAAAAGAGCATAAATCGCCTTATCGCGTTGGATAAGGTCAGCAAATTTCACCCGGCTTTTTATGAAACTTCCTTTGGCGGCGGCAAAAAAAATCCTCTGCAATATCGGCTGAGTAAAGACGTAACCTTGGAAATTTTGGGGCAAATAGATCGTATGGATTTTTCGGACGACGGCAAATATTTTTTGATAATTGATTATAAAACGGGATATGTAGCGATAAATTTACTTGAGGTTTATTACGGCTTAAAGATGCAACTATTAACCTATCTTTTGGCGGCGAAAAATTTCACGGAGAAAAACGAGAAAAATAAAATTCCTGCAGGTATGCTTTATTTCTTTTTGCGCTATCCCATGATTACGAAAAACAGTCCTATGGATAAAGAAAGCGTTAAGGCGGAAATAGAAAAAAAATTAAAAATGCCCGGCTGGATTTTGGCGGACGAAGATATTATAAAATCCATCGACGAAAGTCTGCATTTTTTAAAGATTAAATTCTCCAAAACAGGTATTCATTCAAGTTACAAGGGAAGTGTGAAAACCGAAGAAGAATTTGAAATTCTGCTTGAATATATGGATAATTTGTTAAAAAATACGGGCGAAGAAATTTTAACGGGGAACATAGACAGAACGCCTTATAAACTTGGCGCAAAAACGCCCTGCGTCTATTGCCCCTACGATGTTTTTTGCGGTTTTGACAGCAGAATTGATGGCTTTAACTATCGCGAATTGGAAGAAAAAAGCGAAGAAGATATTTACGAAGATATGAAAAAAATTTGAAAACCGTACTTTTCTTTCTTTTTCTTATAAGAAAAAGAAAGAAAAGTACCAAAAGAAAGAAAAAGAATTTTAATATAAAAATAAAAAAGTAACAATTACCATTATTTTTACTGATAAAGTTTTTTCTTTCTCTTTTTTCTTTGTTACTTTTTAGCATTTCTTATCGATTTATCGATTAGAAATGCTTATACTCTTGAGTGCTTTTTTCTCTTTCTTTTTTACAAAAAAGAAAGAGAAAAAAGAAAGTAAGAATTTAAAACAATAAGGAGAATAAAAATGGCGTGGACGGATGAACAAGAGCTTGCAATAAACACGGAAGATAAAAATTTGCTTGTGGCGGCGGCGGCGGGGTCGGGAAAAACTGCGGTGCTTGTTGAAAGAATCATAAGAAAAATTCTCGAAGGAAATGTAAACGTAGATGAAATTTTAGCTCTTACTTTCACGCATGCAGCGGCGGACGAAATGCTCGAAAGAATCGAAAACGCAATATCGAATAAACTTGAGACGGAAACAGACGAAAATACAATCGCGGTATTGGAGCGTCAAAAAATTTTGCTTTCCGGCGCAAATATTTCCACTCTGCATTCTTTTTGTCAAAGAATTATCCGTCTGAATTTTTCGCTTTTGGATTTAGATCCGGAATTTAGAATGGGAGGGGAAGAAGAACTTCGGCTTATAAAAGACGACGCGATAACTTCTCTTTTTGAAGAAGAATACGAAAAAGGCAGCGAGGCTTTTGTGCGTTTCACCGACGCTTACGGAGGGGACGCAAGAGGAGATACGAAACTCTATCAGCTCGTTATGCGGCTCTATGAATTTTCAAGAAGCGAAAGAAATCCTAAAAAATGGCTTAACTTTGTTAGGGATATTTTAAATTTAACCGAAGATACAAAATTAAGTGATACGATATGGTACGAAACAGTTGAAAAAGATATTAAAATTCAAATGCAAGACGCTTTTGAAACCGCAAAAATCGCGCTTGAAAAAGCGGAGGAATTTTCCCTTGAAACTTTTTTTGATACCGTAAAAGACGATATTTTTCAGCTTGAAAATATTTTAAACGCTCTTAACGAAAAGGATTTTTCCGCGCTGTCAGCCGCATTTTCGGCGGCGAATTTCACAAGACTTCCGACCGTAAGGGGAGCGGACGATGAAACGAAAATTCTTATTCAAAACATAGTAAAAAATCCGAGGGATTATTATAAGGATATTGTTAAAAATTTAAAGGAAAAATACTTTCAGATAGACGAAAAAGAATATATAGAAAATTTAAAAATCGCGTCAAAAGATATGGCGGAACTCATTAGGCTTGTAAACGGATTTGAGGAAAAATATTCAAATTTAAAACGCGCCAAAAACATATTGGATTTTTCCGATTTAGAGCATTACGCTTTAAAACTTTTAACGGACGAAGAAGCATATAATGAAGGAATAATAAAACCTTCAAAAATTGCAATATCTATCGGCGAAAAATTCAAAGAGATTATGATAGACGAATATCAAGACACAAGCGGCGCGCAAGAGGCGTTAATCTCGCTTTTGACAAAGGCGGGCGGCGCAAAACTCTTTTGCGTGGGTGATGTAAAGCAGAGCATATATCGTTTTAGACTTGCAGATCCTTCGCTGTTCTTAAAAAAATATCGCGAGTACAACGCTTTGGGCGAAAATTTTGCCCGCATAGATTTGGCGAAAAATTTTAGGAGCAGAGAGGAAGTTATTTCCGCGATAAATTTTATTTTTTCTCAAGTGATGAATGAAGAAACAATGGAATTAAATTACGGAAAAGAAGAAGCGCTTTACCTTGGCGCAAATTATCCCGAAATTGAAAATTCTTTAAAAAGCCCGATAGAACTTACGATTTTTGTAAGAAAAACCGACAAGGAAAAAGAGGGGGAAGAAAACGAAAAAGATGAGATTTCACCTCTTGAAGAAGAGGCGCATTATATTGCAAAACAAATAAAAAAACTTATCGCGGAAAAGCGAATGGTTTTTGATAAAGAAACGAAGAAATACCGTCAAATTTCATACAGAGATATTGTAATTTTGCTCCGTTCCGTCCAAAATAAAGCGGAAACTATTTTGGAAATTTTGCGCGCTTACGATATTCCGGCCCACGCGACTATTGACGGCGGATTTTTCGCAAATACAGAAATAAGGCTAACTCTTTCGCTTCTTACGATTTTGCACAATTCCCGTCAAGACATACCTCTTGCCGCAGTTTTAGCGTCGCCTATCGGAAATTTTAGTTATGAAGAAATAGCGCAAGTGAGGTTGCAAAAAGAAGACGACGATTTGTTCGGCGCGCTCATTTTTTCAACATCTATTGAATCTGATTTAGACGAAAATCTAAAAAATAAAATCGCAATTTTCTTGGAAAAATTATCCCGCTTTAAAACTCTTTCAAGAGAAAATTCCGTGGCGGATTTACTATTTTTACTCTATAACGAAACGGGACTTTACGATTATATCGGCGCGCTCCCGAACGGCTCCGTTCGACAGGGAAATTTGCGGCTTTTAATCGATCGCGCCGCATCTTATGAAGAAACCGATTACAGAGGGCTTTTCCGCTTTTTGGAATTTGTCAAAAAAATAGAAAAAACAAATACGGATTTATCCTCCGCAAAGACGGTATCGGAAAATGAAAACGCCGTCAGAATTATGAGTATTCATAAGAGCAAAGGGCTTGAATTTCCCGTGGTAATTTTGGCGGATTTAGGCAAAAGTTGGAATTTACTCGATACTTCGGCAGACCTTTTGATTCATTCAAAATTAGGTTTAGGCCCTTATTTTATAGATACGGATTCTTCGTATAGGTACCCGACGTTCCCGAGAGTCGCCATATCTTCAAAAATTTTTGCCGAAAACTTGGCGGAAGAACTTCGCGTATTTTACGTCGCTATGACGCGGGCGCGAGAAAAACTTATAATGATTGGCAGCGCAAAAGGAGAGGAAAGTTTTCAAAAAAAGTTAAAGAGATATTCCGCGTATGTAAAAAGTACAAACGTAAAACTTCCTTCTTTTCAAAGTTTTAACGCAAGCTCTTTTTTAGATTTTTTAGTAATGTCCTTAATTCGTCACCCCGACGGAGAAGTTTTAAGAGAAGCCGCAGAATGTTACGAAACGCCGGTAAAATTCTTGAATTACAATGATAATTCAAAATGGGAAATAAATATTTTTTCGCCGTTTTCAAAAGATACGGACGACATAGTTTTAGATTACGACGATACTCTTATTAAAATCAAAAACAACGAAAATTTGCCACAAACAATTTACAAAAAAGAGGTAGAAAATATTTTAAATTGGAAGTATGATTTTAAAGGTTTAAGCGAGGCAAAAGGCAAAATTTCCGTTACGGAATTAAAGCGTCGTTTTCTTGAAATTGAATCTGATTCCGAAAACATTTTTAAAGAAGAAGCAGTTTATAATCGTCCCGAATTTTTACAGGAAAACGCCAAACTTACAAGTACCGAATACGGCACGCTTATGCACAGCGTTATGGAACATATCGACCATAAAAATGCTAATGATTTAGGAAGCGTTAAAGAGGAAATTAAAAGATTATTGACGCGCGATATTATAAAAAAAGAGGACGAAAAACGCATAAACTTAAATAATGTTTTGAGCTTTTTTCATTCCGATATAGGAGAGCGTTTAAAGCAAGCAAAAAGCGTTTATAAAGAGCTGCCGTTCAGCAGATTTATAAACGCCGAAAGAATTTATAAAGAAGCCCAAAACGAAAAAATAATAACGCAAGGCATAATAGATTTACTCTTTATAGACGAAAGCGACAAACTTGTTTTAGTCGATTATAAAACAGACAATACGTCAAGCGTCAAAACAATAAAAGAACGCTACTCTATTCAAATTTCTCTCTACAGGGAAGCCGCAGAAGAAATTCTAAAACGAAAAGTCAACGAGAGTTATATTTATTTGTTAAGCGTAGGAAAAATTATAAGCGTATAAAAAAACACTCCTAAAGATTTTCGCATCTTTGGGAGTATTTTTTATTAAAATTTTTTCTCTTTTTCTTTTGGTTCTTTTCTTTTTCTCTTTTTTATAAAAAAGAGAAAAAGAAAAGAACGGTTTTAAGAAAATCTTAAAAGTCCGGGTTGATTTATTATGTATTTCCCGTCTTTTTTCGTCATAATCGCGGGGATTTTTACGGCTACTTTTTGAATTTCTTTCATATCTTCAAAGTTGGAGGCGAAACTTTCCTTCAAGCCGCCTTCTTTGTAGAGTTTTTCGTCGAAGGTAAGTTTCGGGCTGACAACCACCGCAAAACGCTCCTCGTTTGGAATTTGATATCCCCAATAAGCGGCGGTTTTATCGCCTTGCGCAAATACGGGCGGTTGTCCTTCGGTTTTGCTTTCTAATTTGAAGAGTGACAAATTATGCTCTTTTATGAAGTTTTCGCAAGCAATGTCTGCCTTTGGCACTTCCATACTGTTAGCTAAATTGTTGTACGCGTCGATAAATTCCTGCCAAACCTCTCTTTTTACGGTTTTGGCGGATTTTCCTCTTTAGGAGGAGGCGTTACTGTTTTTTTTTCCTCTTTATCCTTGCTGGGGAAAAGATAGGCGTTGATGTTGTGAAGTTCCGCTATGGCGGCTTTTAAATCCCTTGAAATGCTGTTTATCTTCTTGCCGTGGGATTTGAAATTTTGATTTTGCAAATATAGGTAAATAACCGCGCCGATTAAAATAAAGCTCATAATAAAGCAAAGGACTACGAAGACATCCGTCATCATAGGCGAAAACAGACGCGGCTCCACCTTCATTTCTTCCGCCGGCGGCATAGGAGCGGCAAACGCAACGCTTGGTATTAAAACAAGCGCAGTTGACAATAAATTTTTCATAAAAACACCTTCTTATGAATTTTCTGTAAGATATTTTTAAAAACCCTACTTTCTTTTTCTCTTTTCTTTTTTATAAAAAAGAAAAGAGAAAAAGAAAGTAGCAAAGAAAAAGAGAAAAGAAAAAATTTTATCAGTTTTAAATTTCAAGATTATTCATTATATTTTTTTATTTTATATATCAAGTCTCTTTCTACTTTTTTCAACAAAAATCTAAAAATTCCTCTTTAAATCCCAAATATTTTTCTTACATAATCTGCCGCGAAAGTGAAAGAATCCGCTGTTCCCAAATTTTTTGGCGACGCGCCTTTGTTGTATATGAGGAGAGGCACGTCTTCACGGGTGTGATCCGTGCCTTTAAAATCGGGGTCGCAACCATGGTCAGCCGTTATTATAAGCGTATCGTCCGTTTTTAACTTCGGCAGGAAACCATATAGCCAAGCGTCAAATTCCATAATAGCTTTAGCGTAGCCGACGGAGTCGCGTCTGTGACCGTAAACCATATCAAAATCCACCAAATTTATAAGAGCGATGCCGTTAAAATCGCGCGAGAGCAAGTTTTCGGTTTTCTTCATACCGTCCGCGTTGTTTTCGTTTACCCCGAGACTTTCGGAGATTCCGCATCCCGCAAATATATCGTAAGTTTTACCGACGCCTATGGTATCAAAGCCTTTGTCTTTAAGTTCGTCAAGCGCCGTTTTAGAAGGCGGCGTTACTGAAAAATCGTGACGGCGAGGCGTTCTCGTATAGTTCCCGTTACTTCCGACAAAAGGTCTTGCGATAACGCGTCCTACCGCGTGTTCTCCCGTCATAATCGCTCTTGCGATTTTGCAATATTCGTAAAGTTTGTCTACGGGTACAACATCTTCATGGGCGGCTATTTGAAGCACGGAGTCAGCCGAAGTATAAACTATGAGCGCGCCGGTTTTTACGTGCTTGTCGCCGTAATCGTTTATCACAGCAGTTCCGGAATAGGGTTTATTGCAAAGAATTTTCCGACCGAAAGCGGCTTCAAGTTTATCAATAATCTCTTTCGGGAAACCGTTTGGGTAGGTGGGAAAAGGTCTTTTTGAAACCGCGCCCATAAGTTCAAAATGCCCAACTGTTGTGTCTTTGCCCGCGGAAAGTTCTCGCATACGCGCGTAAGACGCTATAGGAGAATCAACTTTTAGATTATACTCCAATCCGTCTATGTTAAAAAGCCCCAATTTTTGCAAATTCGGCGCGTTAAAATTTTCGGTTTTCGTAAGGGACAAAAGCGTATTTGCTCCCTCGTCGCCAAAAGCAGCCGCGTCTTTTGCGCCGCCTATCCCGAAACTGTCGAGCACGATAAAAAATACTCGCATAATATCACCTTAATTATAAAAATTTCTTGTCTTTTCAACTTCAACAGTAGTAGGTCTTGAGTGACCCGAAAAAAGTTTAGTATTATCCGGCAGAGCAAAAATTTTTTCCCTTATGCTTTTAAACAGAGTTTCTTCATTGCCTCCGTAGAAATCCGTTCTGCCGTAACTTCCTTCAAAAATAGTATCGCCCACAAAAGCGATACCGTTTACCTCGTCGTAATACGTTGCGCCGTCTAAAGTATGCCCGGGAGTTGCTATTATTTTAAGTTTGCAATTTTCGCCAATTTCTATAATATCGCCGTCGTCTTTTTCTATAACATTGTCAAATTGTATGTGTCCGCTCATAAAATACGAAAGATTTTTCTTTGGGTCGCTTGTATAACTTTTTCCGCCGACGCCAATGTATATCGGCGCATTGTAAAACTCTGCAAGTTCTTCAGCCGCGCCTATATGATCCGCGTGACCGTGTGTGATAAGTATAGCTTTTAACTTTAAATCGTATTCTTTCGCAACACTCTTGAGTTTCTCCGGCTCTGCGCCGGGGTCTATCAGCGCGGCAGAATTATCGTCCGCCGCGTAAAAATACGCAAACTCGTCAATATCCTTGCATACCGGTACAGGTATTATTTGCATAGTAGCAAAACCTCCATAAATTTACGGTTTAGATACAATCAATCATAAAACAATTCTTCGCCGAGAGAATAATATATCCCCAAACAAATCACCACGAGCAACACAATATCTCCTATATATTCAAACATTGTTTCACCTTCTAAATATTCTAAATTTTTTACAATATTCTAGCAGGATTTTTTGTGTTTGTCACGAATTTAATTTTCAGAAATTATTTTGAGTAATTTTATATAAGGAGTGACCGTTATGGCAAAGATTCGTATTCAAAATATGATGTTTTATGGATTTCATGGTTTTTACGAATACGAGCGCGAGCAGGGGCAAAAATTCTTTATTGACGTTGAAATCGAAATGGACGACACAAAGGCTATCGAGACCGACAGCGTAAACGATGCCGTTGATTCTGCGGCTGTTTACGACATCGTAGGAGAAGCTGTAAAACATCAGCGTTATCAGCTCTTAATTTCGCTTTCCGCGCATATAGGCGATAAACTCTTGGAGAGATACCCCAACATAAGCTCGGTAACGGCAACGATAAGAAAGCCCTCCGTACCTATCGCGGGACCTATTGATTACATTGAAGTCGAAACAACGAGAACAAGAAAATAAATAAAAAAAGAGCTGTCCGGATGTGACGGCTCTTTTTTTGTTATGCCTATTTTTCGGGCGTTTCGCCCGGTATATCCTTAATGGCGTCCGCGCCTCTTTGCCCTGTGCGGATACGAACAGCGTCCGTAAGTTCGTAGACAAAAATCTTGCCGTCGCCCATTTTCCCCGTGCGAAGAACGCTTTCTGCGGCTTTTAGCACGCTTTCAACAGGCACTTCGCATACCACGGTTTCAAGTTTTATCTTTGGCACTAGGTTTATTTCATAGGACTGACCTCTGTAAACTTCTTTATGCCCCTTCTGTAGTCCGCAGCCATACACTTGACTTACCGTCATTCCAAGCACGCCGATAGCGTTTAACGCTTCCTTTAACTCGTCGAGTTTCTCGGGACGCGTTACAATATCTATTTTCGTAAGTTTCATTAAACTTCCTCCTTAAGTTATCAATTCTTTACTTTCTTCTTTTCTCTCTTTCTTTTATAAAAGAAAGAAAGAAAAGAAGTACTCACGAAGCACAGCAATATCTAAGTGCTAAAGCACTAAGATATTGTATGAAAGTAACAAAGAAGAAAAGAGAGAAAGAAAATTTTATCAAACTCTATTGATTAGTTTTTTTAATATTAAAATTCTTTTTCTTTTTTTCTTTTGGTACTTTT
>JAGBKP010000193.1 GCA_017635875.1 Selenomonadaceae bacterium | reverse complement strand
GCTTTTTTAGTTATGATACATAACTTTGCACTCTGAAGTTTTCAAGGAACAAACTCTGCAATTTTCAGCTTGTTTTCTGCTTTATTTGCGAGAGCTTGTTTATATTACCTCAAATTTTTACGCTTGTCAATAGCTTTTTTTAAAATTAAAAAATTGTGATTGAGATGTGATAATGTCTCAATATATGAGTTGAGAAAATGTCCTCAAAAATTTAAATCAAATAAAACCCCCAAGCGAAGATAAATATCCTCGCTTGGGGGTTACTGACAACAAAAATCATTTTTCAATCTTCTATTCGTTTCTTTGTTTAGAACGAATAAAGAGGCTCTACTTTGTGATAGTGCGTATGCAACAGATGATGCGCTTTTTCAGATAGCGGCTCGCCCAAAAATTCGTTGTAGAGCGTGATAATATCCGGATTTTCGTGGGATTTTCTGATAGGAAGATTTTTGTCTATCTCATAGAGGGCTTCCATACGCTTTTGCTTTATCGCGTAAGTCGTGCCGATAGGCTGACCGCCGCCGCCTATGCAGCCGCCCGGACAAGCCATTATTTCAATGAAATCGTATGGGGATTTGCCCTTCTTTACGTCCTCCATCAAAATTTTCGCGTTCTTTAGCGTATGAGCGATGGCGACTTTTACCTTGCGCTCGCCTAAATCCACTTCCGCTTCTTTTATGCCGTTAAATCCGCGTACGTCCTCAAATTCGATGCGCGGCAAAGTTTGACCCGTGAATTTTTCGTAAACCGTGCGAAGCGCAGCTTCCATAACGCCGCCCGTCGTGCCGAAAATCGCGCCCGCGCCGCTGCCCGTTCCAAGCGGACTGTCAAATTCGCTTTCCGGAAGTTCGTTAAAGGATATTCCGACATATTTGATGAGCTTAATCAGTTCGCGAGTGGTGAGAACTATATCCACGTCGCGCATACCGTCCCTGCCCATCTCGGGACGAGCCGCTTCAAATTTCTTCGCCGTGCAGGGCATAATGGAAACCGTGACGATGTCTTTAACGTCAATGCCGACTTTTTCGGGATAATACGTCTTTGCTATCGCGCCGAACATACTCATAGGCGATTTTGCCGTCGATAGATGCTCTTTAAAGTCGCTGTAATTTTTCTCAAGATAATTTACCCAACCCGGGCTACAGGAGGTTATCATCGGGAATACGCCGTTATTTTTTAGACGATATAAAAATTCAGAGCCTTCCTCCATAATGGTAAGGTCAGCGCCGAAATTCGTGTCGAATACTTTGTCAAAACCCAAAAGGCGCAACGCTTGCACCATTTTACCCGTAACGATTTCGCCCGGTTTCATACCGAACGCGTCGCCAAGAGCCACGCGAACGGCGGGGGCAACCTGCACTATAACGTGTTTTTTCGGATTTTGGAGCGCGTCAAGAACAGCGTCGGTTTCATCTCTTTCGACTATCGCGCCAGTGGGGCAAACGAGCGAACACTGTCCGCATAGTATGCAGTCCGTTGTTTCCATAGGACGCTTATATGCCGTAGTAACGCGAATTTCGCTTGAACGGTTGCAGAACGTAAGGGCGGCGATGCCTTGAATATCCTTGCAAGCGCGTATGCAACGACCGCAACGGATACATTTGGACGGCTCTCTTACAATGGAAGGATTTGTCTTAATGCGCGGCTTTGTCCTTACGACGCTCGGAAGGTTGGACTCAAGCACGTTAAAGCGGCTGCAAAGCTCTTGCAAATCGCAGTTTTGGTTCCTGGGGCAAGAGAGACAGTCCTTGTTGTGATTTGCGAGCATAAGCTGAAGCAACGCAACTTGCGTATCGCGAACAATGGGTGTGTCCGTATAGACTTCCATACCCTCCCAAACGTTTGTGGAGCAAGCCGCAAGCAGTCTTTTTTTGCCGACGACTTCAACGGAGCATATACGACAGTACGCCTTAATGCGCTGATCTTCGTGGAAACAGAGGTGTGGAATGTTTATGCCGATTTTTTTTGCGGCGGCAAGTATTTTTGTGCCTTTGGGGACTTCCACCGGGATATTGTTAATCTTTAAATTTACCATTTGCGTATCGCTCATCAGTCGTCGCCTCCTACTTCAAATATTTCCGGGAAGAGTTTCATAGCCGACATCAGCGTATTTTGCGCCGTTTCGCCCAGCCCGCAAAGGGACGACATACTCATAACCCTAGCGATTTTTTTCATCATTTCCACATCTTTTTGCGTCGCTTCGCCTTTCGCTAATTTTTCAAGTATTATTTTAATATGTAAATTTCCTTCGCGACACGGCGTGCATTGACCGCAACTCTCCTCGTGGAAAAAGTCTTGGTTCATACGCAAAAAGTCAAGCACGGAAGTTCTCTCGTCTATTACCAAAATACCGCCGGAGCCGACCATTACGCCCGCCGCGCGTAAATCTTGATATGTGTAGGGCGTGTCTAAAATAGCGTCCGTTGCGATTTTTCCCGACGCGCCGCCAAATTGTATAAGACTGATTTTGCGGTTGCCCTGCACGCCGCCCGCTAAATCGTAAATAATTTCGCGAACGGCTACGCCGAAGGGAATTTCAAATACGCCGGGGTTGTTGACGTTGCCCGCGACGCTTACGAGTTTCGTACCGACGGAAATATCGTGGACGTTAGACATATAAACTTTTTTATCGTCCAAAATAAGGTGAGGAACGATAGAAAGGCTTTCCACATTGTTTAAGCAAGTGGGGCGAGCGAACGCGCCGCTTTGCTTAATAAAGGGCGGTTTCATACGAGGACGCCCCGCTTTTCCTTCGATAGAGCGAATAAGCGCGGTGCCTTCGCCGCAAACGTACGCGCCGGCGCCGGAATAGAGTTTTATATTGAAGTTAAATCCCGTGTTTAAAATATTGTCGCCTAAATAGCCGTATTCTTTGGCTTCCGCGATAGCGTTTAAAAGAATCGGGCGATAGCAGGCGTATTCTGCTCTCATATAGATGAAACCTTCCGTCGCGCCGATGACGTAACCCGCGATAATCATAGCCTCGATTAAGTTAAACGGATCGTTTTTTATGAGTTCGCGGTCTTTAAAAGTGGTTGTTTCGCCCTCGTCCGCGTTGCAAATGATGATTTTGTTGTCGCCTACGACTTCTCTTGCCTGCGACCATTTTCTGCCCACATCGTATTCCGCGCCGCCTCTGCCGCGGATTTTTGCCTCGGCAAGCAGAGCGCATACGGATTCCGCGCCCATTTCAACGGCTTTTTCAAGAGCGGTAAAACCGCCTATACGCTTGTAATCGGAAATGGATTTTACATCGTATTTGCCGAAATTTTTCGTTAAAAATTCTATTTTTTCCATATCTATCCTCCTCAAGGCAAGGAGCGAAGAAGTTCTTCGATTTTCTTCTCCGAATCCAAATGGTCGTAAATTTTGCCGTTAATTCTTACCGACGGAGCGCGGTCGCAAGCCCCGTAGCAACTCGTTGTTTCAATGGTAAAACGCCCGTCGTATGTGGTTTCGCCAAGTTTTACATCGAGGAGTTTTTCAAAGGTTTTAAGCAAAAAATCAGTATTCGCTTGATTTACGCGACAAGCGGGGGAATTACATATCTGAATTGGATATTTTGCGCGAGGGGTAGAAGAAAGCTGCGCGTAAAAATTCAAGCAATCGAAAATCTGAGTAATCGGCAAATCGAGTTTTGCCGCCAAATAATACGCCACCGGCTCCGGTACGTAATGCATTTCGTTTAAATCCTGCACTTCGAGCAAAATTCCCACAATTTGCGTGGGGTCGTTGTCGTGAGTGCTTATTACATAGTCAATTTTTGTTTTGAGTTCACCGGAAAGCGGATAATCTACCGCAGTAGAAGTCAGCATATAATGCGCCTCCTTAAATCAATAATATACACGCCACAATTATAGCAAAATACAGAAAATTCTGCAAGAACAAATCTTTAATTAGACAGACAAAAAAATCCCTCTCCAACCGTATCGTCGAGAGGGATTTTTCCGTTTTTACATCACAATCTTATCAAACGCCGCTATATTGTTTACCAAATCATCTATTGATTTTAAAAGCGCAAGACGGTTGTTTTTCACGGCTTCGTCCTTGTCCATAACCATAACGGAGTCAAAGAATCCGTTTATGGGCGCGGTCAGATTTGCAAGCGCGATGAGGGCCGCTTTGTAGTCTTCTTCCGCTATAGCCTTTTCAGTTTCGGCTTTTATTTTGGTGTAAGCGTTGAATAGTTCCGCTTCGCTTTTGTCTTTAAAGAGTTTTTCGTCAATTTTGCCATTTTCCGCGTTTTTCGCAAGATTAGCGGCGCGTTTCCACGCTTCTATCGCCTCTTTTGCGCCGTTTTCGCCCAGGAAAGCCGTCACGGCTTCGCCTCTTAAAAGCGCGGCGTATGGGTCGTCAATGTTAAGGAGCACGGAATCGACAATATCGTAACGCAGATTTTTTTCGGCGAATAAATTTTTTAAGCGCAAACGCATAAAATCCGCAACGTCTTGTTGCATCTTTTTCGCCTCTATTTTGCGGTACAAATCCATAGCTTGCTTAACCAGCGCGTTTAGAGAGATATGAAGTTTTGCGTCCGTTAAAATGCTTACAAAACCTAAAGCTTGGCGGCGAAGGGCAAACGGGTCTTGCGAACCGGTCGGAATTTTGCCGCGACTGAACGTGCCTACGATGTTGTCGATTTTATCCGCAAGTGAAAGCACGCGCCCCGCGCCAGTTTTTGGCAAAGCGTCGCCCGCAAAGCGCGGCAAATACGCTTCGTCTATGGCGGTCGCAACGCCCTCGCATCTGCCTTCCAAAAGCGCGTATTCGCGACCCATTACGCCTTGAAGTTCGGTGAATTCCGTAACCATCCCCGTCACTAAATCCGCTTTTGAAAGTTCTGCGGCTTTTAGCGCGTGTTTTTTAGTTTTTTCGTCCGATTTTAACGTGTCGCACAAAAATTCGGCGAGTTTTACAAGGCGTTGAGTCTTTTCGTAAACGGAGCCCAACCCCTCTTGGAATACTACGGTTTTTAGTTTTTCGCGGTGTTCGTCGAGGGTCTTTTTTCTGTCCTCTTCAAAGAAAAATTTTGCGTCCTCAAGACGCGCCTTTAATACGCGCTCGTTGCCATGAGCCACCACCTCAAGATGCTCGCTTCCACCGTTTCGCACGGTTAAAAACAGGGGCATAAGCTTTCCGTCCGCGCTTTTTACGGGGAAATAGCGTTGATGATCGCGCATGGGCGTTATAACGGCGGCTTCGGGTAAACTGAGATACGATTTTTCAAATTCGCCCGCAAGAACGGTGGGGTATTCCACCAAATAAGTGACTTCTTCCAGCAAATCCTCAGTGATTTCCGCAACTCCGCCCTTTTCTTTCGCCACTTTTACAAGCCCGTCGCGAATAAGATTTTTGCGTCTGTTTTGGTCTGCGATTACAAAAGCGTCTTCCAGCGCGCTTTCATAATCGTCGGCGGATTTTATCTCTATATCGCCTTTTGAAAGCGCCCTATGCCCGCGCGAAATATTTCCCGATTTCACGGTTGCGATTTCAAAAGGAATGACTTCTTCGCCGTAAAGCGCGACTATAAAGCGTATGGGGCGTATAAACTTAAAGTCAAGACTGCCCCAGCGCATATGATTGGGGAAACTTAAAGAAGTCGCTATGTTCGGCAAAATTGTTTTTAAAATTTCAGCGGCGGATTCGCCTTTTTTCTCCACTATCGCGTACACATAGCCGTCTTTTTCTATTAAATCTTCCGGCAAAACGCCCTTTCCCCTCGCAAACCCCGCAGCCGCTTTTGTGGGTTTATGATTTTCGTCGAAAGCTATTTTTAACGCAGGTCCTTTGTGTTCTTCCTTAATATCCGTTGACGTATCGCTTAAATCCTTTACAATGAGCGTAATTCTTCTCGGTGTGCCGAGAGTTTTTATCTCTCCGAAATTTAAGCGGTTTTCTTCCAATTTGTTTTTCGCGAGTCCCTTTAATTCGTTTAAAGTCTTTGGGACAACGTGGGCGGGGATTTCTTCCGTGCCGATTTCAAAAACAAGCGTTTTTTTCATCATCTTTCCCCTCCCTTTAAAAGCGGATAATTCAAGGCTTCTCTCTGTTTTAAATAGGCTTCGGCGCACATTCTCGCAAGCCTACGGACTCTCCCTATAAACGCCGTGCGCTCCGAAACGCTTATCGCGCCCCTTGCGTCTAATAGATTAAACGTGTGGGAACACTTCAAAACATAGTCGTAAGCCGCGTGAACACATTCTTTTTCGATAACGCGCACGGCTTCGGTTTCGTATTTTTCGAATAAATCGAACAACAACTTTTCGTCCGATAAATCAAAAGCGTAAACGGACTGCTCGTATTCGTTCTGATGAAAAACGTCGCCGTAAGTTACGTTTTCCGTCCATTTTACGTCGTACACGTTTTCAACGCCTTGAATATACATAGCAAGACGCTCCAAACCGTAAGTTATCTCAACCGCGACGGGTTTAACGTCTTGTCCGCCCACTTGCTGAAAGTATGTAAACTGCGTTATCTCCATACCGTCGAGCCAAACTTCCCAGCCTAATCCCCACGCGCCTAAAGTCGGAGATTCCCAGTTGTCTTCCACGAATCTTATGTCGTGAACTTTCGGGTCTATGCCAAGCGTATTTAAACTTTCCAAATAAAGCTCTTGAATATCATTCGGCGATGGTTTCATTATCACTTGAAACTGATGATGCTGATAAAGCCGATTGGGATTATCGCCGTATCTGCCGTCGGCGGGTCTTCTGGACGGCTCAACGTAAGCGACATTCCAAGGTTCCGGACCCAGCACTCTTAAAAAAGTCATAGGGTTCATAGTGCCCGCGCCTTTTTCAACATCGTATGGATTTGCAAGAACGCATCCTCGCTTGCCCCAAAAATTTTGAAGGGACAACACTATTTCTTGAAATAACATCTGTCGCACTCTCTTTTCTTATTTTGAAATTTACCGTACTCATTTTCTTTCTACTTTTTTTTTAAAAAACCTTTTTTAATAAATAAAAAAGCAGGGAGAAAAAATCTCTCTGCTTTTTATTTTGGCTAAAACCATTAGAATCTGATGCTTGATCTAAACGCAAAAGAATCACTTGCGCCGATTTTCATAGGTTCTCCCGTTTGAGGATTGCGTCCCGTGCGGGCTTTTCTGTGAGTGGTCTTAAATGTGCCGAAACCGATAAGGCGAACTTCGTCTCCTTGGCGCACAGCGTCTACAACCGTACCCATAAAAGCATTTACAACTGCGGCGATATCCTTTTTGGTGATACCTTCGGTCTCCGCGGAAATTCTGTCAACAAGTTTGCTCTTGCTGATGATCTCCTTTTCTTTTTTCTTTGCAGGTGCTTTTTTTGCCATAAAATATATAACCCCTTTCAAAAAAATTTATAATCTACGATTCCTCTGCAATCCTATTTCTACAGCATATACCATTATTCCTTCTAAAATTTTAAAAATTATGAAAATTTTAGCAAATAAAAATAAACTCCTCCTGTCGGCTTTTTCGACACAATAAAAAGGACTGTGGAAAATGCTGTGTTCTCCCCACAGTCCTTTTAAGGAAATGACGATTAATTCCTTAAAGTTCAAAAATTAGGAAGAAAAATTTTACAAAATTTTTCCATCAAGCTAAATTTTTAATTCCTTCCAATAGATATTCGTTTAAAATTTTTATGTGCGTCCCTCTCATTCCCAAGGATTTAGATTCGATTACGCCCGCAGATTCTAGCTTCCTTAAGGCGTTTACTATAACGGAACGCGTTATGTTTATTTTATCGGCTATAGTTGAGGCTACAAGTCTGCCCTCACTTCCGTCAAGCTCGCTTAAAATACTTCTTGCCGCCTCTATCTCAGAATAAGAAAGATTGGCAAGCGCAACCTGCACAGTCGCTCTTTTTCTGGCTTCCATTTCGTTTTTCTGCGAACGGGTGCGAAGCATCTCCATTCCGACAACGGTCGCGCCGTATTCGGCAAGCAAAATATCGTCGTCGTTAAACGCATTTTCGTATTTTGCGACTATAAGCGTGCCGCTACGTTCTCCAACCCCATAAATAGGCACAATGGTCGTATTCTTTTTTGTGAACATACACTTTGCGTTATCGTCGTACACGCACTTTCCGGATTTGGAGTGAAGATTGGCGTTGGTTTCGTCGTGACGCAAAAGCCAATTCGCGTAGGGGTGCGGAAAAGCCCCCTTTGCGATAACTCTATCGAGCATAAGATCACATTCAAAGTCATCGACTAAAGCGTGTCCCGAAAGTTCTCCGTTTTTATCGGTGATGTATACGTTAGCCTCCAAAACCGTACTCAAAACCCGCGCTATGTCATCGTATTTAATATTTTCCGATCTTTGGAGGAGTCTATTGATTTTACGCGTCTTGTCAAGGAGTGAAATAGCCATTCTTCATCTTCCTTTCAACTTACTTCCAATAAAGGCAAACACAAGTTTTCGATTTAAAAAAACTCCCACCCCATTTTATGATTATTTTACCACATTTTTCTAAATTGTCAAATTATTTTTTATATTTTTTATATTTTAAATTGTTTAAATTTATAGGAAATTTGTCCCATAAAAACAGCCGAGGATAACCTCGGCTGTTTTTATTTAATTTTGACAAGTTCATACTCTCTAGAACCCATACCGATTTTTTCAGCGTGTTCCAAAGTTTCTTTCCAATGCACGTTTGGATTAGAATCCATAAAATGGTCGTGATGATGTTTCCAATCCGGTTTCGCCAAGTTATCCGAAAGTTGGCTGTTTGGCATAGGCGTCGCTTTTTGTGCCACGTCTACGCAGGCTTGGTCAATAGCTACAGGGTCAAAGGAAGCGAACATTCCTAAATTCGGCAAAATCGGAGCGTCGTTGTCGCCGTGGCAGTCGCAGTTCGGCGATATGTCCATCGCGAGCGATACGTGAAAACACGGTCTGTCTTGCACTATCGCCTGCGCGTATTCCGCCATTTTTTTGTCGAGCAAATCCCCCGCGTCCCACTGATCGTTTGAAATCGCATCGAAAGAACACGCGCCTATGCAACGTCCGCAACCTTTGCAAACATCTTTATTGATATGCGCTTTGTTGTTTTCGTAAGTTATGGCGTTAGAGCCGCACTCTTTGGCGCAACGGCGGCAACCTTTGCAAAGTTCTTCGTTTACGCTTACTTTACCGGAAGAATGTTGCTCCATTTTGCCGGCGCGGGAGCCGCCGCCCATACCGATATTTTTTATCGCGCCGCCAAAGCCGGTCATTTCGTGACCTTTAAAGTGGGTAAGGCTGATGACAATATCCGCGTCCATAAGGGCGCGACCTATTTTTGCGCTCTTTACGTATTCGCCGTTTTTAACGGGGACTTCCGTTTCGTCCGTGCCGCGAAGACCGTCGGCTATAATTATTTGACAGCCCGTCGTTGTGGGATTAAATCCGTTAAGATTGGCGCAGTCTAAATGTTCAAGCGCGTGACGGCGGCTTCCGGGGTACAGCGTGTTGCAATCCGTCAAAAACGGTATTCCGCCCTGTTCTTTTACCAAATCCGCGATAACTCTCGCGTATTGAGGACGCAAAAACGCCATATTGCCAAGTTCGCCGAAGTGCATTTTTATGGCGACAAACTTTCCTTCCATATTTATATCTTTTATGCCCGCCATAACGCAGAGCCTTTTAAGTTTATCGAGCAAGCTGTTTCCGACTCCCGCGCGAAAATCCGTAAAATAAACTTTTGATGCCATAAATTTTCCTCCTTAAAATTATATACGCCTAAATATTATCACAAAAATTCATATTTTTCAAAAAAAATTTGAGAAATTCTTAAAACTTTTCACTTTATAAGTAAGAGCGTAAACCTAAAAAATTTGACAAAGATTTTTTTTAATGGTATAATAAGCGTGTTTTGGGGGGCATAGCTCAGCTGGGAGAGCGCTTGCATGGCATGCAAGAGGTCAGGAGTTCGATCCTCCTTGTCTCCACCAAATATGAGATTAACGGCTTTCCGTTTGGCGGCAAGCCGTTTTTTTGTGCAATTTTAACTTTTCACCTTAAATTGACATATTAAAAAAAAAAGCTATAATTGTATGAAACAAACTAAACTAAAGGAGAGTATATATGAAAGTTCGCACTCGTTTTGCGCCAAGCCCTACGGGTTATATGCACATAGGAAATCTTCGCACCGCGCTTTACGCTTATCTTTTCGCAAAGAAGAATAACGGGACGTTTATTTTACGTATCGAAGACACCGACCAAAAAAGATATGTGGCGGACGCGGTGGATTTTATAAAACGCACGCTTAAAGCCGCAAACATAATCCCCGACGAAGGAGTCGGCGTTGGCGGCGACTACGGCCCGTACATTCAAAGCGAGCGTACGGACATCTATAAAAAATACGCTATGAAACTTATAGAACTTGGCGCGGCGTATCCTTGTTTTTGCGGCGAAAAAGCGGAAAATGAAGACGCAAACGCGGAAAAAAACTTCGGCGGCTATAACCGCGCTTGCAGGAACATTCCTATGGACGAAGCGAAAAAGCGTATGGAAACAGAGCCTTTCGTCGTTCGCCAAAAAATGCCGCTGGAAGGCGAAACTTCTTTTATAGACGAGCTTCACGGCGCGGTGACGTTTAAAAACGAGGAACTTGAGGACCAAGTGCTTTTAAAGCGCGACGGTATGCCTACTTACAACTTTGCAAACGTTATAGACGATCATCTTATGGAAATTTCCCACGTAATGCGCGGAACGGAATTTATTACTTCCACACCAAAACATATCTTGCTCTATAAAGCGTTCGGCTGGGAGCCGCCCGCTTTTATCCACCTTTCGCCCGTTATGGGAAAAGCCGAGGACGGAAGTATTTCCAAACTTTCAAAAAGGCACGGCGCAACGAGTTTTGAAGATTTGGTAAACCTTGGGTATTTGCCGGAGGCCGTTACAAATTACGTCGCGCTTTTGGGGTGGAACCCGAAAAATTCCACTCAAGAAGTATTTTCTATGAAAGAGCTTACGGAAGCGTTTTCTCTTGACGGACTCTCTAAGTCAAGCTCCGTTTTTGACTATGAGAAACTAAACTGGATGAACGGCGAATACTTAAAAGCGATGGAAGATGAAGAATTCTTAACCCTCGCGAAAAAATTTGCGGGGGATTTGGGAAATCTTGAAAATTCCTTCGATAAAATCGCTATGCTGTTAAAGACAAGACTAAAAAGGCTTGACGAAATTCCCGCAGAAATCGCTTTCTTAAAGGAGTTTTTGCCCTTTGACGAAAATCTTTATACAAACAAGCGAAACAAAGTCAACCCCGACTTTGCAAGGGAAATATTGCCCGAAGTATTAACCCTTCTCGAAAGTATTGACGAGACAGACTGGGAAAACGCTAAACTCTACGAAAAATTAAACGCCTTTATAGAGGAAAAAGGCTATAAAAAAGGCGCGGCGCTCTGGCCTATCAGAATATCCGTAGCAAACAAGAGCGTAACGCCCGGCGGCGCAACGGAAATCCTCGATATTTTGGGGAAAGCAGAATCTATCAGGCGTATGAAAGAAAGTATAGCTAATCTTTCAAAATAAGTTTGAATAAATAAAAAAATTCGTGTAAAATAAAGAGGCTATGAATACTTTCATAAAAAATCAAAACACTATTAAAATTTTTTCTCTCTCTTTTTCTTTGCTACTTTCTTTTTCTCTCTCTTTTTTATAAAAAAGAGAGAGAAAAAGAAAGTAGGTAAAAGAACACTTTGGAGGCAAATATGAAAAATTATACTAAATATAAGAAGGGGTATTATCTTCCGCCGATTATGAATATGGACTGGGCGAAGAAAGAACATCCCGAAAAAGCGCCGGTATGGTGCAGCGTGGATTTAAGAGACGGCAATCAATCGCTTGTAATTCCTATGAGTTTGGACGAGAAGCTCGAATTTTTCAAGATGCTTGTGGATATTGGATTTAAAGAAATAGAGGTGGGATTTCCCGCCGCAAGCGATACGGAATACGCGCTTTTAAGAAGGCTTGTGGAGGATAAGTTAATACCGGACGACGTAACCGTGCAAGTTTTAACTCAAGCGAGAGAACATATTATAAAGAAGACCTTTGAAGCGTTAGACGGCGTAAAAAACGCTATCGTTCACGTGTATAATTCAACGTCCGTCGCGCAAAGGGAACAAGTCTTTAAAATGGATAAAGACGAGATAAAGCAAATAGCGGTTGACGGCGCGAAACTTTTGCTGGAACTTACGGAAAAAGCGGGGGCGAATTATCGTTTCGAGTATTCGCCCGAAAGTTTCACCGGCACGGAACCCGAATATGCGCTTGAAGTCTGCAACGCCGTTTTAGACGTGTGGAAACCCGTAATAGACAGAAAACCGATTATAAACATTCCCGTAACGGTTGAAATGTCTATGCCGCACATATACGCGGCGCAGGTTGCGTACATTTCCG
>JAGBKP010000192.1 GCA_017635875.1 Selenomonadaceae bacterium | reverse complement strand
TATAAGAAAACCTACGGCGAACTTTTGGACTATTATACTTACGGCGAAATTGAAAGTTACCGCAGAGCATACGGCAACGAGATTTTGAATCACTTGTATAATGCGGTATATAACTACGATGGGAGGTGAGTTTATGCCGGCTACAAAGTTTATTTGTCCAACAGGTCAGGAAATTCCTATTGAAAAGTGCCTAAGATCCTGCGTTATGGTGGAGAGATGTATGTTCCTTCCAACATTGAGAGCCGTTGCAAACTCTTTAGAAAGAGGTTTACAAGAAGCAACGGTCACGGAACTTTTAGCGGGTACGAGGGAAACATATCTCAAAAAGACCACGGATTATGCCATTGACCCTCAAAGCGTACTTTATGCCTTGCATGGACAAGCTGTCCATACGATAAACGAAAATCATACGGAGGGCGATATTTTAAGTGAAATTCGTTTAAACGACAAAATCACCAGCGGTAAATTCGATTTATACGGCAAGATTATAAGTAACGAGGACGGAGTTTTGGGTGATTTAAAAGTTACCAGTTCTTATAAACTTGCCAAAGCATTGGGAATTTATAAAGTTGATGTTCAAACAGGCGAAGTCTATAAAACCGGAGCGAAGAAGGGACAGCCAAAAACTCGCAAAGAGTTTCGCTATGACGGAGTTCGTCATGTTTGGGATTGGGCGTTGCAACTCAATTATTATAGACTACTCTTGGAAAAATCCGGTTTTGAAGTCAAGCGAATGTATATTCAGGCGATGTGTCGCGATAATAACTTACGCACGGCTTCGGAGCGAGGGATTGACAAAACTATCTACATCATTCCAATTTACCGCATCAGCGACCATTGGCTGGTGCGGTATTTTAATAAGAAAGCATCGCGCTTGAATTACTATTTGGATAGGAAGAAACTTCCGCCGCCTTGCTCTTTGAAAGAGAATTGGAACGGGCGAAAGTGTTTGGATTATTGCGCTGTGAAGGAGTATTGTCCGCAAGCGAGGGAAATGGCGACAATGCTTATTAAATAAAGGAGAGAAACGAACTATGGAAAACGCAAAAAGTCTATCAATAGCCGACAATCAAGGTTTTATGAGCTTACAGAATTTTGATTTGAACAATGCAATCAAAGCCGAAATGGATGGGCTTTCAACGAGTTTTGACAACATTAAAATTCCCATCGGTGGCGTAACCTTGTTTGAGGTGCCTACCGAAAATCCCGAAGAAACCGAGAGCGTGAAAGAATTTTCTGCAGTTATTCTCTATCATCATCCTATGAGAGCGTTTTACAAAGAAGCGTATACCGGTGGAACAAATCCGCCGGATTGCGGGAGTTTTGACAATCTTATTGGCGTTGGAAATCCCGGCGGAGATTGCGAGTCATGCCTTTACAACGAGTTCGGTACAGGTATCAACGGCGCGAAGGCTTGTAAAGAACGCCGTCGCTTGTATTTATTGAAAGAGGGCGATATATTCCCAATGATATTATCTTTGCCGACGGGGTCACTTAAATCATTTAGCAAGTATCTTATGCGTTGTCTGCCGAGGTGGGGCGGGAGTAATCTTGGTGTTACCCGTTTTTCGCTAACAAAGGCGACCAGCAACGGCGGCATCGTTTACACGAAAGTGCAATTTCAGATGGAGCGGAAGTTGACGGAGGAAGAAATAAATTTGATTTCTTCAATGTCAGAAAAGATAAAAAATAATAGCGATAATATTAGTATTGAACTTAATAAAGAAAAAATGGAAGCTTTTGATAAAACTGTGAATAATTCCACAATTTTAAAAGAAACTGCGTAGCAAAAATTTTGCAGTTAGTAGGAAGAATAATAACTTTGTCCTACCAACTGCATTTTTTTATTATTGCTAAAAAATTATTGTGTTTTGAAAACAAAAATTCTCTAAAAAAATAATCGTTAAAAAGCAATAATAATTTTTAAAAATTTATTATTACGCTAGACCTTGAAAATTAAATTTGTGTATATATTTTGTTTAACAATTTTGTCCGTTTTGTCCTTGCTGTCCGTCAAAATTTAATTAAATAATTCAAAAATTTATATGTAATAATTCGGACAATTTCTTTTAAAAAATTAACAAAATTCGATAAAATTTATAATTTAATTATTAGATAAAATTTAATTTTAGCAAATTATAAATACTATTGAAAAATATTTATAATTTTAATTTAAAATATTTTTTAATTATTCTATATCAAATAAAAAATCCGCAATACATTCCAATAAAATATTAGTGTAACATATCGCAAATATATCCGGTCCGGTATATGTGTAGTGTAATCCCAGTATTTATAATACTTTAATTTTGGCGGACAAGACGGACAAAGCGGTCATAACGGACAAATCTTTAAAAATATAGTTTTAATTCATTAAGGTTTTTTGGAAGTTTAATAGGGCATTTTCTTGATCTTCAAGTATAGGTTTTAATGCAAGCCAAAAATCATCATATTCTTTTTGAGCTTCTTTTGTTGCTAATTTTGCACTGTCAAAATCCTCAGCTTTTCGTTCGTTTTCTATGGATTTTTCTAAATTCTGTTTCTTATAATAATATGATTCAATATCACTGTTTAATTTGGAATAATCTGAAATTGAAAGTACCTCTCTTACATAATTTAAAAGCCGTAAAAAATTTGATGATGTTTTCTCGAAAAAGTTTTCCGCATTTTCGATTTCTTTTTCCAGTCTTTCTTTTTCTTTTTTTAGAGCTTCCAATTTAGTTTGTTTATTAAAAGAATTAAGAGATTTTATTTCTTCGGATATTTTTTCCTTTTTGTTAGAATTTTCTTTTTTTAAGGTTTCTTTCCAATTATATAGATTATCCAAAGCAATACGAGATTTTTTTATTTCATCCATAAATTGAAAAATACAACCGGATAAATTTTCTATGTATTCTTTTTTTAAAACATATTTAGTTTTTTGAGAATTATTTTTTTCTAATTCCCTTTTGTAATTTGATAAATCAGAGACATATTGCAAAAAAAGTTCTGCATAAGCCATTTGTCCCATAACACCAATACCATAAATATCATCGTCAGAATTTAATTTTCCATAATTGGGGATAGTTGTTTCTCCTAAAAGATAAGTATAAGTAAAACCCGTAGAAGTATTCCAAAACCATTGATGGTTTTGGAGTAATTTTAAATTATTTTTTTCTCTCGTAATAGTGTGATTACCAACACCTAAAATATTGGCTAAATCTGTTTGAGAAAGTCCAAAAGTATTCATAACATAAGATGGTAAATCATCAAGCATTGTTAAATAAGACGGTGAGAGTAATCTTGTTTCTTTCAAAATGTAGTTATAAGTATTAAGAGCTACCTTAATACATTGTATTTCATTTTGTTTAGTTGTTCCAATATAAAAGTGATAAAGCGAGATTAATTTTTTTAATTTAAACAGTAATAAACGATTATCTTTAGTTTTGTCAAATTTAATATTTAACTTATAATATTCGTTCGTAATTTCTGTAGGAACTCTACCTATGAACTCTTCCAATAATTCTTTAGTTTGCGACGAAGCATTATAAAGTATTTCGCGAATATTTAAAAATAATTTTTGATGTTTATCCACGATAGTATTTAAGGTTGTCCCTGCGCTTTCTTTATTATATTTTGCGAATAAAAATATTAAAATACTTTCGTAATTAAAGCCTCCGCCAAGAGCATATCTCCAAAGAGTAATGCGATTTATTGCGTACTCTTGCCATTTTGTAAAATCTTTTAAATTATTTTTACAAAAACTTATTGCAACGGCAAATTTATCATCATTGGTTTCTAAAATTAATGTTTGTAAAATTTTATAAAGAGATTCTATAGATTTGTGTAATGTTGACAACTCTTCGCACATATTTTGCAAATCTTTGGAATTTTCTTCGCTAACTTTAGTTTTTTTACCTGCATATTTGTCATAAAGACGCACAATATCTGAAGGGAAAGGGAGTGCCTTGTTTTTGAATTCGCAATAAGTTGGGAATTTATCAGCAAATTCTTTTATTCTACTGTGAAGCAAATTTGTTTCTTCTAATAAATCCAAAAGGTCATTGTATAGCCGATCAACGGTTATATCATTTTCTTTTAGATTTTGCAAGGTTTTCCGCCAGCAGAAGGTGGGAATTAAACGATGATTTTCTTCATTGTATTGAAAGAATATTCCCTTCATATGAAGCGAAATGTCTAGATAAATGTCGTCTAATTGGGATTTAAAACAAGTTTTTAAATCTTTTTCAAATTTGTTTGAGTATTGCAATATAACGGTGCTTTTGGCTTCTCCTATAATACTTTCCATATTGTCAGTCAATGGCTTTCCTTTAGTATTTGCAGCATTTTTCAATTTTTTAATTAAGAAATTAAAATCAAGATGCATCATCCAAAATGTAAGCATCGGTGAAGGAGAAGCCTCTTTCCCAATAGTCTTAATGGCGTTAAATATCCATTTTAAATTATTGCGATTTTCTTCCTTATGTATTGTAATCTCCCCCATAACTTTTTAATTTTATTTTAGTTTATTTTATAAAAATTTTTTATCAAAGTCAATTAAAAGTCAAATTTCTTGCAGTTTTTGCCGATTTTTGCAATCACTATGTAAAATCTGACAAATTTATTTTTTTAGCGTAGCATAATTTTCGTAAACATTTATTGCTTTTTTTATTTTTAGGGAGAGATTTATGTGAATGAAGAAAATGCTTTGCGGGGCTTAAATCCTGCAAAGTTAGTAGATGAAAAGAATACTTCGTCGAAGCGAGTGGTAATGGCGATTGACGAACCTAAAAAAATCACGCCAATGCTTTTGTTAAGCGGCGAACGTAACCCCGACGGGACGATGAAGAACATTCTTCATGAGAAGTTACCCACCCAACTGTACGGCTTATATTGCGTGCTAAAAGCCGATAAGTGCGGAAATATTGCCCAAATACCTTTCCCCAAAATGGTTGAAGCAGAATCGCCATCGGAAGAATTTAAGCATCTCGGCGGCAAGTTTTATGAAGGTCGCAACGCTTATTATTTTAAAGATGCCAAAGGCGATTTTGTACCCATGTCGGATTTTTTGCTAAAAATAAGAGAAAAACAAAGGCGTGCGAGACTTGACGGGACTATTTCGGAAGTTTTTGTCGTTAAAGTCAATAATTTTGATACGGATGAAGAGTTTCAACTCGAAATCCCTGCAGTAAATTGGCTGGAAATTTTCTCAATAATCGAAAAAACTTTCCAAGAACTCTTAGTGGCTACTGACGAAATTCCAAACGCTCGTGAACGCTTTAAACGTTTAGCTTCTCTAATATTGAAAAAAAGTCAATTTGCAACAAAAAGTCTAACAACCCATTGGGGTTGGGGATTATGTTTAAAAGACGGTAGCCGTAAATTTCAACATGGCGGACTTGCAACTTGTAAATCCCCAAAGAAACTTTCTCCTTCGATTGTCACTTCTGCTGAAAGAACACGCATCCTTTCACGCGGATTTGATATTACACAAGTAGCAGAGCCCACTTTTACAGAACCGATTTTTGTTTATACTTGCGGGTGTTACGCTGATGCACTTTTTACGGACGCTGGGTATACTAACAACTTTTCTTTAATGCTTATAGCTTTAAGCGGTTTTGGAAAAACATCATATGTTAAAGCGCAATGCTCGCCATTCGTTCCCGAAAAAGAGCGTGTCGTCAGTGTGAGAAGCACCGAGGCTGCGATGTATGTTGAACAAGAGAAAGCTTACGATGATGTCTTGGTTGTTGATGACTTTAACCGCGAAGGCTCGGAGCGCGAAATCCGACAAAAGTTGAAAGTTATGCGAGCGTTAATTCGCTCGTATTCGGACAAAACGCCTCGCAAGAAATGGTCGGGCATGAACGAAACCAAAGGCCCCGCCATTCGCGGCGGTTGCATTTTTACAGGGGAAACAAAAATGACGGGGCAACTTCCGTCGGGGGAATTGCGGTATATTAAAATATTCTTGAAAGAGCGCATAAACGGCAAAATTCTTCAAGTATACCAGCAAAATCCGGAGATTATGCAAGTATTTTTCTCCGAGTGGATCCGTTTTTTAGAGAAAAATTATACTGCTATCGTTGGTTGGATTCGGAAAAAATTCCCATTACGTCGCGAAGAATTCGCAAGTCTGAAAGAGCCACGCCTTATAGACGCTTGCGTACATTTAAATTTGACAGCGTACTTGTTGTCGCAATTTTTAATGGAAGCGACAGTTTTTTCCGAAGAAGAGGCTATTGATTTTGTCAATTCCCTCTGCAATATCACACTCGATATTTTATCTAGGCAACGCGATGAGCTTACCGAAAAATCCCCCGTGACGCTTTACATTGAGGAAATTTTTAATCTCATCGGCACCGGGAAATTGCTCCTTGCGGCGAACTTGGATATTTATTGCCACGATTTGCAACGTTATGGTGGCTATATCGATAATGATATCTATATGCTCAAAAAAGATGAAACTCATGTCGCTGTAATTAAAGCCTTTGCGGCTCGTGAAGATTATTTCGCCGAGTCAATCGAAGATATCGCCAAAGCTCTGAAAAAACGGGGATTGACAAAATGCGACGCTGACGGTTGCCTCAAACGCGCATCATCAAAAATTGCTGGACGCCCGCGCATGCTTGCGCTTATTGTCAATAAATGTGAAAGTTTTCTGAAGGAGGAAAATCAAAATGAATGATATTGTGAACTTTGCTAATGAAGGTACGCAACCCCGTTGGTTTGCGGTAGTAGGAAATAACGGGGTTTGTATCACCACACAAGAATTCCGCTTAATTGAAGCATTGCGCGCCTTAAAATGTGTTGCAATAATGGAGTTTATAGATGAGGGCAGAGCAAGACAGTATGTTTATGCCGCATACGTTAGCCGTTTTTTTATGCGCAACTCGCATCTTGGCATTACGCCGAGTATGCCTATTCATTTGCCTGCCGAAGTTTTATGGGTTGAAGAAGACTATGAAACTCGCGAAGGAAACTATAATTTGCAAAATCAATATTTTCCGGGAATTCCGGTATAAAGTGCGACAACTGTCGTATAGTTTAAGTATAAGTCGTTAAAATTAAATATATACCATAATTGAGTATATTAAATATACTATGCGAAGGAGAGGAATACCATGAAAAAATTTTATACTGTTAAGGAAGTCGCAGCTATTTTAGGCGTGAGCCTGTCTTTGATTTATGCCGCCGTACAGAGCGGGGAGATTCCGTCTCGCAAAATAGCGAGTCGTATTCTCATACCGATTGATTTTATTGACAAAAATTAAAGGTTGAGTATGTGGTTTAGGCTGTTCGTTAAGGACAGCCCTTTTATTTGGAGGTTACGTTTATGGGAAAACGCAATGCAGGGGAAGGAAGTTTCTTCTTCGACAAAGAAAGAAAAATTTGGGTATATCAGTTAAGATATACGGATACAAACGGTAAACGCGGCAGGAAAAAATTTGCGGCAAAAACCAAAAAAGAGGCAAAAGATAAAGGGCAGGCGTTTTTGCAACAGATAAAACAAGGGTTAGACGCAGATTTTGCAAAAATTACTGTAAGAGAGTGGACGGATATTTGGCTCAACAGTTACGCTCGTCCGCATATAAGACCGCGTACTTTCGAGAAGTATCAAAGCTCGCTCTTGAGTTATATTATACCAAAGTTCGGTGCCATGAAACTTGAAGATTTAAGCTCTTTGAAACTTCAAGAACACTTTAACTCGCTTTTAGTAAACGGAAGACAAGACGGCAAAGGTTTATCAGCCTCTACGGTGCGAGCGACAAGACGATATTTTAGCATGTGTCTAGACGATGCGATAAAAGCGAAACTTCTAATTGAAAATCCGGTTCAAAGTACAAAAGCGGCGAAACTTACAAAAAAGGAAATCGTCGTATTAACAAAAGAAGAGGTTACTATGCTTGTGAATGAGGCTAAAAATATAAAAAGCCCGTTTATGAGCAAAACTTTGTTCGTTCTTATTGGCTTAACAGTCCGCACTGGTATGCGTCAAGGAGAAGTTTTCGGTCTAAAGTGGCAGGATATTGATTTTAACGAGTCCTCAATTTTTATTCGCCGTTCTTTAGCTCATATAATAGGGCAAGGAGCAGTATTTCAAGAGCCTAAAACCAAATCCGGCTGCAGAAGAATAATTTTGCTCAATGAAGATATAGAGTTGCTAAAAGAATATCGTAAGTGGCAACAAGAGTACGCTGAGGAACTCGGAGATAAATTTGACTCAAACGATCTCGTTTTTACCACTCCATTCGGAATGCCTATAAGCCCTACGAATTTCACAAGGCGATATTTTCGTCCGTTACTTGAAAAATGTGGGATAAACAAAGATTTTACCTTCCACGGTCTTCGCCACACTCATGCTACGCTACTCCTAAAACAAGGCGTCAACCCGAAAATCGTACAAGAACGGTTAGGACATAGTTCCATCAAGGTGACCATGGACACGTATTCTCACGTACTACCGGATATACAACGACAGGCGTTATGCGCCATAGAAAAAATTTTTGAAAGTTAAATATTCCTACTTTATAGGGAAGAATGCTGACCTTTATTTACGAGGTCGGCTTTTTTTAGTTTATAGAGTATTTGATTTTATATTTTCCTTAAATTCTACCCTTTTTTTATTTTATGGACCCACAAATGGACCCACAAAGCATCAAAAAAGGGTTTAGCCGAAAGGCTAAACCCTTGAAATTTCTGGTGCGCCCGGCGTGATTCGAACACGCGACCCACGGCTTAGAAGGCCGTTGCTCTATCCAGCTGAGCTACGGGTGCGGAAAGCATAAAACAAAAATGGTCGGGACGACAGGATTTGAACCTGCGGCCCCTTCGTCCCAAGCGAAGTGCGCTACCAAACTGCGCTACGTCCCGATTGTCGTAATCGCTTTTATCGACGCTACAATTATATATAAAAATCTTGTTTTTGTCAATAGCGCGCTCGATTCGGTATGTATATACAGTTTTTTGCGCTATGTCAGTAGATAGGCTCGCTTTTTAGTATAAAAATTCCTTCGTTTTCCAGTTCTTTTTTCACCCAGTCAAAATGGTCGTTTATCTCGTTAAAAAACTGCGCGCGAAAAGTCAGGTCGTCCCTTATCGTGCCTTCGCTGTAAGCGGCAACACTGTCACCGTCGTCAAAATCTTCTATTTCAAACTCGTTGGAATGTATGCGGCGAATCCATTCGTTATAACGCTCGTCGATGCTTTCCGATTGAATGTCTTTAAAAGCCGCCGTTAACAGCTCTTTTTGCCTTTCGGATAAGCCGGTTACAGGCTCTTGACTTACCTCTTGAAGTATTCTAAAAATTTCTTCCGACGCTTCTATAAACTCGTCCCAATTTTTTCGCCCGTCTTTAAAATGACCTCCGCTTTTCCACCACAGATACGGCATATCCGGACAATGTACGGCGGAGGCGTGCCCCAGCGGATTTATCTGATCCATTACCTTGCTTATTATGGAGGACGATCCTACTATTTCGTCAAGCACTTTTTCTATAAGAGAGCCGTGAGTTGAAAATATCAGTTTTTTTACTTTGTTTATCGTGGTATTTATTCCCGCAAATTCTTGATGCGCCCAAGTGTCCGCAAATACGTGCAAGCCCACCCCAAGGCGAAAAGCAAAGTCCGCGTTGTCAAGCGTGGTTTGAAGAAGGCGCGCTTTTAATTTCTCAGACAGCTTGCTGTGTTTTTTGCAGACGAGTTTTGCATCCGTGTCGTCGCCAACCAGCCCAGGCAAAAAATGAAACGGAATCCACACCTCCGGGTTGCCTTTGCCCGTGATATTGCCCCAAATATTTTGGCAGGAATAGCGGACGTGTATACCCATAGCGATGTTTTTTTCTTCTTCCGCGTCTGAAAACGGATTGTCGTCAAAATTGTCGTCAACCATTTGAGAGGCGGAAGCGATTAAATTTGCGTTATAGCTGCCGAATTTTGCCCAGCGTGAAAGCACATATATCGTGCCGTAGTGAAAATCAAGATCCATAAAGTTCACATCCTTTTCACACCATTATAGCATTTTTTATGAAAATAATATAAAAATAATTCGTGGATAAATAAAAAAAAATCGACCTTCAAATTGAAAGCCGATTTTTTTATCGGTTATTTTTTCATAACCACTCTGATAAACAATGCGATAATGCCCGCAAAGATTGCAAGACCCAAAATATCCTCGTAAGCGGTGAAACCGTCAATCGCAAGAGGCGCGTCGCTTCCTCCGTTTGTTACGGATAAGACTATAACTCCCGCCATAAGAACGCCCATAAGGCTCTCGCCGACTATAAGCCCCGAAGCAAAAAGCGTGCCGCGGTCTTCGGCTTCTTCCCTGTCTTTTTTGTCGCGTTTTGATAAAATTTTTTTCATAACATATCCCATCACCGCGCCGATAACAACGGGGGCGTTTACCTCCGCGGGAAGGTAAATTCCGATACCGACCGCAAGAGGAGGAAGGGCAAGATTTTTTCCGCTACTCTTTAATAATGCGTCTATTATGATGATAATAACTCCAATCCCTATTCCAAACAAAATATAATCCCACATAAGATTATGGGAAATAACGCCTTTTGCTATTACCGTCATAAGTGACGCTTGCGGGGCGATGAGAGCCGTCTCTTCGTCCATTCCCTCTCGCGGCATTGCGCCTACAAAACCGTACGCTTGATAGAGAAGATTTAGCACGGGCGCGATGACAAATGCTCCGACAACGCAACCCAAAATTAGCGCCATCTGCTGATGTTTCGGCGTTGCGCCTACTATTTGTCCCGTCTTTAAGTCCTGCATATTGTCGTTAGATATGCAGGCGATAGCTATGATTATCGACGTGGTGAATATTGCCGTGGCGGTGACGAACTGTTCGCCGCCGGGCAGGTTGAAAATACCGAAAGCGTTTGCGATAATCATAATTACAACGGAAGATACGATTATTCCGATGATACCTATGCCGGAAATGGGAGTAGTCGAAGTGCCGACAAGCCCCGCCATATACGCGCAAGCCGCCGCAACCAAAAATCCCATACCGACGGCGACGGCAACGCCAGCAAATGTTAGCGCGATTTCCTGATATATGGGCAAATTCGCGTTATGCACGAATGAATAAAACACCATCAATAGCAAAACGGCGGCTATGGCGAAAATATATCCGACGGATTTTAGACTCATATCTATATCGGTATGATGAACGCTTTTTGCATTTTCCGTTAAACTTACGCGGGAAAACGCTTCCTTTACGCCGTCGATTACGGGACGAGCCAAACTAATTACTGTCCAAACGGCGGCTATTGCCATAACGCCAACGCCGATTAAGCGAACTTTATCGCGAAACGCCGCTTGCGCCGCGTTTATAAGCTCCGTTTCGTTTCCCGTAAGCCCCCAAGTAAAATACGGAACAAACACGCCCCAACCTAAAACAATTCCGACAAGCGTAGCCATTCCCGCGCTTATGCCGATTAAATATCCCGCGCCGAGTAGCGCCGCAGAATATCCGACGGCAAGCTGACTTACGCCTTTTCCGAACGCGCCCCAAAGTGAAAACGCGCTTGAAGAAATATTAAGCCCCGTTGCCGCGAAAGCGGACGCGCCGGACACCAACGCGCCGCTTAAAATTTCCTTTATACTGCCGCTTTGTTTTTCGTCACTGCAGCCGACTTTTAAAATTTCCGCCGCCGCTCTGCCTTCGGGGTACGGTAAATCGCTATGCACGACCATAGCGCGGCGCAACGGAATAGTAACAAGCACGCCGATACAGCCGCCGCAAGCGGAAATAACGAGCGTCTGCCAAAAATGAAACCCTTGCCAATAGCCTATCATCAAAAGCGCGGGAATGATAAAGATAATGCTGGCAAGCGTCCCTGCGGCGGACGCTTGCGTCTGCACCATATTGTTTTCCAAAATGTTTGAATCCTTCGCTAATTTTAAAATCGCCATAGAGATAACCGCGGCGGGAATGGCGGAAGAAAACGTAAGCCCCACTTTAAGCCCCAAATATACGTTTGAAGCGGTAAATATCACCGTCAAAATCGCGCCCAAAATCATACCGCGCGCCGTGAGCTCCTTGACGGAGGGACTGCTGTCGTTTGCGTTAATCAACGCCTTCGCTCTCCTTTACTAAAATATACGCTTATTATACAGCATATTTTGGAAATACTCAATAACCCTTTGCAAAATCAAAGGCGCGTTTTTTTGTCGGCGCATTGTCGGCATAAAAAAAGGAACTAGAGAATTTTTTATGGCTGGCTATAACGAGATGAAAAAGAGATTCAAGCCTAAAACAATAATTCACTACGGCAAGTCGACAGATATTGCAGGCGAGGACATAGAGATTGAAGCGTTCAAGCTAAATTTGGTAAATTGGAAGAAAAATGGTGATGAATGTTTAAGAGTGTGTTATAATACGAAAAAAATTTATAAATGAACTTGTTTTAATTCATAGAATGGTGGAATACAATATGGAAGACGATATGGAAGACATTTACGCTCTTAAAACTTTCAAGCGAAATATGAAAAAGTTTCTTGATAATGATGTTGGTATGGACATAACATTGAGATTTGAAGACAAAGAAGACCGATATTATTATATAGTAGCTTACGATAAACAACATATGGAATTTATGCGAAGCGCAGATGCTAATAATTATAATTATAATTATAATTCAGACTGTAGACAAAACGGGTTTTCCTCGAAAGATGAGGAAAACCCGTTTAATTTTTGTTACCATGAAATTATACAAAATAAGGAATAAAATATAACTTTTACGTAAACTCTCCCT
>JAGBKP010000191.1 GCA_017635875.1 Selenomonadaceae bacterium | reverse complement strand
TACCACCAAACCGCACATAATTAGCAAATTTTTTATCCATCGGCGTGTCGGCAGAGAAGTTGTAGAATGTCAGAAATTCTTTGAATGATAATGGCAACATCTTAATTTCAACATACCTTCCAGAGAGAAAAGTTGATAACTCCGATGACAACAAATAAGCATTGGAACCTGTCAAATATAAGTCAAGCAAAGGATTGAGATGTAATGAATTGACAACCTTTTCCCACGAAGCAATACGTTGGATTTCATCAAGAATTATATAAACCTTTTGCTTATCATTCGGCAATTTATCCAATATGATTTGGTTCAATTTTTTGTAGTCCATATCATCATAAATTAAATCTTCAAAATTCATCTGAACGATATGGTTAGGTTCAACTCCTTGCTGTTTCAGATAATCAATATAACTATCCAAAATGCTGGATTTACCGCATCTTCTAATGCCCGTAATTACCTTAATTGTCGGCTTGTCTTTATAAGATATAAGTTTTTGTAAATATAAAGGTCTTTCTATCATGCTTATCCTCTTTATATTTAATTTAATACAAAAACTTTACTAATTCAAGAAGTTTTTGCAAAATTTTACAAAAAGTTCAAAAATTTTAAGGAAGTTATGAAGAAAAATAAAAAAAACGCCCCAAAGGGCGTTCAATTGTTGGCTGCCCCGTCTGTCCATTATACGAACCGGACAGCAGTTTGACCTTAACGCCTTTTATTCACGGCGTCAAGAAATTATTGCGCTGCGAGAGCCGTTGCGGATTCTGAAGGAAGCAATCGCTGCGTAACTTTTGCTTCAGTAAAACATTTGCGCGAATAAAACTCCGACTTTTTCCCTTTGTTAAATTCGCTGACCGGTCTATGATAACCCATAACACGAGTCCATATTTCGCAAGGTTGACGCTCCGCATCGTTAAGTTCAATATTTGGCATTTTTCTAAACTCCGTAAAAATTAAGTTAGGCAAAATAAACTTAAAGGGGGATTGCTCCCCCTTCAGTTATTTCTTCAGCTTCTCCGCATCCGCCTTTGTGAAAGCGGTAGAAAAGAAGTCGGCGACCTTTACAATCTTGCCGAGAATCTCGTCGTCTTTTGTTGACGGCGTGATTTTGACAATCGTTGTGCAAAGTGCCACGATGCCGCCGTAAATAGCGAAAACATCATTCCAGTGTAACAATAGCCAGTTAAGCATTATTATCTCCTTTCATAATTGCGGCGAGAGTTTCAGCACGCTTTCCAACTTGTCTCGCCCACAAGCTGTCAAGCATTTCCTTTGAAGCGGTTTCATAGTCCTTGCGTTCGCACGCAGCAAGCATCTTCTTAAACTTCTTGAAGCGTTTGATTCCTAAATTGAAATCCATTTCAACAAGCACATCCTGCCGTTCAGCATCAAGATTGTTAAACCAGCGGAAATTCTTTTCACATTCGGCACGGCAATTTTTTATGTCATTAGCCAACAAAAAAGAGGCTTCCGCCTCTGTTATTCCGTTTTCTTCAATGTTTCTACCATAACCGATTGTTAAGTAGCCTGCCGGACAACGATAGGGCTTCAGCCCAAGTCCTTCGTGTTTCTTTATTCGTTCAATCAAATTCATTTCTTTTTTATCTCCTCAATAACAAGGTTTCGCAAGTCGTCCAGTTTATTTTCTATACGCTGGATGTCTTCCTTCAGCGCGTATTTTTGAGCGTGTGAAACGCTTTGCTCCGCGACTTTGACCTTAAAGTTGCTTAAATCTTTGTTCAGTTCTCCGACTCTGTAAAACAACCAACCGAAAGCGGGGACGCAAATGATTTGTAAAAATTGCAGCCAATCCATTTTTTATTCCTCGTCATCCGGTGTCATTTCTTCGAGTTCGTTAATACGTCTGCGCCAAGTCCACCGATTAGCAACAACTCCGGAATATTTCTCTTTCATCTCTGCCAATTCTTCCGGTGTTCCAAAAACAAGGGCTTCATTGACTTTGTTATCAATATAATCCGTTTGTGCTAAAAGCTGTTTCTTTTCACAGATTTCTGATTGTATTTCGTCAGCTTTCATCGTCCAATACCTCCAAAAGTTTTTTCATTTCTGTTACTGTTTTATATGCGTTCTTGTGTTTTACAGAGCCGCTCCAACTGACAAAACTTGTTAAAATATCTTTTGCCGATAAAGAGCCTTCTCTGTAAAGTTTAAGCTGCCGCTTTATTTTCCGGCGTTCTCTCGTAACAGCTTTACGGCAAGGACGTTTCAGTATTTTTCCTGTGTCCGTGATGTAAAACCTTGTTTTCAAGAATGTGAATCCGTGTTTTAAATCGGCAATGAATGTCTTTTTCGGGCTAACTGTTATGTCCAGCTCTGTATATTTTGCCTTCAGCTTCTCAAATAAATTAAGTAAAAATTCTTTGCTATCAGAAATGATATAACTATCATCCATATATCGTCCGTAGCACTTCACGCCGCACTGGTCTTTGATGAAGTGGTCTATCGTGTTCGGATATGCAATCGCGTGAATTTGACTTGTTTCGCTGCCAAGTCCCAAACCTTTTTCGCCGAACGCATCCACGAAGTCGTCAGTCAATTTCAGAATTTTCTCGTCTTTGAAATATTGCCGATAATATTCTTTAAGAATGCTATGATTGATATTGTCAAAATAGCTCTTAAAATCTATTAGCAAAATATAACCTTCTTTACCATATCGTCGGTAGTGCCAACGAAGATGTTGAACAAGGCGGTCAAGAGCAAACTTTGTCCCTTTACCTTTTTGACTTGCGCCGTTATCCATAATCAAGTTATGAGACAGGGCGGGCATCAATACGTTATTACACAAAGATTTTTGAACCACTCGTTCCGGAAAATGAACGCTCCGGATGTGCCTAACTTTGCCGCGTTCGTTCACGTCAAAACAAATAAAGCCCTGCCGGACATCTTTTCCCGCGAGTAAATCAGCCCTTATTTTTGCAGTGTTAATCAGAATATTCAACAAGTATCTTTGAACACTTGCCTTCCAAGCAACACCACGAGAAGCAAATCTTGCAGCTTCATATAAAGCCGTATAACTTGCCACATTTTCAAAATTATCATAATTAGATAAAAATTGAGCCTTAGACTTTTGTCTTTCTAAGGCTCTACGATTATAACGATTTTTTCTTCTGGTCATCACTTTGTATAACGAAATTAAGTTACAGATTTAAAGTAGTTACATAGAGTTAGCCATAAAATAAAGATAAACCTGCAAATTCTTTACTATGCACACCTTATCGGTGGCGTCCGCCTAACATCATCAAAGTGTTTATTTACGGCTTACGCCGAAGGTCATTTGTTCCTTTATTTGTTGCTTTGCGTTCGTCTTGCGACTACTTGAACGAGCATCATTTAAATCAGAGCGGGACGAAAACGCCGGTATTAGTAGTATTATTACTATTGGCATTCCCGTTGTTGTTGACATTACACGCGTTCGTAGTGTTATTACTTTCCGCAGAGGAGAGCCACCACGAAGCCCGACCCGATGATATACAACAAATAACCTATGCAGAAACAAGTTTGTTTGAACGACGCCAACGCTTCAGCGTCTCCGTTTCTTGCTTCAGCAATTCCGATATAACTGACAACCGATTAACTTTAAATTCCGGCACACACTTTTCAATTCGGATTAGCTTGTTCTGGATTTGAAAGCAGTTTATTATTGCCAGTTCTTGATAATAGTCCCGTCTTGCGAGTTGTTTTTCATCCTTCGCATATATACTGTTTGCCATAATTATATTGTCCATCATTTCATCAACTTTGTTGATTAAAGACGTGCCGACAAGCATTCTGTATTTTTTAGGCATAGACTTTTCACTCATAACAATTTTTGTTACTTCTATTTGAATTTGCCGTCCCAAAACAACAAAAGTCAGCGGTGTTTCTTCTCGGTCTTTTAGATGAACATTACTCATTTATTACCCTTTCGTTTTTTCAGTTATCACAATTTTTTCCATTGTCAAACACTAAAATAAAAATTTTCACAAAGTGCTTATACCCCTTCGGGGCGGACGAGCCGCCCCGATTAAGGGATTATAAGAGATTGACCTTTGGCGTATAACTACGTTATACGAAAGCAGAGCGGGACGAAAACGCCGGTAGTAGTAGTACCATTACCACCGGCACGCCCGTTGCCGTGGACAAAACACGCGTCCGTAGTGCCATTACCATCCGCAGAGGAGAGCCACCACGAAGCCCGACCCCCGTTTGACGTGTATTTAATGCGCGTATAAACGCTATGCTTGAATACCGGATATTGTGCCGAACATTGCGCTTCCGGATTCCAATATCCAACCGTTTGACATAGATTAGAACGAATTTGCGTGCCATAAACTTCAATTTCATTCGGTAGCCAAAGGTTGCCCATATCAGCCCAACCCCAGCCTGTGCTGCCATTTATCAGAGAGCTTCCAGAATAACGATTATCAAGCAACTGTCTTTTGTTTGTTATAACGTTTCTTAACGCCGACGGAAGCCGATGATACAGTCCTTTGCCGTCTGCATTTATGCCAACAGAATTATTCCCATAAGCTGTCCCAGCGTTATTAACGCCATTAAGCCAACCATAAACTTTTGAAGCAAGCCACGGCGAATTTTGTGCGCTTGTTCCATTGTTGCAGTTGCTATCGTTCCAAGTGACCGCTGTATCACATACTTCTTTTGAAATAAAATCAATGTGATGTCCTAAATCCGTGTCCGCGCATCTGTAATATGTATCAATACCAGCAACTTGACAATTAAATGTTTGTGCTGCAACAGAATTAGAGCCGACAGTTCCTGCCGTAATTGTAACCGGAATATAGTCGCCTATATGAATACCGGCATAATTTCCGGCTTGAATGCGTGCTTTTATCCACGCCCAAACGCTGGAATAACTGGATATTTCAGAAGCGAATTTTGTTTGCAGATTTACTCCGGTGTAGATGTTCTTTTCAATCAATTCTTCTGTCTGAAATTCATTATACAGCCCGCCGGATGTAACCGGTTTTGTGCTGCCGCTTGTCGGTTTTGTATCAAAATCGTTTGTTGTAACAACATTATAACCGCCTTGTTTTAATGCTCCGGAGAAGTTTTTATCTCCGGAGATTGTTTCCGTGCCGGTTTTATGCACGATGTTTGTATCATCAACCGACGCCGCACTTGCTGCCGCAGCTTCAGCATAATGTTTCGCTGAATATTCGCTGTCGTCAACTGTTCCGTTCGTTTTATTAGCCCAGTCTTTAGCCAAATTCGCATAAGTGGATGCTGCGTCAATATTCTCTAAATCCGCGGCAATCGCGTTTATGCTTGCCGTATCGCCTGCGACGGTGTCAATATTCGTCTTGTTTGCATTCACGGCGTTAATATTTGTCGCATTACTAGCAACCGCGTTGATGTTGCTTTCATTTCCAGCAACAGCATTGATATTTGTTGCGTTGTTCTTAACGGCGTTGATGTTTGTTAAGTTAGAGGAGACAGCATCCACATTCGCCAAATCCGCGGCGACTGCGTCAATATTTGCCTTATCTTCCGCAATGGTGTTAATGTTTGTCGCATTACCGGCAACAGCATTTATATTCGTTGCATTATTTTTGACTGCATCAATATTTGTTAAGTCTCCTGCAACGGCGTTGATGTTTGCAATATCTCCGGCAACTGTATTGACGTTGCCGATATTTGAAGAAGTCGTATTGACGCTGCTGATATTGTTTGCGACGGTGTCAACATTACCAATAGAATTATAGACTCTTTCTACTTGCAACACTAAAACATCGGGGTCAATGTCCGATGTAATACCTGTTTTAACGCATCGGTCAAGCTGTTCTTGCAGCTGCTGCGCAACCATCATCTGCTTATCAAGTCCGCCTTCAAGTGTAGCCGCCGGAAATTCATCATAATCGCGGTAATTGCTGCCTTGCTTCATACCATATTCACGATAAATCACAAGCCCCCAGCTTGAATTTTTGGCATCTGTAACAGTAATTGTCCCGCCGTATCCGCTGGCATCAAGAGCCACCGTATAATCTGTTCCGTAGGTTAATGTGTATTCGGTCGTTCCGTCTGATATTTTAACCTTTATCGCTTGCTTCGCTTCATCAGATGTCGGGTCTTCAAGCAATGTTCGGAATGTAAAGCTATAAGTATAAGCACCCATAACTTGTTTAGCGGTTTTGTTACTTTGTGTCTCAACCGTCATTTTATTTTCCTTTCATCAAAAGTTAGTGTTCGTTTATGGCTTCCATTGCTTCTTGTGCAAGGGTCGTCATCTCTTGCTTCAGCTCGCGAATTTGCGCCTTTTTCTCTTTCGGGGACAAATCCTCATCTTGAGAAATGGTGTTTATTTCTTTGCTGATGTCTTTAATTTGTTTATTGAAACCTTTTAAGTCTTCATATAAATCAATCTCCCGTTCGTGCTTTTCGGCGTAACCGTCAGCGCGTTCTGGGTCTTCTCTCTCAATTTTCTTATAAGTGTTATAAGTTTGAGAAAGTTCGTCAAATTTATCCATAAATGACTGAACGCTCTTAGAGTTATAACCGATAGGCTCTTTCCCAATTACGCCGCGGATAATAGGCAAGTCTCCGGTCTCTTTTTCCGGCGCATTATCGCGGGCGGACATATCAACCATTGACAGCATATCCTTAACCATACCGGCACCGGCAGACGTTACAATGTGGTCTATCTCCATCGGGGAAAGATGAAGTCCTGCTTTGCTTGCGGCTTGGCTGATTGCCTTTGCCGTTTCGCTGGTGTTATCGGTATATTGTTCTTCAGGGTCAACATTCACAAGATACGTCGGGACAATATCTCGTCCGGTGTAGAAGTTTGTGTTCGCCTGCAGCTCCAGAGCAATTTTTAAGGCAGGCGGCATCGCGCTTGAAATATCCCCGATAAAATTGATATTATCAAAAATATTCTTTGCCTGCGCCGTCCAGTCAATATCTTCTCCGGTCGTTATTCCTTCAGTCATTGCCTGCGGCAATGTCGCAAAAACTGCACCATAAGCAAACGGCTTCGGTAATGTGATGTCATTTCCGTTTATCCGGAAGTTCCAAAACAAATTCCGCCGCCACGCCGGAAGTTCAGAATACCATTTCTTATCATCATCTGAAGCCGCCATCGTGTAATAATACGCAAGAGCGATGCTTGGGATTGTCAATTCAGCCAACGCCTTAACAGTCATACTTATCGGACGTTTTTTGAATTTCTCCGTCATAGAGACTAAACCTTGAATATTTGCATTAAAGAACGGAATAAACTGATTGACTTGTTTTGCCACGCTGCCACCGCGTGCAAAATCAATCGTTGAATCCCGTGAAATATAGGCGGCTTCTTTCTGTGAATAGCCTTTATTTCTTGCCTTTTCATAAACGCCGACACGCGTCCCTTCTTCAAATAATGCTCCGGTCTTTTCAATCCAGTAAAACGGATTAACCAGATGAAACATATTCAGATGTCCGAATAATTCCTTATATGGGTTTATTTTTGAATTTTCGTTCAGCTGCATAAAGCTGTCAAAACTTCCGCCCGCAGCCTTCCATTCCTTATATGTTTCAGTATTCAAGAGCTTATGTCCCGCGCCCTTCAGCGTAGAGACTACCGGAATAAATCCGACGTTTGTCTGCATTGCTGCCGTGTATGTATCTCTTAACGGGTTGCGGATTAAAGCAAAAGTAATGTTTGCCTGTGTTGCGCCCCAACGGAGTAATGCTGCCGGATAACGCGTGAATAAATCAATGACAGCCGGTAATTTTACGGAATCAACACCCTTTAGCGCGTCATAAAGGTCTTTGTGAACCTCAATGTATTTCTTTCTTCCGTTGACGTAATAAGGGACAATGTTTTCAGCACGGTCAAGTTCTCCATACATTGTCTCAAAACCAACGTCAAGCGTGCGGTGGATGTCTTGAAGCCACTTGTGCGGGCTGTTCTGGATAAATCTTTCCAGTAAAGCCTTAGCTTGCGGCGCGTGTTCCTTCAGCAGCTCCGGCGCGTTGATATATGAATCATATAAATTCGCTATCAATTCACGCGGCGAATATAAGTATTCCATATATTTAACGTCATTTGGGTATTGTGTTATACGCTCAAATCTGCCGTTTTTCTCCACTAAATCACTACGCAATCGTTCGTCAGCCAATGCTTCAAGCTCTTTTGTGATTTCGTCGCTCTGAAGAATAGCTTTGCCTAAGCCTAATCTAAAATCAAGCATATGTCCGAACTCGTGCGCCAACGCAGCGTCAACGCCGATTTTTTCCTTTATTTTATTTTCATACGGCATATAAACGCCGAAGGCATTATCAACCGTTAAACGCTTGCTTGTGCGCTCATACGTTCCCCCCAGCTTCTTTATACCGGCTTTCAGCATATCACGCAAACCTCTGTCAAACGACGCTCTATCCGGCTCTTTTTCTTTCACAAGCTCCGGATGTGCTTTTCTCATTTTAGCAACACGGCGCACAATATCGTTCTTGTGTGCGTTGACAATGATGTCAGCGGTATTATTAACAATGCTCGCAAACGGATTTCTGATGTCAAGGTCGCTTCCTTTGATTTTCTTAACTACCGGACGCGCCTTCAACAATCCTCTGCCTTTAGCATTTTTCATAACAACTTCCGGACTCTTAATTCTATTCTCATCCAGAATACGCTTGAACGGTATATAATGCGGATGTGCTTGAAGCATAGCGTCATAAGCCTTTTTACTCATCAATCCGCTTTCAACCAATAAATGCGAAATGCGTTGCTGAAATTCATATATACGTTCAGCGTAATGTTCTAAGCGCATAAAGTTGTTTTCATATTTAGCCTTCAGCTCGTCCATAATCTCAAAACTTGCTTGCAGCTGTTCTTCCGTTACTTTTACGCCTTCAGCCTTTGACAAGTCTTCAATATAACGTCTTGCGACTAAATATCCGCCGAGGTCAGCTTCAACGGTTGCTTGCCGCCAGATTCCAAACTCTTTTTTGAAGTCTTGAACAATCGGCAGCAAGCCTTCTCCGGTTCTTCGTCCTTGCAGATTTTCCGTGTGGTCGGTCAACGCAATAGCAATCTTTCCACCAACACCGGCAAATAAACGAGCGTCTTTATAGATGCTTTCTCCAAAGGCTCTCAAAGGTTCAAGATAGTCAAGCCAACGGCGTTTAAATTCATCCATTTTGCTTATTTCTCTATCTAAGAACGGATGCGCAAATTTTCCGGCAGCTTGTGCCAGCTCTTGCATATCTTGCGGAATACGGCTTGCCAATTCAACAAGTTCCACATTCTCCGGCGTATAAGGCAAAAGAAAATCCTGCACACTCGTTTTTTCTTGGACGTCCGCGCCGCCGTTTTTTTTAGCGGCGACCAGTTGCGGCATATCCGGATTTTTACCCTGCAGAATACCTCTATAATATCCCATAAGAGACGGATTCGTGAAAAAACTGTCCAGCTGTTGAATTTGAAATTCAAGCCGTTTGATTTCTTTTCCGATATTCTCCGGCGTAACTTTAAAGCGCAAGCCCATTTTTTCAGCAGCTTCTGGATTATGTTGTGCGCCTTTGACAGCTCTGATTTTGTCGTTGATTTCCTTCTTATCCTTTGCAACCAGTTTTGCGATTGCTTCCGCTTCTTTGATTGCACTATCATTGAATCCAAACATATCTGCCGTTGCTTCTGCGCTTGGCTTTGATTGAGCCAATAAAGAAACATAAGCCTTCAATTCATCGGCAGACATTTTCTTTGCAGCTTTGATTCCGGCAGCTTGTGCAGCTTCATTAAGCGGCGCACCGCTTGCAATAGCCGCAGCTTTATCTTCTGTGATTTTGTTATTAACAAAACCGGTATAAAGTGCTTCAGTTCCGTTGATTGCAATATCAAAAGCCTTGCGTCCGGTAGCCCGCGCTAAAAAACCGTTCTCTGTCGCTTCGGTTTCTGTTATTTCGTGATGCTTAAAAAATCTTGCAAAATCGCGAACAGTTCCTTTTTCGTCGCGGATGTTTTGCTCCACATCAAACATCTGCGCCCTTTCAACATCCCAGCCTTCAGATTCTTTAACTATCTGCGCCGGAATAGATTTTTCGCCGGTTCTGCGGGCTAAATCCAAACGATGACGTCCTGTTATAACTTCAAGATTGCCGTTGTTGCGTTCCCATAATACAATCGGGGCAACGCCGGTCTTCTCGTATTTACCCTGCAGCTGCTGTCCTTCTACGACGCCGTTTTCGTTTGCTCCTTCTTTGAAGTTCGGAATATCCGGAGACAAAGAGATTTTATCTAAATCAACCTCAACCGTTTTCGGAGATGTTCCTTCAGTAATACCTATCTTTTCAGAAAGCTGTTCCTTCTGTGTTTCGGTCATATTCTGCAGGGAAGCCTTCGCTTGGTCTGGAGAAAATCCTTTATTGATAAGCCCGTTATAAGCGCGGACGGCAGCGTGTGAGCTGATTCCCATCCCGCCAAAAACACCAATTTCAGCCAACAATTCATCTTTGTCCGGAAAAACCGCATCCATCAATTTATCAGTCGTTGACATTTCGCGGTCATCAAGTCCGGTAACTGTGCGCAAAACACCTTCCCAGCGTTCCTCTGCAATTTCGCCGACAACACCATTGAAATATACTTTATCCGACAGCATTTTTGAAATGCTCGCATCCGGTTTATATTTTTTTACTGTCCGGAGAACAGCATCCTTCAGTTTTGTCGGCATTGCTCCGGACATTCTTGACATAGCCGGAGAGAGAATTTTTCCTGTATATTTACCAACTGGAGACAGCACTTTCCCAGCCCCAGCCATTAGCGCATCTCCGGACATTTCAGAAGCTACCGCTACCCAACTGTCGCCGAATGCTTTGATTGCTGTTGTTGCTGGCATCTCGTCCATATTCTGCAACATTGCTTCGCCTTTATCAGTTAGTTCTATTGAACCGGCAACGCGGCGGTCAAGATAGTTTTTAACTCCTTGCTGCGGCATTTTTGCGGCAATGGTTGCGCTCTTAGCGGCAAAAGCTCCGCTACGTTTTACCATAGACTTAGCAAATTCTTTTACTCCGGTTTTAACGGCTTGCGTTCCGGCTGTTTGTGCAACCTTAGGCGCAGCACCACCGCCGCAAGTATAAGCAGCCACAAGCATTTCTCCCATAAATGACGGCGTATAGTGAAGAATATTCCCCATTTTACCGCCAAGAGTTGTTCCTCGTAACTGTTTTGTATAGTCTTCTTTAAGCATATTTCTGACATAAACAGCAGCGGCAGCATCTCCCTTCTTAGCCTTGTTAATCATATTAAGGTCAACGCCTGCTTCAACAATATCTTCTCCTGTTCCTTTATACGGAAGAATATGACTCCAGCCTTTACCTTTAAGAGATTCCAAAAAGCCGATAGGCGGCATTTTTTCAATTTCTTCCAGTTCTTCCGGAGAAAATAACGCACCGATAAGCTGCTGTTCATCTTCCGTAAAGCCTTTGTCATCTGTCGCATATTTCTCAATTTGTCCGTGATATGTCGGCATCGGCTCGTCGGCGAGAAGGTCGCGCGGCGCATTAACCGCTTCAACCTTTTCCATTCCCAGCTCTGTTTCAAATAAATCTCTCATTGATTCCCTCTCAATTTAGATAAAACTTCCGTCACACTAACACCGCGTAATTGTGCGGTATAAATGACTTCTTCCGGTGTATAGCTCCGTTCTTGCATAAAAGCCTTGTCATCATCCGAAAATTCATAGGTTGCATTTTCCATCGTCATTTCCGTTTTTGCTTTTGCCTTCATTGACTGCGTTTCAACAACTTGTTTCGCAAGTTCTTTGCGCTGCGTTTCGTTCATCTCCGCATTATATTGATTGATGAAGTTATCAAGTGCTTCTTTGCGTTCTGAAGCGGGCAGATATTGACTGAACATCGCTTTTGCTTCAGCCACATTCGGCATATTAGAAAGAGCATAAGCAACAGCTTTGTCTTGGATGTTCTTTCGTGTTTTTTCCGGAAGGTCGCTCCAGATAACGCCGTCCGGATTTTGGCTCGTCATCTGATTGTCCATCGCTTCAAAATAAAGATTGTGAACGCCTGCGCGAACGCGGTCATTTTCTATTCCTGCAGCGGCAATCTGATTGTCCACTTGAACAAGCCCTTCAGCGTATGGATTGCTGATAATTGCCGATGAGTCTTTCCTGTCAACGATGTTCTTTGCTTCGCGCAAACTTGCACCAATAACCGAGTTCATATATTTTGTTGCTTTTTCCTTTGACAGCCCGTGATTGATAACGCCGTCATAAACCTTGTCGCGTAATTTCAGTAGGTCGTCAATATCTCTGCCTTTTGCCAGCTTCGGACGCCCTTTGACGCTTTCGCTTATTGTTCCTTTTATTTCGTCGTCAAGCTCCAGCTGAAAAGTAATATTTTCAGCGTTTTTCTGGTTTTGTTTAAAGGTTGCTGTATCATATCCGGAGAGTTTCAATAGAGCCATCTTTTCATTATCGCTTATGCTCTGATTGTTTTGAATCTCATCTAAAGACAAGCCTTCATCAATATATTTATTATACAAACGGTTTCCCTCTGTCCCTTCAGAGATAAGTTTATCCATACCATCAAATAGCTTCTTATTCTCAATCTGTGTGAATGCAGCTTTCATAAGTTTTTGTTTCTCATCCGGCTGCAAATTGAATTTAGATATATTCTTCAGCGTTCCTTCAGGGTCTCCCAACATCTGACTGCTTGCAAAAGAAAAATCCCAGCCGTTGACTTTTATAGCTGCAGCGTTTTTTTCTTTTTCGCTGATATATCCGGCTTTGAATGAATTTTCCAAGTCGGCAAGATAGCTCTGCTTATATGCCGGATTGCCTGTCCGGATAAACGCTTTCATATTGTTTTCGTGAGATATGACAAGATTTGCAGCGTTATTATCAATATATTTCTGCCGGAAGATTGCTTTCAGTTTCTCCATATTCTGAAGCGTCGTCAGCTGTTGCTCTTGTGCAAAATTCGTCCGATTAACATCATTTGTAAAGCCGTTTGAAACATTCGGCACAACCTTTGACATCCGGTCAAGCAATTCGTTTTCTTTTGTCTGAAGGTCTTTCGGCGACTTGTAGTCGTGAAAATCTTCAGCTTCAGTCAAAATATCATTGACTTCCGCAAAAATCTTGTTTTTACCATCCAGAGCTTCAGCTGCGTTCTGTGTTTTTTGCCATTGAATAGCCAGCTGCTGCATCTGTTTTCCGGCATTGTCCAACGCTTGCCCTACGGGATTGTTACGCGCTTTGACGATATTTGCCTTCTGCACATTTGCATTATTCACATATACGGGTAGTCTTCCCATTTTTACCCCCTATAACTTCCATTAACAAACTTCACATTACCGCCGGTAGTTCCTTGTCCGGTAACATCAACAACCTTCGGACGACTGCCCCAGTAATAATCATACGTTGAATAACTGGATAAAGCCGTCGTTGCTGCTCCTATAAGCCCTGCAATCCGCGCCTGTTTTCCTTGCGCCTTTGCTGCTTTTGCTTCAAACGCAAGATTGTTCTGCTCCATTGAGAGATTGAATTTCCGATAGCTTTCTTCCATTCCCATTTCAGTTAATGAATTGCTAATTGAGCTTGCCACACTTCCGGAGACTTTGACACCGCTTGCGGCAGCCTGCGCGACAGCGTTTCCGATTAGCTGATTGCGCTTTGTCCGATATTGGTCGGTCAATACTTCCTTCTGAAGCTCCAGTTCTTCAGACTGTAATTTATATTGTCTTGCTTCAAATTTGCTGTTCCGGTAACTCTGTAAAGCGTTGCTTACCTGTGAACCGACAGACAATGCACTTGCAGCAAGAAAAGCAGCTCCTGCACCCATAAAAGCCTCCCTTATTTATCTGAAACATTACTAAGAGGAGCAATCGCCAGAATATTCATTGGCAACGGCTCCGATTGTTCAACCGTAACATTGGCATCCCAAGTCCAACCTTGATTATATTTGATATTCGGGATTATCCCCGTAAATAACGGTTGCGGCGTTCCCATCGGCGTTGTTGCGTTTCTATATTGCACCTTCTGCATATGCTTGCTGTCATAACCAACACTACATCCGGAAGTCCGCCAAACACGCAAAGATAATTCATTTACGCGTTTTCTTTTTCCGGTAGAAGTCCCGTTTTCGCTTCCGCCCTCAAAAGGCATTGTCCGGATATATGACTTATAGCCTAAACCGGTTATAATATAGAAGGCGTCATATTGCAGCGTTATTTTTCCGGTTGCAACAGTCGCTTCTGGACGCACCGCACCATCGGCGAATACTTGCACCGTTTTGCCTTCTAAATGTCCTAAGCCGGACAATTTTATGACACTAACGCCCCACGTTCCGCCGGAATATGAAGTTTTATTAAATGTCTTGCGAACAATCCCTTTGACTTTTGTTGCGCTAACATATTCGGTTATTTCAACTTCTCCTAAAATATTGAAGCCGTCGTCAATGCAACGGATTCGTCGTCCTATTTGTGTTGACGTGAAAGTGCTTGCTGAAGCCGTCAATGTGATTGTTCCGGAAGTTCCGGATAGCGATAGGCTGACTCCTTCAGTCAACTCATATGCGCTATAAGACAAAGCGTCCCGCACATACCAACAACGCGGCTGCACTTCCGGCGTGATTAAATCTTCTATGCGCTCAATATGACGGACGGTATTTCCGTTAATTTTGCGTTTAACAATCATATAAACTTCGTCGTATAAGCCATTGTATGAAGGTATTGTTTCAATACTCTCAACAGTTCCGTCAAACTCCATCAAGCACCACGCTTGAATCTGCTGATTTGTTTCTAAGGTCAAACCTGCAACTTTTCCATCTTCGCGCAAGCACCACAAAAGACTGTCCGGATTTTTCTGATAGGCAATAGCTTTGATTGGGCTTTCCAGCAGATGCTCCGAGAACAAACTAATGTCAACGGCTTTGTATGCGTCCAGATAATAGTCATAAACAAATTGCCGAACCTTTTTGCCTGTTCGCTGCACAAAATGAATCATACTGTCAACGACAATCGGCTGTATTGACTCTGTTCCCCAGTTAGAACGTGCGCGAGCGTGAACATCCGTCGGCGTAATTCCGGAATCTCCGCTGCCTTTAACAACAAATTCCGAGCCATATGTCCCAACCAGAAGAAAATTTGCGCCGATAATCCAACGAATATCAGAACCGTCGCCGCTTGAATTTGTCGCCAGTTCAACATTTACCGCGCCGCTGTCTTCGTTATCTGTTGCCGGTGTAAAATCTTCATAAGCATAAGGACGCGAGCCGTAAATATTACGCGGGCTGTGTGGTGTTCTGCCGTAATAGATGCGTCCATCCATTAAACCTATGCAAGCAGGAAAACCGCGATATTCACTCCAAGCACCTTCGCCCCATTCAGCGGTCGCTGAAGTCGTGGATAATTCCCATAAAACTTTTGCTGTAACGTGTGTTGAATCCGTATAGCCCGTAATTTTGACATACCCTTGCCGTTCAATATTATCAACCGTTGTCTTACCACCAAGCCACCAATACGAACCAACGTGTTTTGAATTGAAAACGGCTGCAGATGCTGAAATCGTTATACTTCCGGTTGTTGCGCTTGCCATCAATGTCGTAGAAGTCAAATTCTCATCCAAAAACGGCGTGCATTTAAAGTCAACCTCTCTTAAAACCCAGTCGTTAGCGGCGCGCCTAATAAGTTCCAGCGGCTTATTTTTATTTGTCGCATCATCTTTATAGGTAATTTTGATAATATCGTCCAACTGCACATATTGAATAGAATCCAGCTGGCTTTCTGTAAATGGATTGCTTATCTCGTATATGTTGTCATTATTATCAACAATGTAGCCGCCGTCATTAAAAAAGCGAAAATATCCTGCGCCGCATTCAATGATATAGCTGTCTGTTGCTGAAAACACAAACTTTAATAAGCGGGCTTTTCCTTTCGCTTCGGTTATAAATTCGCTTCCGGCAACACGAGAAACAGCACCAAACGGACGCACCCAGCAATTCCGGCACTTATACAAGCAAGAGGAATAAGGCTCAATATCAACGCGTCCAAACATCCACGGGCTAACTTCGCCGCGTGCAAAAGTCGGAAATATCTGTGCTACTCTTGCCATTAGTCCCATCTCCCATCATAAACAGCATTAACCCAAGCGTCGTCCTTTATTTCATCCGGCGAACCGTCGCGGGCATTCATAGATTTTGCAACCGGCAAATAATGTCCTTCATACAAATTCATAAGCTCCGCTTGTTTGCTGGAATTGTTTGTTAATTCAAAACAAACATCTGCAGCCAAACGGCAAGCCAACGCATCAACAAAACGCGGCGGATATTTATTGTCATCTTCGCATAAATAAGTATATAAAATCCCGACACTTGATTCCGGCGTTAAGATATAATTTCCTTCAATTTTCCATTTATGCGCGGTGGTTTCGAAAATACGCACTACATCCGCAGGAAGCTGAAAGTAATTGCCGCCGCCCCAAGCTGGCGTTTCGGTCAATCTATTCAGAACAACGCGCTTTTTAGCAAAGTTCCAGCAGCACTCCGAAAGAATACTTTTTAAACTGTCCACATAGATATTATTGAACGCCTTTGCGGTCATTGTATCGTCAGACAAGTCGGTAATTCTGTTGTCTCCGATGAACGCTATTGCTTTATTAACGATTGAAACTCTGCTCATATTAAAATCCCTTGTGTATAATTAAAAAAGAAAAAGGGGACGAAATTTCCGCCCCCTCTATGGTTTAGGCATAAACAACGGTAAAGTGAACCTTACCAGTTATTGCAGCCCCGCCGGTGGTGGCAATCAAAAGGTTGTCTCCGGCGTTTGTCCCGACGCGATAGCCTTTTCCGGTTACGCCAGCCCTCAAAGTTGTAGCTGAAGCTGTGCTTGCCGCTGCAATGTAGCGGTCATCGTCATTGCTGTCTCCGACTTTGATTGTGGAACTTGCACCGAGTGCGCCAGTATCCAGAACAACGTCGTGAATAACAGCGTTTTCCGGAAGTTTGCACAAATTGATAATTGTTCCGGAAGCCGCTGAAGCAGCGGTATAATCACCGGAAATAACTTTCAAGCTTGTGTTCATAATACCAGCAGAAACCGCCATTTTACCGGCAGCTTGTGCGGCGTAGGTTGTAGAATTTACAGTAGCCATATTAAACTCCTTTCTTAATCATCTACAGTTACGCTCTGGTCGCATTTAACTTTAACGACCTTCTTTTCCTCTAAGCGTCCAGCACCGCAAGAAATCTCGTAATACACTTGCTTAGAGTATGATTTGTCTTTGCGTTCATCTATACGCAAGAACAATTCTTCCAACATACCGAAGCAAACGCCGGTCTTATGGAAGCCGTAACAAGAAGCGATATTGCTTGCAACGTTGACAATACCGTCTCCAAGCCATACGAATTTGAAGCCTAAGAAGGTGTCAATTTCGCCGCTGCACAATGCGCGAACGCTATTGTAGTCAATAGAAGTCGCTTTTGTTGTGCCGAGTAATTGCTCTTTTTCTGTTGCTGTGCCGACGAAAGTTCTATCCGTAGAAGGAACATTTGCAGCATCAAGCATCTTCATTGTGCGGCGTAATTTTTTAACAGTTAAACCGCTGTTTGTGCCGACAGACCCGAAGTCAGCGTCAATTTCCTGTGTAGCAGGGAAAGAAACGGCAGTCGCGCCAGTTTCGCCACGATACGCAACGCTGCCGAGTGCTTCATAAATAACCTTATCAATCTGAACGCCGACAGCCGATTGAATACAAATAGAAGCCATTGACATCGGGTCAGAAAGTTCTTGCAGCTGCAAAGAACGGTCAAGCAAACGGGCATCGTTATAAGTGCGAATATCAATGCGCGTTCTTCCTAAATTCGGGTCATTTTCCGGAGTGTCGGCATTTACCGAAGTTTTTTCCGACATTGTCCAGTCGCCGATTTGGTCTTGGTAAAAAGTTTTACCAGTAAAGTCGGTTTTAATGAACACTCTATCATACAGTTTAGAGCGTTCTTGACGAGCAAGCGGCAGAATTATTGAAGAATAAGCCTGCGCCCTTGTCTCAAACTGTGTAGATTCAGTCATTATTTTTCCTTTCACAAATTAAAAAACAAAAAAACCGTCAGTAGTTTCTACCAACGGAGCCAATTTTAAGCCTTGTCCAATGTTTTGGGGGCAATCTGTTTCGGGGGCTTTGCGCTTATCCCATCATCCGCATAAGCGATTGAACATAAGCAACACGAGCCTTTCTCTCTTGTTCAGAGACAAACGTTTGATTGTTTTGTCTGCACCAAGTCGGGTCGTTTCTCCTGTTTCTTACACCTGCAAAATAGGCATCGTTCGCGTCGCTCATAATGCGGTTAAATTCTGCTTTTGCTTCAGTCGGGGTCTTCGTAAATCCGAAGGCTTGTCCTTCCATACCACCAAGAGAACCTTCAGAGATTGATTCTCCCATCCGCGCAAGCAGTTTTATAAATTTTGCATCATTCCCAATTTTACCTAAGAAATATTTGTATTCCTCTTGGTCGGTAGAGAGTTTTTGCAAAAACTTGTTTGCAGCGTTCATATTTTCGCCGTATTTCAAGCCCCATTCTTTTTTCAATGCGGCTTCAGCATTCGCTTTGTCTGCTTCGGCTTGCTGCTCTTTCAAACTTTCATATACTTCAAATTCGTGCAAATGTGCATCAAGCAACTTTTGCGCAACGTTTGACGAGATGTGATTGTTTTTCATCAACGTCTTAAATTCGCTAAGGTCAAAGCCTTCCGGAGCGGTCAATTCATATTTGTCCGCCGTTTCTGGAACGTTGAATGATTTGTCATACAATCCCCAAGCTACCGCGTCGTTTTCATCCTTCGGAATAGCAACGCGTCCTTGTCCCATCAAACTTTCAAGGCTTAAATAGCTTTTTGCAAGTTTGTTCACGTCTCCGCCAAACTTTGCGATTGACGGATTGTCCTTATATTCAACCGATAAGGCAGAACCAAAGTCAAAGCTGTTCGTTTGCGCTCCGTTTGTGCCTTCCGCTGGCTGTCCGGTTTCCGGAGCAGTTGTCATTGTTTCGGTCATTATAGATTCCTTTCGTAATATTGTGCGATTTGTTCAGGCAAGATGTCATTTCGCATAAGTGTTTTTATCATAAGAATCACATCCCGCTTGCCGCTGGAATATGATATTTCATTTGGGTCGCTTATGTTAAGCGGCGTTGTGAATCCGCAATACATTTCCAGAAAAGCAATAACATTTGGATGTTCTCTGGCAATGTCGTTGAATGCTACATTGAGGTCAGCAATGCAGTTTTTATCCTTCAGATTGATTGTCTCTGACATTCTTATCTCCTTCAGCTGCTGTCTTATACGCTTGCGCTGCAGCTTGTGCATTTAGCATTTGCTGCGCTTGCGCTTGTGCTTGTGCGCGTTGTTCTCTGATTTCACCGACTTTCGCTTCACTATTCAAAATACGCGTTGTAACTCCGGTAATATCAAAAATTTCTTCCACCGCTTCATCGGTGTTGATTTTATCAACGACTTCCGGATTGATTGCTTGAAGCTGTCCGGCAATCGTTAAAGCGTTAATGATATTGTTGACTTCCGATTGACGCTGCGACTGGACGAGACGTCCGACGAATTTGACTTCATACGTCGGGTCAAAAGCCATCACATCCGGCATTCTTGGCAAACGATTGTCTTCATAAAGAATATTGACAACCTTTTCAATAAGCGGCTGCAGAACATCATTCATAAATCGCCCGACTGCGGGACCAAGTAACGTCATCTTTTCGTTGACACGCTCCATCACTTCCGGAACAGTCATCTGCTTTGTCAGTTCGCTAAACGCTTGAAATGTATTATAAAACATCGTGTCGCGAATTTGTTGCTGGTAAAATTGCAGATGTTCAACCGCAATATGCGGATTGCCGAAGTTACCAATCGGAAAAATCTCATCTTTAGGATTGAGCTTGCCGCGCTGATAATAGTTGATTGCTCGCGGGTTAAAGTTCGGCGTGCCTAAAAAAGCATCATCCGGAAGCGCAACCGCAGGGTCAGCCTGTTTCATTGCTGCACGAAGCATCGTGTCCGTAATTGTATTAACCATACGGGCAAAAGGTAACGCCTTCATTGCCGGACTATATCCATATACAATCTGCGAACGCTTATAAAATCGGTGTGCCACGCACGGCATACTCCAGAAGCCGCTTTCTTGCATAATCTGCTTTGACTTTTCATCAACCCACACCATCCGAATAGGCATATTTTTATTGTCTTTCTTGTCTGGGTCGCGGTCAAAACGTTTGCCGAAATAACAAATAAACTTGAATTTTTTATCATCATTACGTCCGGAAGAATAAGCGTCTTTAATTTCTTGGCTGCATTTTTCGCCAAAACGGGACAATGCTTGTTCGGCTGTATATTCAAACTGCAGATAAAATTCCGCCGGACGTTCTCTTGCATCTTCCGTTAGATACAGCTTTTTAATCGGTATATTATAGAATCGCACGCCGTCGTTTTCATCCTTTTCGCAGAATAACGCTGCTGTCCCATAGACACCGCTTGCCTTATAAAAAATCGGCATCTGATTGTAGAAGTTAGAGCGCGACAATGTCCACAAAACTTCTTCCGTTGCTTCCTGCATCCATTGCTTGACTTCCGGATTATCCCTCAATTCGCGGTTAGAGTGCTGCAAAAACAGCCATTTTGCGCTCTCCGGCGTCAAATAATTTGCAAGCCCTGCAGCCAAAACATCCGCGCAATCTTGTGATGTGCTATCAAGCAGCGCGTGCAGCTGCGAGCCTTTGTTGCGTTCTTCGGTAATATTCCCGCTCTCCACATAAAAATAATTATGCAGTTTCTGGTATAAATTATCAAAATCAGCACGCGAACCTTTAAGGCTTGTATAATTCTTGACTATTTTTTCAGCTGATAAATCCATTATTCGCCCCCTAATTTCCTTTTTCTGATAGGTTGCGGGGCATCGTCATGTTTTACAAAATGCGTCTGCTTTCCCGTATCAACATATTCAGCATTCTTGTTTTCTTCAGCAAGCCGGTTATGTTCGGCATTTGCTGCTTCTTCTCCGTTTTTTTCTTGACTTTCCATATTAACCGCCTAACAGAGTTCTTTTGCGTCTGACACCGCTTGCGCTTTCAGCAACATCTCCAAGCGCGGTCGTGTATATTGTTCTTGTATCGCTGGCGTGATAAGCCCTGCGGGCAGCCGTTGCTTTATCCTTAGCTGTCTGTTCGGCAGCTTTTTGTTCAGCAATTAAAGCGTTTGCTTGCGCTTCTTGTGTCGCTTGCGCTTCTTCAATAGCGTTCGTTAAAGCGGTTGTCCCTGTTATCTGTCCGAGAACATCGCTTGTTGTTTTAGCAACATCCACAACACCGGATTTATCATTGACCGATACTGTTCCAAAAGTCGCCGCATTAACTGCAGCGTTTGCAACGCCTGCAATATCTCCTTTAGCAATAGACTTTACTGCTTTGACCGGAGCATTAACAACAGCCTTTACGGCTTTTTTAGCACTTCCCATTTATAATTCCTTTCTCATTGTGGCGACGTGATAACCGTTGCGCTCAAGGTAAAAATAAAGCCTGTCGCCGAAGTGGCTTCCTTGAACGAGGTATTGACAATCAAAAGCCTTTGCCAATTCCTCAAACTTTCTTTGTATTGTCAAAAAAAGCCGGATATTCCGGCATTCTTTTTTAACGTAGTATGAAACGACGTGCATTTCGCGCCGCATCCACATATCAACATCAATCGTCAATACTGCTTCCCAATCCGGCTCAAAGATGAAAATGCAATCGTCTTTTATTGCCTCAAAATAACGAGAACTTAAAGCGTTACGTTCTGTCAGTCCAAATTCAGCATTAACCCGTTCAATCCAGCCGTTTATTGTCTCCATTGAAGCAGATTTTCCCAACAAAATATTCATTTTCGTCTCCTAAAAACCGGCAATATCAAACAAACTTCCGGAGCTTCTGGCAGCTTCTCGTTCTCGTCTCATATTGTCTTCATAACTCGGTCGTGCATTTACCGGAGCAACAGCTACCTGTTCCGTCATTGCGAACGCATCAACACAGTCAATATATTCGCTCTTGATAGCGTCTCGTGTAACTCCAGCAAGTTCGGTCTTAAATTCTCCCAACCATTCAGCATCGTCCGGAAAATAAACCGAATGCGCCTTGAAACGTGGCTGCAGCAACTTTATTCGCTCCAGTTTTGAGCCAATTTTACCGTGTTCAAGCGGAATCACGTTGAAAAACACATTTCGCCGCTGCATTTCTTTTGTTAAGAACGGCTGCATAACTTGCTCCCACCAACCTTTCTCAATATAAAAGTTCTGCAAGTGATATGTCGTAACCAGCCCAAAAATAATATCAATCATTTCCGCGCTATCCCAACGCCCATATTTACAGTCAAGCAAAAACCAATGATTGTCCGCATCAACTCCGGTCAACGTAATTGCCCGATAGCAGCTCTCCGGATTAAGTGATGACGCAGGGTCAAGACAAGCAAACAGATTACACCGCTTCACTAAATCCCATTTTCCGGATGGCGAATAATACCGATAGTCTTCTTCCTTAAATGTTCTGTTTTCTTCAGCAACGGCTTGACACATCTTTTCTTGCATCCAGATGTCCAGCTTACCAATAGCCGCGTAATTGTCTCGCTCTTTGATAATATCTTCCATTTTATCACGGGCTTCCCAAGCCGGTTTCCCGTCTATAATTACCGGAATTCGGATTGCCTTAAAGCCCATTGTGTCAGCGTTATTTATACAGCGTTCAATTACGCACTTGTCGCCGAGATTATTTCCGATAAAGAACAGTCGGACAGATTTTCCCAAGAACATTACATCAGATACAAACCAGTCCCAGTCTGCCGCCGTGATTGTTTCGCTTCTAACGTCATCCTTATCTTGAATATCATCTAATATGATAATTTTAGGTCGTCTGTCTGAGATGTTCAAGCCACGAATTGAAGCGTGTTTTCCGAACGCCACAATAACAACGTTGATGATTTCTCCGGCTTCGTTCTTCACATCAACCGAGAACATATCCCGCGTAGCCGTTCTTATCTGGACAAGGTTATGTTGCAGCACCGGATTTGAACGATATTCGTTCTCTATTTCAAGCAGCTTATCTCCGGCAAGTCGTTGATTTTGTTTTATGATAACGATTAAATCCATACTTTTTGACGGATAAGCCAAACAATGCAGCGGGAACGCTCGCAATACATAACTTGATTTTGCACTCTCACGGAACGCTTCAATGACAACGTGCTGCTTCCCGTGCAGTAATTCGTCTGAAAAAGTATGATGAAAACCGGCAGGCGCACATTCTGTCGCTGGGTCATTCAGCAACACAACATCGCGAAAAGGCACTAAATCATTTTTTAGCAGCTTTTTTACGTCGCTTGATAGGTTTAACTTTCTCATATTTTTTCGCTCTTTCTTCAACGCCCGCTTCAAACAGCGAGGAATCATTTATGTTAGCATCAATTTTCTTTTCATCTTTCCAGCCGTGATTCTTCAGCCAGAAAATCGCTCCGGTTGCTCGTCCAATATAAAGATGTTGTTCTGCATATTCTTCTATGCGCGTGATAGCGTTTTTTATTGTGCAAGAAAATTCTTCACGGTCAGCATAGTCATAAAGTGATTGTCTGTCCATAAATCCAAGAGCGCGGGCAAGTCCGGCAATCGTCGGCGGATGTGGAATAAATATCGGATTTCCGCCTTTATCAGTCGCAACTTCTCCGTCATCGTTATAAACAAGTTCATCTTTGCACTTTTCAAAATACGCTTCAATCGCTTCTTCCAGCTCGTCCGCCGTGCCATATTTCAAAGGTCGTCCTGTTTTCATATAATTATCCTTTCGGGTTATATAAAAAGAAGGGAGCGGGGCTTTTATCCCCGCTTTATATTAAGCCTTCTTCTTCTCGGCTTTAATTGTCAGATGTTCATATTCCGGAGAGCCGCGCAATTCCAGCAGCAAAGCATCAATTTTATCATTCGCTTCGTTTTGAATTTCTTTAATCAGACGGTTTGTCTCAACCATCTTCTTTAAGTGTTCAGCCGCCGCTTTTTCATCGTCGGAACAAAGCGCAGCGTGCAGCACGATGTATTTTTCGCCGTCTTTTATCGTATAGACAGCAAAACCTTCTTCATTTATGGTATAGCCGACAATTTTTCCACATTTAACGGTTTTATCATCGTCATCCGGATAATATATATTATTCCCCAGCATTAGCAGCTCCTTCTTCTTCAGATTTATTTTCCGGAGTTTCCGGAATATTGTCCACCTCAAAGCCGGCATCCGGCTTTTTTAAGGCTTCGGGGGCTTCCGGAGCAGCTTTTTCATAGGCTTCATAAATACGCGCCTTCAGAGTATCAATATTCAAATTGTGCGCGTTCTTTATTTTCCAAGCCTTCCCCTGTGCGCGGATTTCTTCGTCGCTCAATCCTTCAAGACCAAAAGCTGCCGGAGTTTCTTCCTTATTTTTCGGGTTTTCATTGTTTGCAGGAGATTCCGGAGCTGGAGCTTCTGCTTCTGGAAGCGGCTCAACAATTTTCAAAAAACTTTCCGCATTCCCGTCATATTCAAAAATTTCTCCTGCCTTTACTTCAGTTTTACCGTCCGGCAAGAGCAGATTATGGTTCGCTTTATATTTCATTATAAATTCCTTTCAATAACAAAACCGCCCCCAGATTTCAAGTCTGACGGCGGTTGTGGTTCAACAATAAGCCTAAGGAGAACAATATGAAAAACTCTTAAACTGGAATCGAGAGGACATTTTTTCGCACTTCCTTTCCGATTCTATCAAAATATATAGCATATTTTTGAAAAAGTGTTGCATACAAAGATGTTGCAAAGTGTTGCAAGATGTTGCATTTTTTAACTTTTATTAAATTTGCCGCTGAATCTCCTTTAATCCGTTTTTGAAAATCCGCCATAATGTTGTCCGGTCAAAAGTCCGTTCTGTATGATTCTTTTCGTTCAGATAACGAGCAAGACGTTTCCATCCCATCCCTTGACAACGCTTCACAACAACAATACGCTGCATTCCGACAAGCAGCGGCAGCCATTCATCCGTTACCTTATCCCATAGTTTCAAATCATCCGATGTGATATTAAGACGACTGTTTTTTATATCTTCCATAATATCTTCAAGGCTGCGCTCTGTGTCCGGAATAACCATCAGTCGCCCCAGATAACAACTTCCATTATTCGGACGCGGAAAAGGCAAAAGACGCTCCACTTCAAACGCTCTCCGGATGTCCGCTTCAATTTCTTTGGTGCTTTTCATCCTTTTCTCCCTGTCGGTAACTGCTGCCGTCAAGCTCAAATATTAACGCGCCACCGGTTAAGCGGTCATATATGCGCTGCCCTAAAATTGATTTTAACGCTTCTGTGTTATTGTTACTGATTGCTATTGTCGGCAATTCATCATTATAGCGTTTATCAAACACTTCAAAAAGTTCAGTTCTTTCACTGTCGCTGCCATACTGAACGCCGACTTCATCAATAATCAATAACGGTGCGCCGGTATAAATACTCAAATCAACACGTTCATTCGTGCGCCAACTTGCTTTTATCTCGTCAATAATTGATTTTATCGGCGCATAAACGGCTTGCGTGCTGCTATAATATTCCGCTCCGCTTGATGCTTTCCATCGCGTGCAAAGCGCATTTAATACCGCATAAGCCAGATGTGTCTTGCCGGTGCCAACGCCGCCGGTAATAACAATATTTTGCTTAAAACCGTTTTTTATACCGTCCTGCAGAGCTGCCACGAGCCGCTCTTGCTCTTTACTACTGCAGATATAATTTTCAAACGATACTTTATCAAAACGCTTACAAACTCTTGTCATAGCGGAATATCCTTTCCATACGTTCCGGATTTAACACCGAGAAGACTTTTCGCGGCTGCAACTGTGCGCTTTTTGCGCTCGTGGGCGTCCCACGTCAACGCTTTTTGTTTCCAGTTTCTGACCGGCTTTCCCTCGCTGTCTTTCCATTTTCCTTCCGTGAAATAATTATAAAATCCTTCGGCATCTATCGTCAGTTTTTTGTCGCTTACATAGTCCTTCACTTCTTGCAGCGTCGGCGGCGTAAATGGTTTTTCTTTAGGTTTTGGCGGCGTTTGCGCGATGAGTTCTTCAATATCCATCATCCCGCTATCATCCTTCACTTCTTGCAGCGTGTTTTCTTTTGTAACACTCGCAAGAGTGTTATTTTCTTTCACTTCCTGTTTATTATTTCCTGTTTCTTCTTCTTGAAAGAGTTGACCTGTTTGAAGTGTTTTGACCTCGCTGTTTTGTTTGTTTAACCTCGTTTGACCTGTTTTGACCTCTGAATGTTGATTTTGTCCTGTCGGATTATGATTTCCGCCGCGTCGTTCTTCTTTGTCCAGACTTGGCTTGATTGCTCCAACAAGCGCAGCAATAACAGCGTCATTCGGTTCAATACCTTCAAAAACATAATTTGTTATTGCATCGTAGAATTTTAAGCGTAATTCATCGGGCAATTTGTCGGCTACCGTTTTGAAGTTCTTAAAAAATAAGAATTTATCTCTCATATTTTTCTCCATAAAAAACAAGGTGCGAGCTTGTTTATAATTTTTGACCCGTGATAAGTGTATATTGCCCGCAGATTTTCCAAAGCGCGTCTTTGATATTCTTGTCGCAGACACGGCATCCGGTTTCAAAATCGTTATTTACGGGGTTGATACAGAATGCTGATGTAACATCAGCCGTTACTTTTCCGTTTGGATATGTGAACGCCCATTCACATATAACGCCGGATTTAACCGATGCTTTATGATAAACGCGCTCTTTAACACACGCCTTGAAAATGCGTTCAATATCTTCCGGAGAATATTTTATTGCTTCATTTCCCATATTGAGTTTCCTTTAGTTTCTTTTTGGTAAGAAATTTAATCAGAGAAATTAGCTTCTTGCTGCCCTTCCATCCTTTTGTCGGAGTTTTGTAGGCATTGAGACCATCTATACTAAAATCCAATATTTTTTTCATTTTATTATCCTTTACAGTCATTGATAAAAATTCCCATCCGGAAGCAAGCGTCCTCAACGTCTTTTTCTCGCCAAGCAGGAATTTTTCGGTTTTCTTTTTTCCACGAATAAACCGTCGTAACGGGAATTTTCATCTCTTTCGCCAGCTTATAAGGGGAGATTTTTTTGAAAAGTTTTTCGGTGTTAATCATCCAGTCTAAACTCCTTTTAATCGTTTTCTGAAATTTGATTCGTTGTAATCTTACGAAAAACGAATAAAAGAGTCAACACTAAATATTCGTTTTCCGAAAATAAAATAAATCTTGCGTTTTTAGAATAAATATGTTACGCTTTGCGTATGACTGAAGAAAACAAAATACATTGGCTACCGCGCCGTTTAAAAGAAGTCGGCAAAACTAAAGTCGGGCTTGCAAAAGAGCTTGGCATCAATCAAGCGCGCTTGTCTGATTTAGAGAATGGAGAGTGGCGTTTTCAAGTTTCACACGTCAAGAAAGCGGCGGAATATCTGGAATTTGACCGCACGGCATTTCTTGATTTTCTTTCCGGAGATATAACTGAAGATGAATTGTGGCATAGTGAAAAACCGCTAAAAATATCAGATGAAGACATCCGGCTTCTTAGTGCAATAAGAGATATTATTCCGCGTCAGGCACGCGAAGAAACGCCGGACGTTGTTGAAAATTCTTCTCAACCGGCAAAGATACCGCCAACAAATAACGGGAGAAGCAGATGATTGATGTTGCGCTTGCTTTCTGGGATGTGTTTTGGAAGGTGGCTCTTGCGCTGGCTGTCTTTGAAGGTGCGCGTTATATATATAAGCATAAGCTCAAAGGCAACGTAAAAGATATGCTTATCTCCTTTACAATATATTTTGCTTTTCTTGCGGCGGTAGCTGCTTTTCTCTGTTTTATAAATAAAGGTGCGCCGGATAATAAAAGAGATTTATTGGAGCCGCGCAATCTTGCAGCTGAAAAGAAGTTTGATGTATGCTGGGAACATAGACCGGATGCTGAAGATAGAGAATCGCGAGAATTTATATCTTTTCAAGCGGATTATAAGCGGCTCGGTTGTCCGGAATTTATGCTTTATTTGGATGAATGCGAAGCTGATTGCCACCAAAAAGCTGTTGCTATTATACGTCGTTCATTTTATTCAAACGCTGAATAATACAGTAGCGAATCCGATTCTTTAGCCCTCTTTGTGAGGGCTTTTTTGTGTCTTATTTTCTCGGATTCTACCTCTTTTTATATTCTTTTATGTCTTTTTATTTCGTTTTTTGAAATTTTATGCACTTTTTTTCTTCCGAATTTTCAATATATTAGCTTAAAAAACAAAAAATCTTTCGTTTTGCGAATATTTTTTATTGACTCTTTATTCGTTTTTCGCAATAATAAATTTCAGAAAACGAATATTTAGAGAGGTTCAAATGGTAGAAGTTGAAGTTTTCAACGCAATAACCGGAGAAACGCGCAAAGGCACGTTCTTTGAAAACGACGGACATATTTTTCAAAAGTTCCCAACGGGATTGGTGGAATTAGAGCCGCGCTGGATGGCAGCAAACAATCTGAACGTTCAAGCGGTTTATGAAGTCCGCAAACAACAATATGAACAATCACACAAAGGAGTTAGCAATGGCTGAAATGACAGAAAGACAAGCCCGTCTTTGTGCAGCAATGGAATTGTTGCTGCAGGAAGTTGGCGACCGGATAGAAGAAAAGATTCCGGATTGGCTGGATAAAAATCCTTATTGGGAGATTGATGGCGACGATGGACGTCCGGAACGCTGTCCGCGCACAACAAGAGCGGATGCTCGCGAAGATTTATATGAAGAATTTGTTTCTTCCGGAGATGACATCGGCTTGTATAACTTCTTTGATTTTGTCGCTTCAGAGCTGACCGATAGACCAATGGAGAAAAACAATCCTTATCGTGGTGTCTATAAACGTCCGCAGCCGAAACTGACACCGTATGAAGAAACTATCAAGCGCACGAATGAATTATGCACAAACCTTTTTAATGAAGTTCTGGGGGTGCGTAATGATTAAGTCGTTTCTCATTTCATTTATCACGACCTTATGCGTCATTATTACGGTTCATAACATTATTGAAATTAACCGTTCTTTAGACCGCTGCGAACAACTCGCCGCGCAAATTGAAGCATACGGCGAATACTACGAACAAAATTTTGCTAACAAACATTTTTAAGGAGCTTAAAATGGAAGAAAATCAAAACGAAATCATCACACTGAATCCGGCAGCTAATCAAGCGGATATTACCGACGACATCTTAGCCGTTGCAAATCGCCGTTTAGCGCAACTGGATAAAATTATCACGCTGTCAATCAGCCGCACGAATGAGAATGATTGGGTTGACCAGCAGGGCAAACCTTATATGACTTGCTCCGGTGCTGAAAAAATCGCACGTTTATTCGGCGTGTGCTGGAAAAATGTTGTATGTGAGAAAGTTTATTCATCTGACGAAACCGGACAATTCTATTTTTATGAGGTTAGGGGCGTCTTTACTTTTTGCCAAGACACAATAACCGCAATCGGCACTTGCAGCCAGAAAGACCAATTCTTCGCAAAATCCGGCGGCACGACTAAACCGCTGTCGGAAATAGATGAAACAAACATTCGGAAGGCTGCTTATTCAAATATGGTTGTCAATGGTGTAACGCGCATCTTAGGCATCCGGAATTTAACGTGGGAGCAAGTCCGCGCCGGTGGTGTTGACCCGAACAAAACTGCAAAGGTTAATTATAAAACCGGAAAAGACCATTCAAACGATATGCCTGAAGACCCTAACGAATGGCTTGAATGGCTGAAGCAGCAACAAAAACCGACTGCATATTATGCAGCAATAAAGAACAGTCAAGCTCCGGAAGAAATCCGGAAGGCTTGCATTGAGTTTATGTATCCGAAAAACAAATAGGAGAAAACAATGCCTTACGCATACGCAACATACGAAGACGCCGCGTCGCTGGCAGACCATATCGTCTCCCGCCGCAATGACGTTCTTTCAAAAAAAATAAGTCGCTATCCGAAACGAGCCTTCACTTGCTCCGATATAAGCGAATGCGACCGTTATATGATTCATTCTGTGCTTGATTGGGACAAGAGAGAGCTTCACGACGTCGGGCTGCAGGCAATTTTTGACGCCGGAAACAAGGAAGAAGAAAACGTCAAAGCCCGTCTTGGTTATGAACTGGGGCTTGAATTTGTGGAAACACAAGCCCCGTTTGAAATCAAGAACAATAAAGGCGAGGTTATCGCTTCCGGAAAGATTGACGGGAAAATCTTATGGAATGGCAAAGCTGTTCCGGTAGAGATTAAATCAATGAATGAAAACTCGTTCAATATGATTAACTCTCTGGATGACTTTAAGAAAAAGCCGCTTTACCGTCGTTATTTAAGACAGATGCAGCTGTATCTTTACGGTAACAATCAAGAAGCAGGATTGTTCATCATTTCAAACTTCCGAACGGAAAAACTTATTCTTGTTACGCTGGATTATGGAGAGTGTGAATATATCATCTCGCGCTTGGAGCGTCTCTGGGAAATGAAGAAAGCGGGACAATATCCGGAGCCGGAATATCGTCCGGAGCTTTGCGACCGCTGCCCGTTTTCATCTCTCTGTTTAGCAGATGTTGAAAACAAACCGGCAGACTTCATCAATAACGAAGCATTAGAAGAAATGCTTGAACGCAGAGAGCAGCTTATCCCTTCAAAAAAGGAATATGAAGACTTGGATGAACAAATAAAATCCACCTTCAAAGAAATTCCGCACGCATTCGTCGGCACGCGTTTTGAGATTATCAATAAGCAATTTGTCAAAAAGTCTTATGACACAAAGGCAATGCCGGACGAAATAAAGAAGCCGTATGAAAGAGAAACGGCTTATTGGAGAACAACCATCAAGAAAATAGGAGACTAATATGACAACAGAAGTCGGCGGTGTAGATACCGCAAGATTAAAAAGCCTTATAGAACGCATTGAACGCTTGGAAGAAGAACGCAACGGTGTTTCTTCAGACATCCGCGACATTTTCGCCGAAGCAAAGGCGGCGGGCTTTGATGTTAAGACAATGCGAACGATTTTGAAAATTCGCAAAATGAATCCTGCAGACCGTGAAGAACGTGAAACGCTGCTGGATATATATAAGAACGCGCTTGATTTATAGGAGATGCTTATGACTGAAGAAACATTAACCCGTAAGGAAGTGATGCGGCTTCTAAAAATCAAGTGTCCGAAGACAATTCAGAAAATGGAAAGGGCGGGAAAGCTCCGTCCCGTTCCAACCGGCGGCAAGATGAAGCGTTATTCAGCAACAGCGGTCAACGCTCTTATTAACGGAGAAGCCAATGCTAAAGACAATGATTGACTACATCCAGCGCGAGAAATACGACAATCTGCATACACCGGAATACGCCGTAAAGCCGCTGCTTAAATATTTAGCAAAAACGCCGTGGGTGCGGATATGGTGTCCGTGTGATACTGAAGACAGTAATATAGTAAAAGTCTTGCGTTCTTCCGGATATACCGTCATCTGCTCCGACATTACGACAGGACAAGACTTCTTCTCATACGAGCCAAAAGGACAATACGACATCATCGTTACAAATCCGCCTTATTCGAATAAAGACGATTTTATCCAACGCTGCTATGAGCTGAAGAAAGATTTTGCTTTGTTGCTGCCGATGACAGCTGAAGCAGGAGTCAACCGCGTCCGAATGTATTGCCAGAATGGTATCGGAGTCATCGTATTTGACCGCCGCGTCAATTACACCGCAAAAAATGCAAACTGGTTTTATTCTGTTTGGCTTTGCCATTGGGAAGGCGTGGACGGTAAAATCTTTTTTGAAACATTAAGGAGAGAACAATGAGTATTAACAAAAATCTATCAAGAATAATCAGTAAAAAATTTGCTCCGCTTACAATTAAAGCAGAAAAAAGGGACAATGATATTGTCAAATGGTATATAAAAATATCCGAAATAGAATTTCAAGCGCAGTCAAGCGGAAGTATTAAAGAAGTGTTGTCGCACCCTTATGCGTTGACCTTATGGAATAGCGAACAGATTATTCCTCTGTTGACCTTTCTGAAAGAAAGAGAAAAAGAGCTTTCAGAATATATGAAATTATGGAAGGGCAACAATGAAAACAATTAAGACGGAAAACGCCAAGATTGAAGTTGAGCTTGTCAGCTTTATTGAAGCCGGAGACATTCACATCATCATTCGAACAGAAGGAAATAATCCGGAAGTCGTCGTTCTGCCGGCGTCAATCGTAAAATCAAAATTCACGGATGCAGCCTTCATCCGCTGCATAACAGATTTTTTCATAAAGGATAAATAATGGTAACAATTACAGAACAAATCAAAGGCGTCCGGAGAGAGATTGACTACCGGAAGCGTTTATATCCGCGCTGGGTGCAAGACGGAAAGATGACGCAGCAAGAAGCAAATTATCAAATTGAGCTTATGGAGTATGTTTTGAATACGCTTCACGCTGTTCTTGAATTTGAACGCGGCTTCATTGCTAAAAATCAGAAACTTTTTGAATAGGAGCTGGATATGGCTGAAATTGTAACAGGAATAAAATTCAAAGTAATAAAACTGAATTTAGTTGAATTACAGGCTGTTGAAGGTGGATATGCAATCGGAATATGCGACAGCTGCGGCAAGCCTTCATTTGACGGGTATTATATCGCCGTTCTTAATAGCTATTACTGTCCGGAATGTTTTAAAAGCTGGCTTCGCAGGGCGACGTATTTTCCGGAAGATAAGCCGATAGAGGATAGAAATTTCAATTACTGGAAACAACAACTTGAAAAAGTGGGAAATTTATAATGACAACAGAATTATTTAAACAATGGAAGCGCGACGAGCTTCCACATCTACAAGACTATTACATCAAAAACAATTTAGGGCAGACTGTTATTGCACGGAATTATAAGTATCAGAACAACAAGCTGAACGTTCTTTTTGCGGTGGACAGTTTTATGTATAAAAACCACCGCCGCGAAAGTCTCCGCTGTGTTGATATTCTTTCGCCGGTGCCGTCATATCCGGAGATGAAAAAGCTTCTGCAGCAAGCTGTTAAATATAGAAACCTTCTCAAAGAAGCCGCAACTTATTTGAATCCGGATATAAAAGGCAGCAGCAAAGTAATTCGCAAAATTAACGAGGTGCTGAAATGACGGAGCTTTATTCAAGAAAAATGCGACGGGCGCAGGCAGCATTCGTCCGGCAGAAATATACCGACGAGCTACAAGAGATTCCTTTCAGCGAATATCCGGCAAACACAGACCCGAACAGAATCAAAGTTTTTGCTTCTCGTAAATACCTTGTGCAGATATTTATGGAAAAATACGGCTTCAGATTGTCAGTCAACCGGACAACAATATCTTCTTCCGGCTGGAAAGAAAATATAACGTGGGATGAGCTGCAGCATATTAAGAATACTGTCGGCTTTGCGAATGCTTGGGCGGTGGAATATTATCCGCCTGAAGACAAAGTCGTCAACGTTGCAAACATCCGTCATTTATGGATATTGCCGGAAACTCCGAAATCCGGCTGGAATATATAGGGGGAAGTAATGAATCCTAGAGATAGATTATTGCCACGTTTTTGGAGTATTAAGGATAAAGAATACATCTATTGGGATTGTTATATGCAGACGGCGTTTAACAGACTGATTGAGCCGAATACATACGGGTTGATGTATAACCTTTATAAAGATAGCGTAAACTATGTATCTGAAATGCCGACGGGATTACGTGATAAGAAAGGCAGACTTATTTACGAGGGGGATATTGTTAAATTATCATCAGACCGCGAAGTTGTATGCCTTGTTGTTTGGGATAATAAAGAAACCGGTTTTTGTGTAGAATACAAAAAAGAACTATACCGTTTTAATACTTACAAAAAATATCACTTGATTGAAGTCGTCGGTAACATTCACGAAAATAAGGAACTGTTAGATGAATAAAAGCGACATCATAGAAAAAATAAAGAAATTACTTGCGATAAATCGTGCAAACGGTGCAACAGAAGCGGAAGAAATGGCAGCTCTGGAACGTGCAAATACTCTTATGACGAAGTATCAGATTGAAAAATTCCAAATTAAGGGAGCAATCAAAACAAAAAACATTGAACAAGAAGATGTTTTAACTGATGCGACGCTGTCATTTAGCTATTTTCGCGCATCCGTTGGAGATTTTTTCGGCGTTCTTTCACTACATAATTCTGTAAAATATAGTTATTATGGAGATTCTGAACAGGTAAAACTTGCTTTAGAAATGGTAAAACGGGCGCAGGTTGCGGAATCTTTAGGCTTTACAGCTTATTTGTGTTCTGAAGAATATCGTGTAAAACGGAAGACTGCTAATCGCCGTATAATAAAGACTTCTTTTCACGACGGTTTTTTTATCCGGTTAAGCGATAGAATTGACGAGCTAGTAGCGCAAAGAAAAGAAGACACCGTAAAAGCTACCGGAACAAATCTTGTTGTTCTTGAAAAAGACAACCTAAACAACAGCTTTTTAGATGATTTCGGTTACAAACCACGAAAGAGAAATAAAGGACGTGCGCGGCAAATTGATTTTGATGCTTTCACTTCAGGGAAAGAGAAAGGCGACGAATTTTCAGTATTAGAGGAAATAGAACAATGACACCAAGAGAAAGACAAGCGTTGATGCGCGTTATATTCTATCTGCTGAGCTGTATATCCTATATTGCGGGCGCACGCGTTCCGGATGACATCGGCAGAGAAATTGAAATTTTAGAAAAAGGAGAAAGTAATGCCAAAAATAAACGACGTGCTAAAAGCAAATAATCTTGAATTTGTCGGTTATTGGGATGCAACATTCTTTTATAAAAGCAGCAGAAGCGGCGGTTTAATCTTGAGGGACGCATCCGGAAAAGACCACAGCTTAACGTGGAGCGAATTAAAAAAACTATCTGAAGGAAAATATAAATATGACAACAGCACTCATAATTTTGTTAATTGTATTGATTCTTATCCTGCACGCAAGCAGCATAAAAATTGATTTTTAAACTTGAACTATTACGAAAAGCGAAGTAATATGACAGCCAGAATACAAAATAAAATCAAGGCTCTATCCGGCAAACCGTTGACAAGGGGCGAACTGGATATTGCCGCGCGTCATTTTATGGACGCGGTGGATTGTCTGGTAAAAATGAAAACGGAGCTGTCGCTTGAAGGCTGTTATATTAACAAGAGTATCAACAAAGGAGCAAGAGGAAGGACACAGTTTGCCCGCCCAAAATACGCGCCTGTCAGAATATGCTAGGCGCAAAGGGCTTGATGTTATCCAGACATTCCAAATTATAGAATCATCCACACGCGGCAAGCGCAAGGAATTTATGCAGATGATTGACTTCTGCAAGCAGCAAACCGAAACAATCGCCATTGTTGCCGATGCCGTTGACCGCGTCCAGCGCAGTTTCAAAGAGTCCGTTATGTTGGATGACCTTATCCGACAAGAAAAAATTGAACTACATTTTTACCGTGAAGGAATGGTTATCGGCAAACGTTCATCATCAACGGACATTATGCGCTGGGATTTTTCAGTAATGGGAGCAAAGGCTTATGTTCTGCAGCTCTCGGAAAACGTCCGGCGTTCAATAGATTACAAAGTTCGCAACGGCGAATTTGCCGGAGCAGCTCCGACCGGATATGAAAATTATATTGATGAACACGGCAAGCATTCAATCCGGTTAAAAGAACCGGACGCAACAAAAGTCAAATTGTTATTTGAGAGATATTCTCTCGGCGGCGTTTCTATTCATCAGCTTGCGAAATATGCTGAAGCATTAGATTTACGTTCCCGCACCGGACACAAAATCACAAATACATCAATGACCTATATTCTGGATAATCCTTTTTATTACGGCGAAATGGTAACAAAAGGACAACTTCAGCGTCATATATACGAGCCGCTTATCACGAAAGAGATGTGGGAGCAATGCCACGAAATACGTTTGAAAGGCACTACAAAGCCATTTAGACACGGTGACATACCTTTCCTATATCGCGGCTTATTTACCTGCTTAAACAGCGGGAAAACGTGTCCTTGTGAAATCAAAAAGAAAAAGTTTTATTATCTTGTCTGCTATAAGGAAGACGGGACGCGTCTTTATATTCCGGAGAAAGACATCACGGAGCAAATTTCTTATATTCTGCACGGGATAAAAATTCCGGAAGATATGATTGAAGACTTCAAGGAGCATCTGCGTAATTCAAAAGATGCAGAAGTAAAATTCAAAAACGAGGAAATAGGACGCCTGCAAGCTGAAGCGACAAAGGCACGTCAAAGATTAAGCCGCTTGTTTGATTTACGGCTGGACGGCGAAATAGAAAAAGAAGATTATGAAGCAAAGCGAGCGCAACTGCAGCTTGAAATTGACCGCGCCACCGCCAAAATAAAAGCACACGATAAAGCAGACGACGGTTTTGATGAAACGCTTGTCGGCTTGTTTGATATTGCAAGCAAGGCTTGGGATGTTTTTGACAGCAGCGAAAATATGGAGCTGAAGCGTTTGTTAATGAAATTGATATTTGAAAGCCTGCAACTATACGAAGGAACGGTTTATTATAAACTCCGACTCCCGTTCTCTGAAATGGAGTTCGTATCCAGATTGGGTTTAAATGAAAAAGGCGGCAGTAATTCGGAAAATCCGAACAGCTCCGAACCATTGCAAAATAAGGGCTGCAGCGGAATTTCAAGCAATTTTTCAAGCCTTGAAAATTCACTGATTCGAACCGATAAAAACAACGTAAAAACAAAGGCTTGCAACCTAAAATCGCAAGCCTGTTCAAATTGGCTGCTTCACCTGGACTCGAACCAAGATTGACGGAGTCAGAATCCGCTGTCCTACCATTAGACGATGAAGCACTCATTCATCTGCGTCTTATATATGGCAAAAAAATCAGCTTGTCAATCACTTTGTTTTATTTCGCAACATATTGTAAATTAAGTGATATGTCTTTAGGGCATATTTAAGCAACTTCGGTTGTTTGTTTTAAAGCTTCTTCAATACCTTTTGCAAG
>JAGBKP010000019.1 GCA_017635875.1 Selenomonadaceae bacterium | reverse complement strand
TGGGTTTAATACTTAATCTATATTATTATAAAAACATAGTAGACGAAGAAGTAGATAGAGTGGAAAAGTGGAAAAGCAGGTTTGAGTCTTGATATAAAAGGAAAATCTATCCTCATTTTAATGTTGACAGAGTGGATTATTTATCCACAGTTTACACATAATTTTAAAAAATGCGTTTTATCCACATTTTATCAACAGCTTTATCAAGACATTATCCATAGCTTTATCCACATTCTTTTTTTTAAAACCGTACTTTTCTTTCTTTTTCTTGAAAGAAAAAGTAAAGAAAGAAAAGTACCAAAAGAAAGAAAGAAAAAGAACTTTAATATTAAAAACAACAGGGAGAAAACTAATCAATAGAGTTTATTAAAATTTTTTCTTTCTCTTTTTTTCTTTGTTACTTTCTTTTTTTCTCTTTCTTTTTTGAAAAAAAGAAAGAGAAAAAAGAAAGTAAGGTTTTAATTAAGCACCTAATTTTTCGGTTAATTCTTTTATTATAGTGTCTAGTTTGGTGTCTTTTTTCTTTTCGGCGTCGATTTTTTCGCAGGCGTGCATAACGGTTGTATGGTCGCGACCGCCGAAATAAGAGCCTATTTGTGGAAGTGTGGCTTTGGCCAGATCCCTTGAAAGATACATTGCGATTTGACGCGGGAATGTTACTTCTTTGCTTCTTTTTTTGCTTTTTAAATCCTCTTTGGAAACATTGAAATGGTTTACTATGACGTTTTCTATCATATCTAGGGTTATTGTACGCTTATCCATTCCGTTAAATATATTTTTTAACGACTCCTGCACTAATTCTTTGCTGATTTTTTGATTTTTAAGGGAGGCGTAAGCGACTGCGCGGGTGAGCGCGCCTTCAAGCTCTCTGATGTTGGTGTCTATGCGGCTCGCTATATATAGAAGTACCTCGTTGTCAACTTCCATATTTTCCGCTTCCGCTTTTTTTTGCAGGATCGCAACGCGCATCTCTAAATCAGGCGGCTGCACGTCCGCTATAAGCCCCCATTCAAAACGGCTCCTTAAGCGTTCCTCAAGCCTTGCAAGCTCTTTGGGCGGTTTATCGGACGAAATTATTATCTGTTTGTTCGCGTCTTTCAGGGTGTTGAACGTGTGGAAAAATTCCTCCTGCGTCCCCTCTTTGCCGGATATAAACTGAATATCGTCAACCATTAAGACGTCAACCGTGCGATATTTCATACGGAAAACTTCTTGACTTTTGTCGCGAATGGAATTTATCATCTCGTTGGTGAATTTTTCGCCGGATACGTAGAGCACGCGTTTTTTGGGGTCGTTTTCAAGTATTCTGTGCCCTATGGCGTGCATAAGGTGAGTTTTTCCAAGCCCTACGCCGCCGTACATAAAGAAGGGATTATACGCTTCGCCGGGTTTTTGCGCCACGGCGACAGCCGCAGCGTGGGCGAGTTGGTTGCTCTTTCCCGTGACAAACGTTTCAAATGTGTATCTGTCTATTAAAGTCGAAGGGTCGCCGGGAGAAATGGGTTCAGGCCACTCTATTCCCGTGTGCGATGAAATGGTTGGCGCGTCGCTTGCGAAAAGTTCGCCTACCGTTACGGTTTCTTTTTCTTTAGACTTTTCGTCGCTTGATTTTTCAGCCGTTACGATTATGTTTAAATTATTCTGCGTGACTTCTGATACCGCAAATTCCAAAAGTTTTATGTATTTATCGTTGATCCACTCTTTTATGAGTTTGTTTGGAGCGGCAAATTCTATTTTTTCGTCTGTAACGGATTTTATCTTAAGCGGGCTTATCCATTGTTTGGTCGCGCTTTCCGAGAGATTTTCCTTCATTTTGGCGAGGATTTTCTCAAAAAGCGCGTTTTGTTCTTTTTCGTCCATATTTTAACCTCGTTAAATAAATACTTATGCCACTCTAGTATAGAGAGAAAACAGAAATTTTTCAAGCAAAATTTTTGACTTATCCACATAATTATCCACATCTGTGGAAAACTCTCTTTTGAAAAATTACTTTTTTGTTTTTGTTATGGAGGAAATGATGAAATTTGTTATATATTTATTTTTATTAAAATTTTCTTTCTCTCTTTTCTTTTTTGTTACTTTTTTCTTTTCTCTCTTTCTTTTATAAAAGAAAGAGAGAAAAGAAAAAAGTAAAGAATGCTTTAAAATAAATTTTTCTTGCAAAAAAAAATAAAATCGTGTATAGTTAGCAGGAGTATGCAAATGGAGGTGTTTTACAGTGAAGAGAACTTTTCAACCGAATAATCATTGGAGAAAGAAGACGCACGGTTTTAGAGAGCGTATGAAGACAAGAGGCGGACGCCTTGTGTTAAAGCGTCGCCGTCAAAGAGGCCGTAAAAAGATTTCCGCGTGAGAAGAAGGTCACGCTCGTGGCCTTTTTCTTTAGATTGTTGTTATGAAAGATACGATAAAAAATAAGGAACAGTTTCAAAAGATTTACAGCGAAGGGAAAAAGTTTGCGGATAACAATATTTTGATTTGCGTAATGTCCGGAAGCGGAAAAACCGCCTTTGTAGCCGGAAAAAAACTTGGGTGCGCGCCGGTAAGAAACCGCCTAAAAAGGCTTCTTCGCGAGGCGTATAGACTTAATTCCGACGATATAAGGGACGATGTAGACATAATATTCGTGGCGCGCGCAGGGCTTATCGGAAAGAAACTTGACGCGGCGGCCGCTTCTTTTAACAAATTGAAAAAAAGAGCGGGTATAGTAAGATGAAACGGTTTTTATTATTTGTAATAAAATGTTACAAAAATTATATATCAATACTAACTCCGCCGGCTTGCCGCTTTTATCCGAGCTGTTCGACGTATACCTATGAGGCTATTGAAAAGTACGGAGCGTTGAAGGGGAGTTTCCTGGGAATAAAACGGATTTTAAGATGCAATCCTTTCGGTGGAAGCGGCTACGATCCCGTGCCTTAAAACCGTTCTTTTTCTTTTTTTCTTGAAAGAAAAAAAGAAAAAGAACCAAAAAGAAAAAAAGAACTTTAGTATTAAAAAACAATAGAGAGAAAACTAATCAATAGAGTTTATTAAAGTTTTCTTTCTCTCTTTTCTTTTTTGTTACTTTTTTCTTTTCTCTCTTTCTTTTCCAAAAGAAAGAGAGAAAAGAAAAAAGTAAAAAGTAAACTAGAAACGAAAAGAAGTGAATGAATGGAACCGATGGAACCGGGGATATTTAGCACGATACTTGCGCCTATAGAGCATATTGTGTCGGGGAGTCTCACGATACTGCACGATATAACTATGGCGGCGGGATTTATGAGTTATGGGTGGGCTATAATACTCTTAACCATACTTGTAAAGATAGCGTTATATCCCTTGACCGTAAAGCAAGTGCAGTCTATGAAGGCTATGCAAGAGCTTGCTCCAAAGATGAAGGCTCTGCAGGAAAAATACAAAGATAATCCCAAGGCTATGCAGCAAAAAATAGGCGAACTTTATCAAAAAGCCGGCGTAAATCCGCTGGCGGGGTGTTTGCCGATGCTTATACAGATGCCTATTTTAATGGGAATGTATTACGCGCTTTATAATTACAAGTTTGAAGAGGGAACGGAGATTTTCTTTTGGATGCAGAATTTATCCGCGCCCGATCCGCTTTATATATTGCCGCTCCTTTCTGCCGTGACTACTTACGTTATGCAAAAACAGACGGCGACCGGCGGCGCGAGTGAAGCGCAGATGAAGATAATGATGACGGTTATGCCGGTTTTTATAGGCTGGCTTAGTATGCAGTTTCCCGCAGGGCTGGTGTTATATTGGGTTACTATGAACATAGTACAGATAGTTCAACAGTGGTGGATGGTACGAAACGAAAAGAAGGGTGAAACTAAATGAAAACTACCGAAGTAGAGGGATTTACTCTGCAAGAGGCATTGGAAAAAGGATTAAAAGAGCTTAATGCAACGCGCGACGAAGTTGACTATGAGCTTTTGCAAGCTCCTACGGCAGGATTTTTAGGGTTTGGCAAGAAGATGGCCCGCATACGCATATCTTTGAAAGACGATGCTAAAACGGCAGAGACTCAAGAGAATACTGTTGTAAAAAATAACAATAATAATTACAATAACAGAGAATATAACAATAATGTAAATAATACTTCAAGTTATAACAATATTTCAAATAACAGTAATACTTCGAGTAATAGTAACAATAATTATAAAACGAATTATACAAACGCTGATGATGACTATGACAAGGAGCGCATAGACAGCCTTGTAAACGACGGAGATAAGATGTTCTCGCGTCCCAAGAGCGATTTTAGGCGTAATAATTACGATTACGGCTTAAAAGAGTTCGACGATTATGAAAACCGCGTGTGGGAGCCAAATTACGGGCCTTTCACCGCAAGCGAAGAGGATACCGCAGCGGTTGAGGCGGGCGAGGCTCTCATCTATCAGATTTGCAAATATATGAATTTAGACGTGAAACTCACGAAAGAAACCACCGATTATGGTTTCACCATTCACATCGACGGACCGGATTTAGGCATACTTATAGGAAAGCACGGGCAAACGTTAGACGCTATCCAGTATCTTGCGAACATCACCGCAAACAAGCATCGCGAGAGCGAGCGCGTACGCATACTCCTAGACGTTGAGGATTACCGCGCCAGACGCGACGATACATTAAAGCGGCTTGCGATGCGTCTTTCCAAAAAGGCGGTTATAGAAAATCGCGAAGTGCGTCTTGAGCCTATGACCCGTCACGAAAGAAAGATTATACACACCGTCCTCCAAGGCAATTACCGCATTTCAACATACAGCGACGGCGAAGAGCCGTACCGCTCGATAGTGATTGTCCCGAGACGACGTTTCGACAGATTCGACAGAAACTGAAAAAAAACCCCTCGCAAAAAGTGAAGTGCTCCCCGTCAAGAGGACAATAAAAAATATAAAATTTCTATGGTCGGCAGAATCGTCTGCCGGCCTTTTTATGCGGCTGAATATAAGGTGTGTTTCTCAATCGGCGTTAGGATTCCAAGGTTACGTTGCACACGCTTGTGGTTGTAATAGTGGATGTAGGTTTCAATCGAATCTATCAGCTCATGTTTGCAGGTAAATCGTTTGCCGTAGTACATCTCTCGTTTTAGGATGCCCCAGAATCCTTCGATAGGCCCGTTGTCGATGCAGTGGGCTACGCGGGA
>JAGBKP010000190.1 GCA_017635875.1 Selenomonadaceae bacterium | reverse complement strand
TTTTACTTTTCGTTGTCTTCATTTTTCTTTTGCTCGTGCAAAAGAAAAACGAAGCAAAAAGAAAACACGCAGGGGCGACGCCGCCCCTTGACCCTGCAAATATAGCAGTTTGCATCGTGGCGATTGAAGAAGTTCGAGTCCACGCCAATGTTCGTTGCTCGCTTTGCCGCGTCCTGCGGCAAACGCTTCGCGCGGCGCGTCCTGCGCCGCTCCCTATGCGCGATTGTGCTTTTTATGAAAGATATGAAAATGGGGCAACATTATCGAGTTTTGTAGCATAGTCGTAAAGAGCGTATAAAAAACTTAAATCAACGCCGCCAAAAGTAATCGGGGAAAGTTGGGCGAAGCCCATGTTGAGGCGCATAGGCAACCACAGCCAAAACCTTTATTGTCGGCAAACGGTAAATTAAAAAGCAGGAACTAAAATTTTTGGGGTCAAGGGGCAAAGCCCTTGCGTGTTTTCTTTGGTTCGTTTCTTTTGCACGAGCAAAAGAAATGAACACCACGAAACTAAAAATATTTGCCAAAACCCTTCAAACAAAAACAAACTCAAAAATCGCTCTAATCACTTTAACCGCGCAAAATAAAATCAAATCTTTTTATTTGAGGTTTATTTTCCAAAAAGCAGGAAACTATTTTTTTATGTCGTATAAACTAAATGTGGGGCTCTTCATCGAGATTGCCTAAAATCGCCCATTCGTAAGAATATAGATAAGCGCGGCTTTCTTTCATACTTTCCCATTTTGTTTGGATACGATCCGATACGGTGTCAACATATTCGCCGTCGATGTTTGAAAGCATCACGATAAAGTTCGCGCCGTTTTTTGTAATTACGTCGCCGCGTCTTAGGGATTTTTTCAAAAGTTCTTCAAATTTGTCCTCGGCTTCTGCGCGAGCTATTTCGGTGTTGCCGTAGCGAGTGAGCGTCAAAAGCAGTATGCAGGCGGGTTTTTCGTAAATTGGAAGGGTGCGGACCAGATAGCGATATACGGCTCTGAAACCTTCAAAGGAGAGGGAGAGCGGACCTTCTTTTTGGTTGCGTTCGCCTAAAATCATCTCTATATGTGAAATGTTTGCGGCTTGCGGCGATTCTTCCTCAACGCTTTCTTCTTCATAGACGCTGTACCCGTGCTTGCCGTTTTGTTTTACGGTGTAGAGGGCTTTATCCGCTTTTTTGTAGAGTTCCGCAAAATCCGTGCCGTGTTTTGGCGCGAAGGCGCAACCTATGGACGCGCCCAAGGGGATGTTCATATCTTCCCCCATAAGCTCTTTTGCGACTTTGACGAGATTTTCGTTTATGAATTCGGATTTGCCTTGAATGCCGTGGGCGTCTTGCATATCTTTGCAAAAAGCGATAAACTCGTCGCCGCCCATACGGCCTATAACGTCGCCGGGGCGAAGCGCGTCTTTTATTATGTCGGCAAAGCTGATTAGAATTTTATCGCCCATAGAGTGACCGTGAATATCGTTTACCAGCTTAAAACTGTCAAGGTCTATCATCAAAAGCGCGCCTTGAAAAGTTTTGCACACCCGCGCGAGTTCTTCTTCAGCCGAGGTTTTGTTTAAAAGCCCCGTTAAAGAATCAATGCTGGCGTTTTTCTTTAAACCTCTGATTCTGTCTACGATTTTAAGAATGTTTCCCACGCGGCGAAGAAGCACGTCCGCGCGAAAGGGTTTTCTTATAAAATCCATCGCGCCGTTGTCAAAGCCTTGACTTTCCACTTCTTCCGCTTGATCTGCCGTCATAAACATAAAAGGAATTCTTTCGTGATACTTTTCTTGAAGGGTGAGTTGAAGTTCGTAGCCTGTCATTTTCGGCATACGAAGATCACTAAGCACCATATCGGGGTGTTCCTTATTGTACACCTCAATGGCTTCTTCGCCTGAGGACGCGGTCACAACTTCGTATTCGCTCGATAAAATATTTTCGGTCATTAAAAGTGACACTACCATATCGTCGACAACTAAAATCTTTTTCATTTTGATTCTCTCCTTATGTTCTTAAGAATTATTATATACTAAAGCTTTTTATTTTTCCATATATATTTTTGCGGGAGGCAGATTTTATGATTACATTGGAAATATTAAAAGACCTTGGCATAGACCCAAAGGACGGCTTGGCGCGCTGTATGAACAAAGAGGATTTTTATTTTAAAATGCTTAAACTTGGACTGTCGAACGAAAAATTCGATTCTATCGAGGAAGTTTTAAGAGATAAGAATATGAAGGAAGGTTTTGAAATGGCGCACGCTTTAAAAGGCGTGGCGGGAAATCTTGCGATTGATCCCATATATAAGCCTATGTCAGAGCTCACCGAACTCTTAAGAAATAAAAAGGACGGCGATTATCTTGGGATTTATAAACCCGCCAAAGAGATGCGGGACAAACTCTTAAAAATTATAAACGAGTGATATATATGGAAAAGATTGAAATTTTAGGGGTAACGGTCGACTCTCTCACGATGGACGAAGCCGTGTCCAGGGCTTGCGACTTTATCGAGGAGAAAGAGCCGAAGATGATAGCTACCGCAAACGCGGAAATGATAATGAACGCGACGAGGGACGGGGAGCTTTGCAAAATATTAAACGAGGCGGATTTAGTTGTGCCCGACGGCGCAGGCACCGTGTGGGCGGCAAATTACCTCGGCTGTAAGATGAAAGAGCGGGTCGCGGGCTACGATCTCTCGCAAAATTTGTTGGCGCTCTCGCCAAAACTCGGATTAAAAGTTTATTTTTTCGGCTCGGCGCCGACGGTAGCCGAAAAAGCGAAGGCAAAAGCGGAGGTCCTTTACCCGGGCATTGAAATAGTCGGCGTACACGACGGATTTTTCGACGCGGAAGAAGAAAAAAAAATAATCGCGGATATAGTGGAAAAACAGCCGGATATTTTGCTCGTCGCCCTAGGCGTGCCCAAACAGGAAAAATGGATTTACAATCATAAGGACGAATTAAAAGTACCGCTTTCAATAGGCGTAGGCGGCACGTTCGACGTAATGGCGGGGGTAATGAAACGCGCGCCGCTTTGGATGCAAAAAGCAAAATTAGAGTGGCTGTTTCGCGGGCTTATGCAGCCCAAACGCGCTTTCAGGCTGATTGCGCTGCCGAAATTTGTGATAAAAGTTATCGGTTCAAAGAAGTAGTGTGGACAAATTATTTTTTTTTGTTATAATGGTTGGAGTGTGAAATTTTAGGGAGGTGGTAATATGGGAATTATTGTCGGCGAAGGGTATAGATTTATCGGGGCGGCTCTTTTGCTTGCTCTTGTTTTCTGGCTTTTCGTCAGTCCGTATATTGCTGTTGTCCCTTTAATTCTCTCATTATATTTTGCTTATTTTTTCAGAAATCCCGTGCGTAGCATAGAGCAGAACTCGTCGCATATACTTTCGCCCGCGGACGGCACCGTGCAGGAGATAAGCCGCGTAGAATACGACGAATTTTTAAAGGGCGCGGGAAATAAAATTACGGTTTTTATGTCGGTTTTTAACGTTCACGTAAACCGCAGCCCTATTACGGGGGAGATAAAATACCAAAAATACGTTTGCGGACGTTTTCGCCCCGCGTATAAAGATTCCGTGGGTTTTGAAAACGAACACCATTTGATAGGGATAGAAAATGACAAAATCCGCATAACGGTAACGCAAATAGCGGGAATACTCGCAAGGCGCATTGTTTCTTGGGTGACTTTAAGCGACAATTTGGAGCAGGGCGAACTTTACGGTATGATTCGTTTCGGCTCGTGCCTTGAAATAGTGATGCCCGAAGACGTTGAAGTAATGGTAAATAAAGGCGAAAAAGTCATCGGCGGAAAGACAATACTTGGGAGGATAAAATGATAAAGCGGCTTATACCTAACGCCTGCACGTCGGCAAATCTTTTCTTTGGTATGTGTTCCGTAATTTCCACCATTCGCGGAGATTTTTTGTGGGGTTCGCTCTTTGTTCTTCTGGCTCTTGTCGCGGACGGACTTGACGGGCGTATCGCAAGATTTTTCGGAGTATCGAGCGAGCTTGGAAAAGAGATGGATTCGCTTTGCGATTTAGGCTCTTTCGGCATAGCTCCCGCGATTTTGGCGTATCAATTCACGCTCCATAATTACGGACATTTAGGGGAGCTGACGGCTATAGTTTTTGCGTTATGCGGAATGTGGCGGCTTGCGCGTTTTAACGTGAATACGAACGTGGTTCACGGCTTTTTTATGGGGCTTGCAATTCCTGCGGGCGGCTGTATTGTGGCGACTTCGACGATGCTTTTGACGGCTTTAAACGTTCGCCCGGAGCCTTTCGGTTTTGTGTATCCGGTAACTATGCTTATAGTTGCCTATTTAATGGTAAGTCACGTGCATTATCCCGATTTTAAGGGAGACGGCGAGACCCTTTACCTTTTGCCGAAAGTTGTGGCACTTGTTATTTTTGCGGGAATCGTTTTTTTAGGCAGAGAGTCGTTAATATTTGCTCTTTTAACCGCGATTTTTTCAACTTACGCCATATTCGGAATTATAAATTCACTTTATTCGTTGTTTCAAAAGAAAAATTGATTTTTGTTTTTTATATTAAAGTTTTCTTTCTCTCTTTTCTCTCTTTCTTTTTCAAAAGAAAGAGAGAAAAGAAAAAAAGTAAAGAAAGCAAATAAAAAAACTTAACTCCCAAGTCGGAGGCGGATTATGCAACACCCTTTTGATATAGTAATGATACCGATGCAGGTTATAATTTTTCTCTTTACGCTTTATTTTTTCGTTATAGGATTTTGCGGAATGTGGCGGCGTAAGGAAGATAAGATTTTAACTCCAAAGAGCACTTTTTCGGTTATAGTAGCCGCGCACAACGAAAGCGCGGTTATCGGGGAACTTGTGGATAACCTTAAAAATTTAAATTATCCGAGAGAACTCTACGATATATTTGTGATAGCGGATAATTGTACGGACAATACCGCTGAAGTGGCGAAAAACGGCGGCGCGATAGTTTACGAGCGTACGGACGAAACGAAGAAGAGCAAGGGATTTGCCCTTGAATGGATGTTCGATAAGCTCTTTAAAATGGAGAAGAAATACGACGGCGTTGTGATTTTCGACGCGGATAACCTTGTGCATCCCGACTTTTTGCTGGAGATGAACAATCGTCTGTTAAAGGGCGACAAGATTATTCAAGGTTACCTCGACGCGAAAAATCCTTACGATACTTGGGTGGCGGGCACTTTTGCCATCGCTTTTTGGGTTATAGACCATATCTCTCATCTCGCAAAAACAAATATCGGGCTTTCCGCGGTGCTTGGCGGCACGGGTATGTGCATAGCTTCGGACGTTTTGAAAAAATACGGCTGGAGAGCGACGTGCCTAACGGAAGATATGGAATTTACGATGGAGTCGCTTGCGGAAGGTATAAAGACCACTTGGGCGCACGACGCTATAGTGTACGACGAAAAACCGCTGACCTTTAAGCAGTCTTGGAACCAGAGAAAACGCTGGGCGCAGGGGCAATTTGACGTGGCGCACCGCTATATTCCCAAAATGCTTGTGGAAGGTTGGAAACAAAAGGACATTCGTATATGGGACGGTTGTATTTATCTTTTGCAGCCGCACTTTTTGATGATTTCAACTTTCTTCATTATAATAAGTTATTTGCAGCTGGCTTTTCCACCGTTTTATACCAACATATATAATTTGATGCCTCGCGAACTTATGACGTTTATTATGCTTGGGCAGTATATTTTGCCTATGATAATACTGTTTAAAATCCGCGCGAAGTGGAAAGCGTGGCTCTATATGCTCCTTTACCCCGTGTTTATTTACAGTTGGATACCGATAATTTTTATAGGATTTATCCACAGAAACGAACACGAGTGGAGCCATACGAAACATACCCGCGTAATGAATTACGAAGATATTATGGGGAATGTGAAAAATACCAGAGATTTACCGACGGGCAAGGATGCCCCGTTGTCGACGTCGGAGCGTGATGCGACAGACGGGCGTTGATCTACGGGACACGGAGGCGAATAGACGATGTATTTGGTAAAAATTGAAGAAGCCTTCGAGGCGGCGCATAATTTAAGAGGTTATGACGGAAAATGCGCCAATCTGCACGGGCATAATTGGATTATCGAAGTTGAAGTCGCGGGCGAAAAATTAAACGAGCTTGGAATATTGGTGGATTTTAAAGACGTTAAGCGGGAGTTAAAAAAAATATTAGACGAGTACGACCACAGATATTTGAACGAAATTCCCCCTTTCGACAAAATAAACCCGACGGCGGAAAATTTAGCAAGATTTATCTACGACGAATTTAAAGCCAATAAAATTTTTGACGATAACGCAAAACTTGTCGCTGTAACGGTCTTTGAGTCGCCGAAATCTTCCGTAAGATATACGGAATAAACCGCGCTTTTGCGCGGTTTTTTTATATCTTTACTTTACTTTCTTTTTTCTCTTTCTTTTTTGTAAAAAAGAAAGAGAAAAAAGAAAGTAACAAAGAAAAAAGAGAAAGAAAAAACTTTAATGGTAAAAACTCAAAAGTTTAGAAAATGTAAATTTAAGAAATTATGAAGGTGATTATTATGAAAAGAAACATAATAGAAATTTTTTCTTCAATTCAAGGCGAAGGGAAGTATGTCGGCGCGCGTCAAGCGTTCGTAAGGCTTGCGGGTTGCAATTTGAATTGTAAATACTGTGATACGGATTTTAAGCCGCAAAAAGTTTGCAAAGTCGAAAACTGCGCGGGGAGCGGAGATATTGTCGAATATGAAAACGATCTGGAGATTGATATGCTGATAAAAATTTTAGACGGATATTTAAATAAAACGCCTCATCATTCGGTGAGTTTTACCGGAGGAGAGCCGCTCCTTTCGGCGGAATTTATAAAAGAAGC
>JAGBKP010000189.1 GCA_017635875.1 Selenomonadaceae bacterium | reverse complement strand
GGGGAAGATTTTCTAGTAATGATAAATTTTACAATTATACACAATTAGGAAAAGATTTATTTGAGGCTTTTACGAAATAAAATAAATTACGTGCTATATTCTGCCTCATCTCATACGACAAATCAACGAATAAGGCTTCACAATTTAGAATATACCGCTACACGCTCTCATTTTTCAGTGTGTAAGCTTTAAGTCGCCAAATTCTTGTTTATGAAAGGAAGTGTATAAAATGCCCGTAACCGTTACCGAATTTCAAGAAAATGTCGCCCATTACTTGCAGTTGGTATCTAAACAAGATGTTCTTATTATGCAGGACGGAAAAGTTATTGCAAAATTAACACAGCCGCCAAAAGATAAAGTCTCGGTCGCTAAGTCGTTGTTTGGTATTCTGCCGCAGAAACTTACAAAACGAAAAGATAGCGACGAAATCACGACCGCTATAAACTCGCTCGTAGGTGTGTTGCCCGATGAAGGTATGACACTTGCCGAATACAAAGCAGAAAGGCTGGCAAAGTATGAAAAGACGGAATAATAACACGAAACAAAAGCGACTATATGCAGTCAGATATTCCGGTTTGGGTTCCTCAAGAATTGTTGGATATTCTAAATATAGATGATGATAATGAGGAATAATAAAATATCCGAATATATGTTAGCGCAAAATCTAGGGGTGTAATCGTATGAACGGAGAAGCTATATTGAGCAGTTATGACGGGTATACTGTTTTTCGTTATGGGGATTATGTTATTCGTTTTGTTGCTCCATATTCGCTTGAAAAATATACATCTGTCAAAGAATGGGATGCCGGTTATATTGTGGTAATGGCAAAATATCGACATAACGATAAACCGGAGGAAGAATATATTGATTTAATCCCGATTTTAGAAAATCTCTATATTGATAAAGATGAGTTTTTAAAGCCAATCAAAAAAGTGAGGATTTCTTATGACTGATATTTTAAAAGTCGCAGATGACGCAAAAATGATTGTAAATGGATATGCTTATACTCCCAAAGAAGGGCAAATATGCGTTTTAAATCTTAATCGTCCTCAAAAAGCGGCGGTGTTATCGAATGATGGTAAAATCATTGAAACTACGATGGACGATATCGAACTTGAAATTGTAAAGGGATATTTTTACAATAATAGAGAGTTTTTAGCGGAGTGAATTATATGCCTAAATATTTTGAATATAAAGTTGCAGGATATTATCTCTATTTTACGTCAAAATGTGTTGTGGAATGTATGCACGCTCATGCAAGTAACCGTAAATTGACCGAAGCGGGTTCCGCAAAATTCTTTGTAAAAAATAACGGCGATAGCGTTATGCAGAACAAAGGTGTACTTAACGACCGTGAAATTAACATAATTCAAAAGTTTATCAAAAAGAACTATAAAGAAATGTATTTGAAATGGTCTTTATACAGTCAAGAGGGATTTTATGGAAAATTTGATGATTAAAGCAGATAATTTTGATTATACCGAGTGGCGAAAGGATTTTTTCGATAAAATGTCCGATGAAGAGTACCGAAAAGAAGCTGTTGAGTATGCAAGAACTCACCCTTTCACGGGTAATGCCAAGGTGATATAGTATAAAAATGGGAGGTGACTATCTTGCCGTCAAATTACACCGAAGCCAATTACGAAAAATCCGTAATGGAACTCTTTCAAAATCTAGGTTACGAAACAGTTTACGCGCCGGATATAGAGCGCGATTTAAAGAGTCCGCTTTACGACGAAGTTTTAGAAAGACAAATTCGGCTTTTAAATCCTACTTTGCCGGAAGACGCCATTTGCGACGCTCTTTTTAAACTCAAGAATTTTGAAAACGGCGAAGCTTGTACAGCGTAACGAAGTTTTTATGGATTATTTGCAGAATGGCATACCCGCAAGGTATAACGTAAATGGCGAAGAACGCTCCGCAATAGTTTATCTTGCGGATTATGACAATGCTCAAAATAATTCTTTTATCGCCGCTAATCAATGGACTTTTATTGAACACAGCAATAGACGCGCGGATATAGTTTTATTTTTAAACGGCTTGCCTATCGTCATTATAGAGTTAAAATCGCCGTCGAGAGAGGAAACAAACGCAAGCGAAGCCTATTTGCAACTTAGAAATTATATACAGGAAATTCCGTCAATGTTTGTTTACAACGCTATCTGCGTTATGAGCGATATGATGACTTCAAAAGCAGGTACGATAACTTCCGGCGAAGATAGGTTTATGGAATGGAAAACCAAAGACGGAGGTTATGAGAATACGCAGTACGCGCAGTTTGACACTTTCTTTGAGGGCATTTTCGAGCCAAAGAGATTTTTGGACATTATCAAAAATTTTATTTGTTTTTCCAATGAAGGATTGACTAAGGTTAAAATACTTGCGGGATATCACCAATATTTTGCCGTGCGAAAAGCTATTGCGTCAACGGCTAACGCTGCCGAAACGGACGGAAAAGGCGGCGTTTTTTGGCATACGCAGGGCAGCGGCAAGTCCCTTTCAATGGTGTTTTACGCTCATCTTTTGCAATCCGCGTTGAACAGCCCCACTATTGTGGTCTTGACGGACAGAAACGACCTTGACGACCAGCTTTACGGGCAATTTGCAAAATGTAAGGATTTTTTACGTCAAGAGCCTATTCACGCCGAAAGTCGTGAGCATTTGAAAAATCTTTTAGCGGGAAGAAAAGCCAACGGTATCATTTTTACCACAATGCAGAAATTTGAAGAGTCCGACGAGCCGTTGTCAGAACGCCGAAATATCGTAGTTATGGCGGACGAAGCGCATCGTTCGCAGTATGGTTTAACGGAAAAAATAAAAATCACCCGCAACGGAGCGGGTGAAGAAATCGCAAAACGCGTTGTGGGTACGGCGCGAATTATAAGAAACAGTCTGCCAAACGCAACATATATCGGTTTTACGGGAACGCCAATTTCATCAAAAGACAGAAGCACCCGCGAGGTTTTCGGGGATTATATCGACATTTACGATATGACGCAAGCCGTTGAGGACGGCGCGACCCGCCCCGTATATTACGAGAGCCGCGTTATAAAGCTGAAATTAGACGAAGCCACGCTGAAACTTATCGACGACGAATACGACATTATGGCAGAGAACGCCGACCCCGCAACCATTGAAAAAAGCAAACGCGAACTCGGGCAAATGGAGGCAATACTAGGCAACGACAAAACAATAAATTCTCTCGTTTCGGATATTTTGAGTCATTATGAAAATTACAGAGCCGACCTTTTGACGGGTAAAGCTATGATTGTCGCGTATTCTCGCGCTATCGCCCTAAAGATATATAATCGTATTTTAGAACTTCGTCCCGATTGGACGGAGAAAGTCGCCGTCGTAATGACCGAAAGCAACAAAGACCCCGAGGAATGGAGAAAAATTATCGGCAACAAACATCATCGCGACGAACTCGCCACAATTTTTAAAGATAATGATAGTCCCCTTAAAATCGCCATAGTTGTGGATATGTGGCTGACGGGTTTTGACGTGCCGTCAATGGCTACGATGTATGTATATAAGCCGATGAGCGGTCATAATCTTATGCAGGCTATCGCGAGAGTAAATCGAGTATGGCGTGATAAAGTGGGCGGGCTTGTCGTCGATTATGTGGGCATAGCGTCCGCGCTAAAACAGGCTATGAACGATTACACCGTTCGCGACAAGAAAAATTACGGAGATACGGATATTTCAAAAATAGCCTATCCAAAATTTCTTGAGAAACTTTCCGTTTGTCAAGATATATTCCACGGCTATGATTACGCAAAATTTAAGGACGGCTCGGATTTAGAGCGGGCGAAAGCCATTACGGGCGCGGTAAACTTTATCGTTGCCCCTAAAAACGACAAGAAAAAGGAACTATTCATCAAAGAGGCTTTGCTTTTGCATCAAGCATTGTCGCTATGTTCATCTATCGCAAAAGAAGACGAGAGATTTGAGGCGGCATTTTTTGAAGCGGCGCGCGTAATGGTTTTAAGATTGACTCATCAAGGCGCGGGAGAAAAAATTTCCTTGCCCGAAATGAACAAGCGAATAAACGAACTCTTGAAACAAAGCATAAAAAGCGATGGAGTAATCAATTTATTTTCCGATGTGGAGCGCGAATTTTCGCTGTTTGACCCTAAATTTTTGGAAGAAATATCCAAAATGAAGGAGAAAAATCTTGCAGTAGAGCTTTTGAAAAAGTTAATCGCGGAACAGGTGCAAATATATCGCCGTACAAATGTCGTAAAATCCGAAAAATTCAGCGAGATAATACAAAAGGCGATGAACGCCTATTTAAACGGTATGCTTACCAACGAGGAAGTTATCGAAGAACTTTTAAATTTAGCAAAGCAAATCGGAGCCGCGCAAAAAGAAGGAGAAAAACTCGGACTTACGGCGGACGAACTCGCGTTTTACGACGCGTTGACGAAACCGCAGGCTATTAAAGATTTCTACGAAAACGAAGAACTTATAACCATCACAAAAGAATTGGCGGACACTCTCCGTCGTAACCGCACGATAGACTGGCAACAACGCTCAAGCGCAAGAGCAAAAATGCGTATGCTGATAAAGAAACTTCTAAAAAAGCATAAATACCCGCCCGAAGGAATGGACGACGCCGTGCAAACGGTTATGACACAATGCGAATTGTGGACGGATAATCAGGATATGACGGGTAATGGAATTTGACCTATTTAGCGGGAATTATTTGGAAAAACAGACGACGCTTATAAAGGAGTATAATGAAACTCTTATATAAACTCTATGCCCCTATTATTTTTACGGATTTTTGTTTTTTAAATCCACATAATATTCCGCATAATAATCGCCAACAGGCATCACGAGATACCTAACGCCTTCAAAAACGCCTAATAGCGCAGGGATAAGCGTCCAAAAGAAAAGGCAATAGAGCGCGCCTTGAAACGTTTTTCCAAGATAGAACTTATGCGCCCCAAAAGATCCTAAAAATATGGCAAGCCCCGATTGTATAACCTTTCTTGTTACAACGTCTCTCTTGTCGTAGACCGGGAGCGTGTCGCCTTTATAACCGATAAGGCGTTTTCTTTGCGCCATACGCTCGCTTGTCGTGCCTTTTAAATCCGGCGGTAAAATATTCGGAGTCACATCTTTTGCATCGCGCTCGATGCTTTCCGTTATGCCCGCGCCCTTCATATTGCCTTCGATTACCTCGATTTCCGCATCTATATCCATAAATTCTGCGGAGAGCGCTTTATGAAATTCAGCCTCGTAGGCTTCGTCCATCAAAAATAACGCGCTTACCACTTTTTGACGTCGTTCGTTTACTTCGGGCGTGTTAAGTCCCGTTTCCGTAAGCTCAAAGTAGCGATTTACAAGCATTAACGCGCGGTCTTGATAATAGTCGATAAATTTGCTTGCCGTCGGGATTTTTTCCGGGTTTTCGGATAGGTATGTTAAAAACCTGCCGGCTATCTTTTCCATTTTATCAAGCTGGTTACGCAGAGCCTTGTCCCGCGTCTTTGTTTTCGCGTCCTTTAACGCTAAAAAGTCTTCCCGCGCCTTATCGTAACGTTCCAATAAAAATTCCTGCCGCTCGCGGTCTATTTTTTTTTCTTCAAAAGAAAGTTCCGGCATATTTTCTTTTGTTATAATCCCAAGACGATTATTTTTTTGATTTAAAAGCCGCTCTTCCCTGTAAAGGTTTAAAATATACGCGCCGCTTAAGGCAAGAGGGGCGGCAAGCACGGCGGCGGACGCGCCCTCAAAAATTCCCGCGCCCGCCGCTGCAAGAGAAACTGCGCCCAAAATAAGTTTAAACATTTAGTTGCTCCGTAAATCCTATTGTTTCGGCATTTCTTGCAAAGTCACTTTAACTTTTGATTTTTCGTTGTTTCTGTCCAATGTTATTTCAACGGTATCGCCTATATTGTGAGAAGCTATTATGGAGCGGACTTCTTCAACGGTGTTTACTTCTTTGCCGTCCACTTCAAGAATAACGTCGTCCGGGCGAATTCCCGCTTTTGCCGCGCCCGTGCCCATCGTTACGCGATATACGTACACGCCTCTTTCAATATTAAGTTCGTAGCCGTATTGAAGCGCGGTGCGCTCGTCAAAGATAACTACGCCCAAATACGGACGGGAGACATAGCCTTTTGATACTATATCGTTGATTATTTTTTGCGCGGTATTTATGGGAATAGCAAATCCCATACCCTCTACGCCGTTTGCGGCAAGTTTCGCGCTGTTTATGCCGACGACTTCCCCGTCCGCGTTGCAGAGCGCGCCGCCGGAATTGCCGGGATTAATCGGCGCATCGGTCTGTATAAGACGAATTTCCGATACGTCAAGGCGACGATTTAGCGCGGAAATTACGCCGGTCGTGACGCTGCCTTGAAATTCCAAACCGAGTGGATTTCCGATAGCGATAGCGGGTTCTCCCACAACCATTTTATCCGAATCACCAAATTTTGCGGCGGGAAGATTTTTTCCGTCAACCTTAACAACGGCAATATCCGTCGCGGCGTCCGCGCCTATGACTTTTCCCTGCAACGTTGAGCCGTCGTGAAGAGAGACCACAATTTCTCGCGCGTTTTCTATAACGTGATTATTTGTGACGATATAGCCGTCTTCGCGGAAAATAACGCCCGAACCTACGCCGGAAGTTTCAACGGGATTATTGAACCAATCGCGCACAACGGTTTTATTCGTAATTCCCACAACCGACGGGGAAACGGCTTTAGCTACTTTTACGGTTGGCGTGTTTCTTGCCTCCGAAATCTCGCCGTCGTAAGACACTGCAACGCCCGGCGCGGTGTCGGTTTTAGCCCCCGCGCTAAAAGCGCAACCCGATAAGTAAGCGGCGGACGCAACAGCCGCAACTACAAACCCTGTTAATATTTTTTTGTTCACTATGTTCACTCCTCAAAAAATATCTTTCACCGTATTATACGACAAAAACATTAAATTAACATTAGAATATCACAATTTACAAAAAAAATCTATCGTGATAAACTGAAAAAGGGTGAATTCATGTATCATATATCGGTTAATCAAAACCGACATAAACTAACATAAACCGACAACAAGCATAAACACTAGGCTAGAGCATATTTTCGTAAACTAACGAAAACTAGTAAAAATTAGCCTAAAAAACATAAAATGTTGGCAATTTGTAGGCAAATTGTTGGCAGGATTTTTAGCAGACAAGCCGCGAAGATGCTATAACCGCAAATAAAAACGGAGCGTGTCGGTAAGCTTAAAATTTGTTTACCGACACGCTCCGTTTATTTTATTATTCCGCCGCCCAAAACACAGCCATCCTCGTCGTAAAAAACGGCGGATTGCCCCGGAGTAGTGGCGCGAACGGGTTCTTCAAAAGAAATTCGCAAAGTATCGTCGTCTGCATAAGACATATCGGCATAAGTGCCGCTATGATGATAACGTATTTTTACTGATATATGCGAAAGGCTTGTTTTAAAATCCGAAACGCCCATAGCGTTTAAGCGATTGCAATAAATTTCATCGACATAAAGCGCGTCGTCTTCGGATAAGATCACCTCGTTTGTTTCGGGCAAAATCGCCTTCACGTATACGGGATGCCCCATCGCTACGCCAAGCCCTTTCCGCTGACCGACGGTGTAACGCGCTATTCCGTTATGTTTGCCTAAAATATTTCCGTATTCGTCGATAAAATTGCCTATGGGAAGTTTGCCCGCCTCTTTTTCCAAATAATCTGCATAACTTCCTTCTGTTACAAAGCAAATTTCCTGCGACTCTTTTTGATTTTCCGAAACGAGATTTTCCTTTTGCGCCGTTTCTTTAACATCAGTTTTCTTCATATCGCCCAAGGGCAAAAGAGTTCGTGAGAGT
>JAGBKP010000018.1 GCA_017635875.1 Selenomonadaceae bacterium | reverse complement strand
TTTCGCTTGGCGCAAACGTCGTTATAGCGCAGGCCATAGGCGCAAGACACCAAAGAAACGCGAAAATTGCCGTGCATACTTCCATAGTGTTTGCTTTTTTAGTCGGTCTTGCCATAACCGTCATAGGCGAAATCGCCGCTACTCCCATACTTGAACTTATGGGCGTGCCAGCTGAAGTCAAAGATATGGCGGAGAAATATCTTCGCGTATATCTTTTAGGTATGCCTTTTATGTCCCTCTATAACTTTGCGGCGGCAATCTTTAGGAGCAGAGGCGATACGAAGATGCCTCTTATCGCCCTTACCGTCGCAAGCGTAATGAACCTCATAATGAATATGATTTTTGTGGTGAATTACAAATGGGGGCTTGTTGGGGTTGTGTTCGCAACAGTCCTTGCAAACGCCATAAGCGCGTTGATTTTGGTGTTTAGCCTCACTCGCTCTTTGGGATTTATTCACCTTCGCATAAAATCCCTTACGATAGACGGCGCTATTTTAAAAGAAATGGTAAGAATAGGGCTTCCCGCCGCCATTCAAGGTATGGTTTTTTCGTTTGCAAACTTAATCATTCAAGGGGCGATAAATTCCCTCGGAGCGGACGTTATGGCGGCGTCCGCCGCGGCGTTTACCATAGAGATAAACGTTTACTGTTTTTTAGGCGCGTTCGGGCAAGCGGCGACGACTTTTGTGGGGCAAAATTACGGCGCGAACAAACTGGAACGCTGCAAAAGGGCGACTTGGGTCGCTATCGGATTAAACGCGGCGGTGACTTCCGTTTTAACCGCCATTGTGCTGATATTCGGCAAAGAACTTTTGTCAATGTTCCAAAACGACGCGAAAGTTATAGAGCTTGGATATATCAGGCTTTTATATATAGTAGGCCCTGAAATCGTGTGCATTTTCCTTGACGGATTATCCGGCGCGTTAAGAGGTTACGGCATATCCCTACCGCCTGCGCTTCTCGCTTTAATAGGCGTTTGCGGCGTCCGCATCACTTGGGTATACACCGTATTTGCCGAAACTCCAACCTACGAAGTCTTAATGGCTACTTATCCCGTAAGCTGGTTCGCCACAGCAATATTTATAGCGATTGCCTATAAATATTACATAAGCAGAATAAAACCTTGGAAAGCTTAATTTATTTTCTTTTTAAAAACCGTACTTTTCTTTCTTTTTCTTATAAGAAAAAGAAAGAAAAGTACCAAAAGAAAGAAAAAGAATTTTAATATAAAAAAATATTGTAGCAAAACTAATCAATAAGAGTTTGGTAAAGTTTTTTCTTTCTTCTTTTTCTTTGCTACTTTCTTTTTCTTCTTTCTTTTTTTCAAAAAAGAAAGAAGAAAAAGAAAGTAGGATAAGTCTAAAAGCTGAAGAAAGTAAGGTTTTAAACATTTAAAAATATATTTTTTTCTATAGCGTCTTTGTCCATAGTTTTTATGGCTGGGCTTATCGCGCTTTGGGAAAAATTTCTTACGGAAAAAATTTTAAGCGCTTCTATAAAATCGGCGACGTTTTTGACGGAGGAGGTTATGCCCGTGATACCGTCGCATTTTGGCATCAACATACAGTGGGCGGGCGCGAGTCTGCTTTGGTGTTTGTGGTACATATCGAGATATAAATTCGTGGCGTAAAGCCCGTCTAAAGTAAAGGCTCTGAATAAATCCAAACAATCCGCCGTAGAGCCGACCCTAAAAAATGCCATACGCCTGCCGCCTTGCATAAGGCGCGACAAATACGCCACTTCTCCTATAGGGCCGTTTGCAAGTATGGGGTTTGTGGGCGTCGTTCCAAAATCTCCGACGGCGTTTGGCCATTCGTCGCCTTTCATATTAAGCCGTTTTTCAATATCCGCAAAAGGTATTGTAAGCGTCTTTGCGGCAAGCATATTTTGCATCTCTATGTTGTTTAGTATCATAAGCGCTTTGTTTTGTATCAAGTTATATCACCTTCTTTTGAGTACTGTTTATTTACTTTTTTCTTTTCTCTCTTTCTTTTGAAAAAGAAAGAGAGAAAAGAAAAAAGTAACAAAAAAGAAAAGAGAGAAAGAAAACTTTATTATAACTAAATTCTATATACATTTTATAAGTTTTATACAGGAGGAAAACAGATGTATATTAAAAATCAATTTTATGTGTGTGTGTTTGTGTTGACTGTAATTTTCAGCGCGGTTTTCGCGCCGACTTTCGCCTTTGCCGCGAAAAACGTCGCTATTTTAACGGAGCCGACGGAAGAAATCTCATCCGTTGTTGAAGAAGAAAAAAAAGCCGAACTAAACAAGCCCGAAATTACTTCCGTTGAAATTGCCCCCGGGCTTACGGAGAAAACGTATAAAGTATGGAAGAAAGACGGCCCCATTACCGCTTATTTTTTGGAGGCGGATAAAAATTATTACTCTCTTTTGCCCGCTCTTGATAAAGACAAAGTGCCCGGGCGAGACGTCGTCACCAAAATAGCCGATGAGCATAACGCCGTCGCCGCCGTCAATTCTTCTTATTTTGCGCTTAACGGCGAAATTTTGGGCGTAACAAGAATAAACGGAAAAACCGCGGGCACCACCTATTTCAACCGTACCGCTCTCGGCGTAAGACCGGACGGCTCCGCGCATATCGGCAAAATTTCTTACGACGGCTACGTTACTTTAGGCGACGTTACGCTTCCGATATCGGGCGTAGACGCGGTGTGCGG
>JAGBKP010000188.1 GCA_017635875.1 Selenomonadaceae bacterium | reverse complement strand
TCTTTTTCTTATATACCCAAAGGGCACAGGCGAAAAAGAAAGAAAAGAAGCAAAAGAAAGAAAAAGAATTTTAATATAAAAAAATAAAAATGTAATGTTTAAATTCAGATTTTAAGCTAGTAAAGTTTTTTCTTTTCTCTTTTTCTTTGTTACTTTCTTTTTCTCTTTTCTTTTTTCCAAAAAAGAAAAGAGAAAAAGAAAGTAAGGTTTTTAGAGATGCCCTTAATTCACTTCGTCTGCCATTAAAATGTTTTCAACTTTTACGCTCTTATCTCTGCCAAGATCCACGAATTTATCCTCTCCGACCTGCACAACGGGGAGCGACAACACGCGGCTTTCGTCTATATAAACTATGCGACCGCGCTCGCCGTTAGAGAGGCTTACCCAGCTTCCGTTAAGGGCGCGGGAAAGATTTCTCATAAAATATACCACAAATTCCGTGTCAAGTTTGCCCTTATACATATCGTCGTTTAGTATTTCAAAGACATCCCACGGAGAACGCCGTTTCGCGTAAGCGCGATCCGCCGCCATTGCGTCGTAAATATCGAATACGGCAAGAGCAAGCGCAAATTCGTGAATGTTTTCTTTGGTGAGATGGTTGGGGTAACCCGAACCGTCGCAACGCTCGTGGTGTTGAAGCACGCCTTGCAAAATGTTCTCTTTACTTGAAAGATCGGTATATCTTAAAATATCATAGCTGTTTTGCGCGTGGCCGCGAATAATGTTAAATTCATCGTCCGTAAGTTTTCCGTGCTTGTTCAAAATATCGGGCGGAATAAGCTGTTTTCCTACGTCGTGCAAAAGCCCCGCCGTCACAAAATCTATCTGCTTTGAGTTCGGCCAGCGTTTCCACTGACCCATAAGCCCAGCCAAAATCGCAACGTGAATGGAATGATGTATCAGGTAGTCGCCGCCGCGGCTCATATTGTGAATTTGACCTATGGCTCTTGCGCCGTTGGCAAGTTTTGGAATAATTTCCTTCGACACTAAAAGGCGAAGCTGATTTACGTCTAATATCTGACTTTCGAGCAAGTCCACAAACATATGAAAAACTCTGTCGTAGACGGAATTATAAAGCGTAACGTATTCGTCGTCAAGAAGATGCTCCTTGCCGGGGATATGCGATTCCTCTTGATCCGGTTCCTCTATATATACCGAAAATATAGGGCGATCCATAATGCTCGCTATGGATTCCGCTGTTAAAACAGAGCCTTTTCCGATTAAGACGCTCGCGTTTGAATCAAGCACATCGCGACCTAACACCATTCCCGGCTCCAAAGACTGCAACTGATAGGATCTTAGCAAAGAAAGACACCTCACTATCCCTTTCATTTTTCATATACTATATATTTGACAAATTTTTCAAACTTCCTTTATTTTCCGAAAATATTTTTTATTTTCAATTTTTTCAATCCTTCTTTCTTTTCTTTCTCTCTCTTTTTTGAAAAAAAGAGAGAGAAAGAAAAGAAAGAAGCAAAGAAAAGAAAGAGAGAGAAAAAACTTTAATAAAAAATTAAGTCAAAGTTAATAATTTGAGGTTTACGCTACCGTTTCTTTGCGGCAAGCGCTACGCCAAGCGTTATCAACGTCGCGCCGAGCCACAGAATCCATATAAAGGGTTTTTCGCTTATATGCGCCGTTACGGGGACTTTTGCCATATCCTCTTTTGAGGGGATAATTTCCACGCGTATTTTCTTTTTGTTTTCCGAAACTCCGGTAAGCCTAATTTGTTTTTTGCCGTTTAAAATTTCAACGGGCTCGGAGACTCCGCTCGTTTTAGAGACTAAAATCGAAGGCGTTGCAACGTCTTCCGCCTTGCCGTCAGTTACGGAAATATTTGCGATAGCAAGCAGGTGATTTTCGTCCGGCTCTGTCACTTCAACGCTTTCAAATATATAGGCAAAATCGCCGTCCAACGCTATTTCCCATTGTTTTAGCGTCATCTCTCCGATTTTTGAGTCCTCCGGCGGACTTGGCGCGATATATAAGTCGCCCGTTACGCTCTTATATATCGCAGGCTCTCTCGCCGCGTCCGCGCCGTTTTTGCGAAGTTTGGTAAGAGCTTTTACGGAATTTCCGTCCACGTCGTACGCGTAAAATTTTGCGGAATTATTTTCTGAAAATTCCTGCCCGTTATAAGTTACGCTATGCCCCAAAATATTTTTGGTTTCGCCCGCGTCGAATTTTTCGGTGACGCTCTCTCCGCCGCTTGAAAGCACGATACCCAAAAACGCTAGGGCAACGCCGAAATGAGCGAGCGCGCCGCCGAAACTTATCGCTTTTTGTCTGTACGCGCATACAGCCGCCGCGCCGCTGATACCGGATACAAACGCCAAAATTATCGGCAAAATTTCTCTTGCTCCGACAAATGCGGCAAACGCCGCAAAAATTATCCCCGACGCAAGCGGCGACAGAGCGCGCAAGCGTTTGCCGTTTTCGCCGTAAAGGTAAAGAGTCGCGAGATACATCGCAAAAGAAAACAAAATCGCAAGCGGCAGGGTGGATTTAACGTAATATTCGGAGTCAACCGCGGCAGGGTGTCCCATTAAATTCGTGATAAGGGGCATACTCATACCCAAAAAGATTATCGCGGCGGTAAAAGACAGCAAGAGCGCGCCCAAAAGCATCAAAAATTCGCGACTTTTATAGGCTGGGTACATATTTTCTTTGGGGAAAATATTCGTTCTGACCGTAAGCAAAAACAAAGATCCGATAAGAATTGCGGCGTTTGCGACGGCAAGAGTGGAGCCTATGTTGTTTTCGCCGAAAGAATGTACGGAAAAATCTCCGAGCAATCCGCTTCTTGTTAAAAACGTGCCGTAAATTACGAGGGAAAAAGCAAAAATCGCCGCTAAATTCATAACCGGCAAGACAGACGGACGAATTTTCGCCACTTTTATAAGATGCAGGAGAACTCCCGCGACAAGCCAAGGAACAAGGGACGAATTTTCAACGGGGTCCCAGCCCCAAAAACCTCCCCAGCCCAAAACTTTATATGCCCAGAAGCCCCCGACGAAAATTCCCGCGCCTAAAAAACTCCACGCGATAAGCGTCCATTTTCTTGAAGTTTCAAGCCAATCGGTTTTTATATTTTTCGTAAAAAGCGCGCCCAAACTCATAGAAAAAGGAATTGCAAGAAGAGCGTAACCTATAAAAATAATCGGCGGATGCACCGCCATCCACGGGTCTTGCAACAGGGGATTAAGTCCGAAGCCGTCCTCGACCGAATTTTCCTGCGGCAAAAAAGGGCTTTTCGCAAGGACAAAAAAGGTTAAAATAGCTTCTACCGCCATATAAACCGAAAAAGAAGCGTCGCTTAATTTTTTCTCCCGATATAAAATCACGGAGACGACGGCGTGAATTAAGAGCCAAAGCAAAAAAGAGCCTTGTTGCCCCGCCCAAAACGCGGAAAATTTATATATATTCGGCAAATCTTTAGACGAGTAACTCACGACATAAGCGTAATGAACGTCGTTTTGAAAAATAAGCGTCATAAGGCAAACGCTTGATAAAAGCGCGCAAATCGCCGCGACAAAAACGGAAGGCGCGCGAAATTTTGCTGCAAAATTAAAAGGCAAAGCGTAAGAAGCAACCGCCGATAGCGCCGCCGCAAGAGTAAGCGCGAGAAATATTGTGCCGATCAATGAAGAGCCTCCTAACTGTTTAAATTTCTTGCATTATAGCAAAGTTATAATTTAAAAGCAAAAAAATTGTTACTACGGCGAGGAGAAATGACGCAGTATAACGGAAAAAGAGCAAATGAGATTTAATCATTGTTTCCTTAAACTAAAAAAAGCGGAGGGGCAAAAGCCCTTCCGCTATTTGTTATTAGTCTGCCGTAAACGGTAACAACGCTATGTTTCTAGCGCGTTTTATCGCTATGGTCACCTGACGCTGATGTTTGGCGCAGTTGCCGGATATGCGTCTGGGCAAAATTTTTCCGCGCTCCGTCGTGAAACGACGA
>JAGBKP010000187.1 GCA_017635875.1 Selenomonadaceae bacterium | reverse complement strand
GGGGGCATTTGTCGCAATAAGCCCCGCTGTGTCCGCGCCAAGTTCTTTAAATTTATTCGCAAGGCTTTTTCCGTGTTCGTCGTCTCCGATAAACCCCGCCATATTGACGTTCACGCCCAAAAGCGCGAGGTTATGCGCCACGTTTGCCGCGCCGCCCAAAGTTTCCTTTTGCGATAACACGTGAGTGACAGGCACGGGAGCCTCCGGCGAAATCCGTTTCACTTCGCCGTAATAGTAAATATCAAGCATAACGTCGCCCAAAACGAGCACTTTTAATTTCGATAGGTCGTTCTTTATAAAGTCGATTAGCTTTGTGTTGTTCATAAATGTCCTCTCATCTGAATTCCGGCGTAAAACTTTTCGGCGGCGGCAAAGCTTCAGCTGGTTTGCCCTCGTATTTTTCGAGCAGATAATGAGCCGCGTCCAAAACTTCCGCCGCCGTTATATTTTTCATACAGGCGAAATTTTCTTCTTGCTTGGGGCAAGTATGCTCTCCGCAGGGGTGACACGGCGTTTTTGCCGCGATTAGTACGGCTTTATCCGTATATGGGTAAAATCCCGGCACGGGGGAGGCGCCAAACATCGTAACTATGGGGACGTTTGCCGCGACTCCTATATGCATAGGCCCCGAATCCGTCGTTATAAAGAGCGAAGTTTTCGCGAGAAACGCCGCGACTTCCGCCAGCGTAAGTTTTCCGGTAAGCGTCACGACGGATTTTTCCTGCGTCGCTTTATCCGTTTTCATACAGTTTACGGTTTCGCGCACAAAACCTCTGTCCATATCGCTGCCCAAAAACGCAATCGTAAAACCTTCGGCGATAAGCGCGTCTGCGACCTCCGCAAAATATGAAAATATCCAGCGTTTGGTCTCCCAACTCGCCCCGACGTTTAAGGCGACTGTTTTTTTATTCGGGTCAAATTTTTCTTTATAAAGTTTCTCTATATTTTCTATGGCTTTTTTATGCGGCTTCATAAAAAGACCTTCGGAAGTTTCGGCTTTGACTTTTAGACATTTAGTCAAAATATCCGTATAACTTGCCACTTGATGTACCCAGCCGGGCTTATATTTCTTCTCGCCGAAAAGTCCGAAAGGTCCGCTCCCTATATGATGCGCCACAGCCTCGTTGTTTATTACGCTTTCAAAAAACAGCGAAAAGAACGGTTTAGAATAGCCCACTATATGTTTTGCGCCGGAAAAAGCCGCGATAGAAGACGCTCTTTCGTTTCTGTGGCAATTTATCACCAAATCAAACTTCATCTTTCGTATCTGCTCTATAAAGCGCAAAAAGTTCAGCGGCTTATTGTCTACGCCCTTTTTATCAAGCGTCAAAAGCCTGTCAATATTAGGATTTTCAGAGACTAAATCCTTTAGTTTTCTATCAACCAAAAGGTCAATCTCCGCGCCTTCATACTCTTTCCTAATCAGTGGAAGTATAGGCGTCATAAGCATTAAATCCCCAAGATGCATTAGATTTATAATCAGTATTTTCATATATTTCCTAACACAGGGCTTTGCCCTGTACCCACAAGGGGCTTTGCCCCTTGACCCCAGCAGGGAGCATTGCCCCCTGCACCCCGTTTTTATTATTTTTCCATTAGCCACCACGAAAGCGTCTTAACTCTAAAACTCTCATAAGCCGCTTCGCCGTTGGATTTTGCTTTATAAAGTTTTCTTACCTCGTTTTTATCCATATAATACTCGTTCATAACGGCAAACTCGTTGGTTTGAAAAACGCTTGGCATAATGGAATAATATGAAAAGTCTTTAGGCGCGATAAGCTCCGCAAGCGTTGGGAAAATGTTCGCGTGCATAGGGAGCGCGTCTTTGTTCAATAAATTCTTATTTACGCCGTAACCGTAAAACAAAATCGGCACGGCGACGTATTCTCTATCGGTGTATTTGCTGCCCGGTAGCATACGCACGCTGTGGTCGCCCGTAACGACGAACAAAGACTTCGGATATTTTTCAACGGTTTTCTTTATAAAGTTATATATCTCTCTATCCATATATGAATAATATGAGAGTTCCACAGTTAAATCATCGGGATTAGTGATATTTGAAAAATTATCGAGGTTTTCGCGTATTGCCGCCGCATCAATACCTTCCGCCGCTAAATTCATATTGAACGGAGGGTGGTTTGACGTCGTCATTATAAGGTGAAAAGAGGGATTATTGTCTAAACTGTTAAAGACCGCGTTAAAGAGTTCCCTGTCCGTCGTGCCCCAAGTGTTTTGTTTTTTAGCGTTAAATTCGGGGTAGCCGTACGCTTTGTCAAAGCCTTGCGCTTTGGCGAGATTGCCTATTTGATCCCATTCAAGAGTGCCTCCGTACCAAAACGCCGTATCGTAGTTTAGTTTCTTCATCTGCGGCGCGACAGCCGTAACATAAGGTTTTTTATAGCTTTGCGGCTGATAGTTTATCCTGATTTTGCAGTCCATAAGCCCCGTTATAAAGCCGTTAAGCGTCATCGCCGTATATTCGCCGTACGATAGCGCGCTTTCGTAAAAAAACGCCTTATCTTCTTTAGAAAGTTCTTTTATATAATTTCCTACGCCCAAACTTTCGTACTCTTCAAAAAGCGGCCAAGCGGCGAAAGTTTCGCCCACGATTAAAAAGATATGCTCCGGTTTTTCGATTCTTTCTCCCGCGGCTTTTCTTTCGAGGTACGGCTGTAAATCCTCCGCTGTTTTTATATTTTTGCCGCCTGCAAATTCGTTTATGGACGCGGGATATACCTCCAGATTTTCCGCGATGCTCATACGCATTTCCATACTGTACGCGCGGTAGAGCGCTTGCCCGTCGTCCAGCATACATTCGTTTAAAAACTTATCCGTGAGAGTTTGCGCGTTTTCCCAGTTAATTCCTGCGGAATATGAAAACGCGCCGCCAAAACGGGCGAAAATTCCGAAAGCTACGCTTAACGCAAGCGCGGCAAAAAAATATGCGACATCTTTCTTTAGCTTCAAGTCCTTTGCTTTATTAAGCAACTTTAAATCAAATCGGTCAAAATTAAGAAAATTCAACAGCGCTTTATACAATCCGTAAACAAGGAGAGCGGCGAGCGGAACACGCCATAAAAAGCCGTATTCGGTAAACATCATATTTATTACGGAGCCTATATCGTCGTTTAGCCCCATAAAAACCTGCCAGTCGTATGTTGCGCCAAAGACTTTGTAATAAGGGAACCTTGCCAAGAACAGCAAAGTAAACACAAAGAGCCAAAAAGCGGCGATTTTTTCCCTTAACCCTTCAAAAATTTTAGGAAGTCCCTTTTTAAAGCGCGTCGCTATAGTTTTTGGCAGCGTAACAAAAGCGAACGAAAAAAGCGTCGCAAAGCCCGCCGTCTTTAAGGATAACGCCGCTCCTGCCGTAAGCGTTCTTACAATATCGCCCGAATTTGCGTCGGCGATATAGTCCTGCATAACGTACATAAAAATTATGCGATACAAATTCAAAAGTATCCAAACGAAAAAAAATAGGCGTAAATCTTTTAGAGCGTTTTCCAAATAAGCAAAAAGCACTAAAAAATCACCACCTGCGTAGCGTCTGATGTTATGTTTACTTTCTTCTTTTCTCTCTTTCTTTTGAAAAAGAAAGAGAGAAAAGAAGAAAGTAACAAAGAAGAAAAGAGGGAAAGAAAACTTTATTATTAAAAGATTTTAAAGTATATCAATACTCTGTCATATTATTCTTTTTATTTTTTACAACATCTTGTCGATTTTTTCCATAACCGTATCAACGCTAATTGCGCTTAAGCAATCCAAATCCTTTGGGCATTTGCGCTTCCAACAACCCTTGCAGTCGCGGTTTACTTCTATCGCGTTTTCTTCCTGCAAAAACGGGCCGTTTCTCTCTTTGTTCGTCGGCCCCATAAGCATAACGCATCTTACGCCCAATCCCGCCGCCATATGCATAAGTCCCGTGTCGCCGCCTACGGCGATTTTTGCTTTTGACAAAAGCTCCGCGGCGTCAAGCAGATTTGTTTTATTTACCAAATCCATAGGATTATGTTCTGCTCTTTCAAATATCTCGTTTCTTGTTTCTTCGTCTATTTTCCCCGCGCCGAAAATCACGGGCGCTATGCCTTTTTCAAAAAGCGCGTCCGACAGTTTTGCGAAATTTTCCGCGCCCCAGCGCTTGTTTGGCCAATTTCCGCCTATTATTAACGCGGCGTATCTTAATCTTTCTATATCCGTACTAAAATTTCCTGCTATATTTTCTAAAATCTTGTGAACTTTTGATTTTACCTCAGACGGCATATTAAGCCTGAAACCTTTCGGCTCGCCTTTTGCCCCCATAGCTCTCGCAACGTCCAAATATCTTTCGACTATGTGGCCGTCCTTGTGTTTGCCTTTAACGGATTTGCTTATAAAACAGCTCCCCTCGCGCATATTCGCGGTTCCGAGCTTTGTTTTAGCATTGGCGAGTTTAGCGACAAGGGCGGATTTCAAAAGCCCCTGCAAATCCAGCGAATAATCGTATTTTCTGCTTTGCAGGCTGTTTTTTAAAGGAACGATATTCTTTATAAACCCTTTTAGCGAGCGAATTTCCTTTTTGGGAACAACGATAACGTCGTCCACATCGGGCGACGCCTCAACGAGCGGAGCGGCGGCTTTTTCCACCGCCCAAGCGATATGCGCGTCTTTAAACGTTTCCTTTATAAAAGGAGGAATCGCAAGAGCGTGGATAACGTCGCCTATCGCGCTTAATTTTATGATGAGTATGTTCATAACGACTGCCTATTGTTCTAAAAAATTCGCAGGTGTAACTATTTTGGGATTTTCAATATCGGACTCCAATAAATCCCTATCACCTGTCAATATAATATCGACTCTTGCAAATATAGCCGCTCTCAAAATTGTTTTATCATCATCGTCGCGAATTTTTCCTTCGTCTTCGACTTCTGTTTCCGGCGTATCAATTATTTCAATGTATTGCATAGCTAACGCCAGAAACTTTTCCATATCCGATACTTTTTTCGGAAATTTTCTGTTAAATACCCTTCTAAGTTCATTTATATTTTGTACGCAAAGCACTCCGAAATTCGGATAAGAAACAGCTTTATTATACGCCTTAAGCGGAATACCCCCATGTAAAACAGCTGAAATCAAAACATTGGTATCTATCAACACGCGCATTTTTTACCCTTCTTGTCGCATTTCTTTTACCATAGCCATAATATCATCTTCGGTATTAAGCCCGACTTTTGCGCCTTCGCCTTGCATCTCTTTATTAAGAATCTCCATAGCGTATACAGCGGAATTAACCATACGCGCCGAACCATTTTCAACTATAAAAGTAACTCTGCCGCCATCATAAAGTCCCAATGCTTTGCGCACATCTTTAGGAATAGTAACTTGACCTTTTGACTTTATCTGAGCGTTATCTATGAATTTATTAGGCGTAACCGCTATCATAAAAATTCCACCCCTTCATAAAGTCATCTTCTCGATAATCCCCGTAGTGGAATACCCTTCCACAAAATTCAACAGTTCGGTTTTGCCGCCGTAACTTGCTACTACTTTCGCCTCCGGCAAGGTTTCAAGCGTATAATCCCCGCCTTTTGCGTACACATCCGGCTTTATAAAATCTATTATCTTTTCCGCGGTGTCTTCTTCAAAAATTACCACAACGTCCACCGCTTTTAACGCGTCCAAAACATACGCTCTGTCGCTTTCCGTGTTTAACGGTCTCGTTTCGCCTTTTAGCTTTTTTACGGAAGAATCGGAATTCAGCCCTACTACAAGCACATCTCCCAAACTTTTCGCCGCCGTCAGATACTCGATATGCCCCCTGTGAAGTATATCAAAGCAACCGTTCGTAAACACCGTCTTCTTTCCGCTTCTCTTTTGTATGTCAACATACGCTTTCGCGTCAGACTTTTTTAATATCATTATGTCACCTTTTAAAAGTTAAAACCTTACTTTCTTTTCTTTCTCTCTTTTTTGTAAAAAAGAGAGAAAGAAAAGAAAGTAACAAAGAAAAGAAAGAGAGAAAAAACTTTACTAAACTCTATTGATTAGTTTTTTTATTGTTTTTTATATTAAAATTCTTTTTCTTTTTTTCTTTTGGTACTTTTCTTTTTTTCTTTTTCGCCTGTGCCCTTTGGGTATATAAGAAAAAGAAAAAAAGAAAAGTACGGTTTTAACTACCCTATCGCCCTTAAAAGTTCTTCGCGGCTAACCGTTGCGGTGCCGTATTTTCTTACGGCGATGCCTGCCGCGTAGTTAGAGATAATCGCCGCATCTTCGGGCGCGGCTCCTGCGCACAGCGCCAGCATATACGCCGCAACCGTCGTGTCGCCTGCGCCCGATACGTCGAATACCTCGCTTTTGTCCGTTACGGGGATATCCGTCACTTTGCCGTTTTCCGTTGCAAGCGTCATACCCTCTTCGCCGCGCGTCACGAGCACGCCTTTAGCGTCAAGTTTTACCAAGAGCTCCTCTGCGGCGTTTTTCAGTTCGTCTAAACTATGAAGTTCACGCTCCATAGCGGCGGCAAGTTCGGAGTCGTTTTGTTTTACAAAGCCTATGCCTTTAAAATTTTTCACGTCGTAACGCGAATCCACCATACTAAAGAGATTATGCTCGTTTGCGTAACGGATGGCGATGTTTCGTGCCCGTTCGGTCACGGTTTTGGAGCCGTAATCGCTAAGTATTATCCCGTGTACTTTCGGCAGCGTTTCTTTCATATAGAGCAAAAGTCTTGTTTCGGTGTCTTGCGAAAGCTCTTCTTCGCTTTCGTTGTCGACTCGCACGATTTGCTGGCTTACAGTCGCTCTGCCGCCGGCGATTATGCGCGTCTTTGTTATGGTGGGGCGCGTCTCGTCCGCGATTAGCCCAGTCACTATCGCGCCGTTATTCTTTAGCGCGGCTTTTACGCCTTTGCCGCCCTTGTCGTTTCCGATAATGCCGACGGCGTACACCGTGCCGCCCAATGACGCGATGTTGTTCACCACGTTTGCCGCTCCGCCTGCGATTATATTTTCTCCCGCCTGCGTAAGCACCAGCACCGGCGCTTCGCGTGAAATTCTGCCTATCCTGCCGTCGATGTAAATATCCGCTACCATATCGCCGATTACAAGTATTTTCTTGCCGCTAAATCTTTCTACAGTCTTTTTTAACATACTTTTTCCTTTTTGTTTGCCGGGGTTTCACCCCGAACCCCACAAGGGGCGCCGCCCCTTGACCCCGGCAGGGGAACTTGTCCCCCTGCACCCCCATTTTTATGTTTTGGTTTTTATTTTTTTACTATTAAAGTTTTTTCTCTCTCTTTTTCTTTTGTTACTTTTCTTTTTCTCTCTCTTTTTTTCAAAAAAGAGAGAGAAAAAGAAAAGTAAGAATTACCAAGGAGTAAATTCAAGCCGCACTTGCCACGAGGCGCGTTTTGCGCGGTATCTTAATACCATTTGGGCGCAGTGCATATCGTGGAACCAATAATAATCGACATCCCTTAAGGAACGCTTCGCCTCGTCGTATTGCAAACCTACTATGAAGCGGTCGTGATTTGTCATACGATAGCTTAAGCCCGTCTTTACGGAACGCGCCACATCGTTTCTGTTGTAGCTGAAGAGCGAGTTTGCCTTGTTTACTACGGAATATTCATAACCCGCGTACCAAGCGTATTTATCGTCGAACTCTTTTAAGAGCCACATATTCCAGTCAAAACCCTTTTGGAGAGAGTCGTCGTAGGTTTCCTTCGTCATCTGATAACCCGTCCCCGCCCGCCAGTACCATCTTGAGCCAAGATGAAGGGTATCGCGGTAAAGACCGAGTCTAAAATATCTGTGCGTGCTTTCGATATCCGGCACGTTCTTTTGACGTCGTTTCCACTTCCCCACTTCGCCTTCAATCCGATAGTGGAAAGGGGTATGCCCTATTCGTTGGTCGTGGGTATACATAAACGCCGGCGAGCGCATAATCCAGTTATCGTCGCCGTCGGAGTAGTAGCCGTAAGCGATTTTATACTCGGAACAGCCGATTTTATGCACAAGCTCCGTGCGGTTGCGAAATCCGTGCTTCGTGCTGTAAAAGAGCCTGCCCCAAAGATAAAGATGCGGCAGCAAATCCCTGTGGGTGTTGTACGAAATCCAAAAACCGTCGCCGTTCGAGTAGCCCGCGCGCGGCCATTCTTCAGGCTCTCGGTTGGGGTCAAGGCTCTGAATTTGCCTGTCGCGGGTAATCAGAAGTTTATTTTTTACGTAGATTTTGACTTTTTCCATTACCATTTTGTCGTTCGGAAAAATGGTAATCTTGTCTGCGGCTATGTGGTAATCGGGCTTCTCTGCGTTGCATTTTGTTGTCGTGCCGTCGTAAATGATGATTTTGTCGGGATAAAACTCAAAACGCTTGCCGCTAACATACTGATGACCGACTTTGCCCTTTGCCATTTCCATAGTGCCGGTACGCGCGCCGTAACGGTAAAAGGTATTATACCCGTCGAGAGTAATATGCCGTCCGTCGCCGTTAATTTCAAGCAGACGGGACTTGCCGGGGAAAGACACTTCTTCGCTTTTTAAGTTGCCCGAGATTGTCGCGTCGCCGTCATCCGTATCGCGGGAATCTCCGGTCATCTTTTGGTAATTCATCGTCACGATTTTAACCGCGCCTTTTGCGGAAAATTCGCCGGTGACTTGATTATATGTAAGGTCGTCGCCGATGAACGTAGTAGGCGCGGGAGAATCCGGCTTTAGCTCATTGCGGAGATTTTCTTTTATAAAGTTTCCTTCTTCAATAAGCTGAATCTGTTCTTCCGTAAGGCGTTTTTCACGCTCGTTGCGGCGACGATTTTCAATAAAGTCGAGTATTCCCGCGCCGGTGTCCGAATTTGCCTCATAAGCCGCGTAGACGCAAGAAGGGAGCGCAAGTATATACGCAAGTAATGTAATTCTAAAAAGTTTGTTCATAAATTGCTCCCATCTTGTAATATCACTATTTTCAGTTCATTAAAAGATTTTAATCGTATATCGTTGGTTAAAAATACATCGGCAGCGGCAACTTTAGCCGCTGCAAGTTGCAATGAATCCATTCCTTTTAAATGAACATTTTCCGCGCGAATTTTAGCTGCTTCCATAGCTATATGCTTGTCTATATCCAATAATTCTACATTAAAAAAATCAATAATTTGCCAAAACACCTCTATATGCGCCGTTTCGTTGTTTCTGATAGGGTGTACCAAATATTCCGTAACCGTAATCGTCGATGTTATTAAAGGACTTTCTTGATATAAAAGTTCATTGAAAATTTTTCTTGCTTTAACTCCCAATATATCCTTTTGTTCAATAAGATAAACAAATGGAGCCGTATCCAAAAAAACGCGCTCACCTATCATCTTCTCTCAGTCCTCTTAAATATTCGCCAATTTCAGCCTCGGAAGCAAATGTTGATTTACCCTCAACCCTGCTCAAAATCTCGTCGAGTTTGGCGGTTTTCCTATGCGAGTTCATCACTTTGGAAGAAGATTTAAAATTTTCCAAAAAACCTACTATCTTTATTAAATGCACTTCCTCAATTTCGTTTATCAGGCTGACAGCCTCTTTTCTTAATGCGCTCATACATCATTCCGCCTTAATTTCCATAGGCACGCCGTAGAGGGAATTGTCGAGTTTTGTTTCTATATAAAGCTCTGTCCCTGCGGGCAGCTCTATATTCTTGCCCTTCACGAACGCGCCCGCTATTATGCCTATGGGGCCAAGGAGCACCATACCCGCTATGGACGCGCCTGCGGCAAGACCCATGCGCTCCATTTCCGTTTTGGACGCCTCGCCTACGAAGGTTTCGACAAAAGTTCCTTCTAACGCCTTTGTCTTTTCAAATTCGACAAGAAGTTCCGCATTCCTGCCAAAATTTTTTGCCGGCTGCATTTTTGTCACTTTGCCCTCGCCTTTCGCGCCTTTCGTAAAGACGAGCACTCCGTCTACTATTACGTCTTCCGCCACATGATAATGCACTATGTCGCCCACTTTTATGTTTTTAGTGGTGACGCCTTCCGTTAGCGCGATTTTTATAAGCGTTCCCGCAGGCACTTCGCATTTTTGAACGGGGAGTTTGTTTTCCCCGAAAGACGCTCTTGCCAGCGAGTCAAGACGATTTGCGAGCGTTCCTTCGCCCGTTTTGCCGTATATCTTCATCTCAAGCGCGGAAAGTCTCGTTAAGATAGGGTCTGTCGTGACTTC
>JAGBKP010000186.1 GCA_017635875.1 Selenomonadaceae bacterium | reverse complement strand
GTAACCGCGGCTAAAAGCTACGTTGCGGACACGCCTTGCGATTGGCTTGGGATTCCGTATATTCCCGCGTTGGAAATCATCGGCGGAAGGACTCTTCCCTACGCGGACGCGCAGATAAGCCACGGTCTTCCCGACGGCTATTTCGGTCTGCTTCAGGCGGCGAAGCGTTTAAACGCCATAGTTAAGAACGCCAAGCCCCATATTGCCTCTTTCTTTACGGCGGAGCGCCGCAACGAAAAAAATTCGGAACGCATACGCTTTCTTAAAGCGGGGCAAATTTTTTTCGCCACTTTAGATTTTCCTCGTGAAAAATTCGATGAAATGGAGGCGTTTTTTAGAGACGTTTGGCATATCGGCATACGGACAAAGGATATTTCGGGCGAGGTGGAGTGCAGCTTTAAAATAACGACGAATAAGGGCGCGGCGAATTTATCGAAGGCGACCGATTATTACGCGCTGGATTATACTATGGATATAGTTTCGCCGCTTTCCGTACCGATGCCGTACGACAGCGAGCCGGCAACACTTCTCTACGTGCCGGGCGGGCTTATTCGCCGCGAGATTTGCGATAAAGCCGCGCCAAACGCGGCTTTTACGGCGACAAACGCCTATATTGCGGCGAACGGAGCGCGGCTTTTCCCAATGCCGCTCGCTATGTCCGTGGTTAAACTAAGCCCCGAACAAATGCGCTATCGCCTCGCCAAAGGCAAAAGACCGAAAGAATCGGAACAACTCGTTACTATAAGCAACGCCTACACCCGCGATTTTGAGAAAAAAACGGCGCGTTACACCGTGCCGGGGACGATGCGCATTTTAAACAAGGACGGCAAAACCTGCGACGCGCTTTCGCCCGGGCAAACTTTTAGCGGCGCGATTTACGGCAAGGACGAAGATTTGCGAAAACTTGCCGATTACATTGAAAATCACAGATACGTTATGCTTGGCTCGCTTACGGGCGAAGGTTACGGCAAAGTTTGTCTGAAACTTCAAGGGCATCGCGAAAAAAATCCGCCCGCGGAAATTTTGGCGAAAGAATTTGACCTCGTTTGTTTGTCCGATACTGTTATCCTAAACGACGAGGGCGCGCCCGTCTACGACGCGGAGGCTTTGAAAACCGAAATAGAGCGCAAGCTAAACGCGCCGAACAGTTTAAAAATCATAGGAAAATACACGGACGCAATAAAGGATTTCGGATTATACGGTGGCTTAACGGGCGCGGTCAGACGCGTCATAAAGGCGGGCTCCGCGCTTCGTCTTGGCGTCAAGGACGAAAAGCCGATAAATATCGCCCCTATCCTGCATACTTTCATAGGCGAAAGGACTGCGGACGGCTGCGGCGAAATAGCCGCTTACCCAGCAAGAGAAGGATATTACCGCTTTGCGAAGCGTATGGCTCCCGATAAAAACGCTTCGAGCGATTTATCCCCCCGCGAACTGATTTTAGGCGAAAAACTTATAAGTCATGTTTTAACGGAAATGTTGAAAAAACGGGTAAAATACCTCGCGTTTATCGACAGGGAGGATTACAAAGCGCACCCCCAAGCGCCGCTCCCCACCTTTGTCTTGGAGTTCTTGAAGGACGAGTACGATCCCACTCTTCCTTTGGAAACTATGACTAAATGGTATTTGGAAGAATTGGAGGAAAACCGCTATGAAGATTTCGATTGAAAAACTTCCTCCGAAGGGGATTATGCTCTTATATTTCAATGACAAAACGGTATTTTCTCCCTACGAAACAAAGGACGGGAAGCTGATTTCATCGGAAGAGCCGAAAGGAACGCCGACTGAGTGCCATTTTTTTGACGAAAGCAGAGAATATCGCATAATACGGCGCGAATCCGACAATTCGTACATCGAAACCATACTTTCGGCAGAGGAAGAGAAAGACGCAGACCCCGATTTAATATACGAGGAATACCCGCTGGTAAAGGAAGAATACGCAAAAAAGGACGGCATACCCGAAAAACTGCTTATCGTAAGCCGTTACAGGTATACCGACAACGATATTTTGGAACTTGCGAGCTACCGCATAGGTTTGCCGCGAATGTTTTAAAAATCTTCAGAGTGTAGATTTCAAGCTGATAAGACGATATGATAAAACGGAAAGCGAGGGTTTTATATGGAATATAATATTACAATTCCCAAATATACGGAGTTTGAAAAACAACTGCAAAATGAGGTAGACTTTTTCAAATATATGAAACTTTTGGAGCGGGAGAAAAACAACTACCTCATAATCGTAGCGGCGGACGATACACCGACAGGACCGCTCTTTACGCCCGAACACTCTGCGGCTATGATGAAGGCGTTAGGGTTGCGACTCAATATGTTGAAGGCTTATCGTCAGCCGTATGTGGCTATTATAGATGGAGGGGAAGTGATTTACGAGCAAACCTCGCAGGATTTGACAAAATCAATTACCGTTAATGCGGATTTTGGCAAGCATAAACTATTTGTATATAGTGGTGGCTTTGACTGCGCGGATAAGTTTGGACGTAAAGCTGTGCTAAAACTGGACGATGCTCCGTTTTACGGTGAAACAGGGCTTAACTTTTTTACTTTAAATACACAAAAAGGGGTTGTCGTAGATTCATATTGTCATGAAACATTTCATGAGCCGTCTCCGGAAAAACCTTTATGGAAGCCATTTAAATATATGGATAACATAATTTCACTGATTCAGAATGACCCCAGGGGGGGGGTAATATGTTGTTTTTACACTTTACCCGAATTTCCACCACTCGGGAATCGTTCAAAACAAGAACAAATCATAAAAGCGAACGGATTAGGTTGCGATTCCATGCGTAAGGATAAAAAGTTCTTGAACCAAATATTCGACAATAAACTTTTTGATTTTTGCAATGATTTTAAATCCGTTGAAGATATGAGTGATGCTTTTTTTCTACCCGAATCTTATGAAGATATGAAGGGAATAATACAATTTAAAGATTACACGTCAAATGCCGTAAATATGCGAAACGGCAATCGTGTTACGACAGATCAACCCGATAAATATAAACGCGCCGTTTTCTTTGTTGGAGTCAGCACCACCGTAGGACTTGGCGCAGACGATGCACACACGTTTGAATCATATTTGCAGAGAAAATTTAACGAACTGATACCAAATGAAGAATTTATAGTTTATAATTACGGTCGCTATGCGGGTGGAATGAGGGGACTTTCTCGGCTGTTAGTTTTGCTTTCGACTTTACCGCTAAAAACAGGCGATATTGTTTTTTTCTGGAACTATCAGCCTGTAATTAGCGGTTTACCATATTGCGATTTATCTCTGATGGCGAGACGACCGCATAATTACGGGGAAATTTTCTCTGATAGAACTCATTTTTCCGCTAACGGAAATAAAATGATAGCGGACGGTTTGTTTGAGTTTTTAAAACAACATAATTTTTTCAAAGACGCGACTATGAAGGTTACGCGTCAGGGCGCAAAACCTTTGCCTACGCAAAATATTGACGACATAAAAGAAAACGAGCTTTTGACAGATTATAAAAACGAGCTTATCAGATTTTACAAAAACAAAATACAGCCTAAAGTAGGCGCGATAGTTATGAATGCCAATCCTTTTACTTACGGGCATCGCTTTTTGGTGGAAAAAGCGCTCACAAAATGCGATTATTTAGTGGTTTTTGTGGTGGAAGAAGATAAATCCGAGATTCCCTTTAAAGACAGATTTGCTCTTGTAAAGAAAAATCTGGCGGATTTGCCCAATGTTTTTGTGAGAAAGAGCGGCGAATTTATCATATCTTCCAAAACTTTCTCCGAATATTTCGCAAAAGAGAGTCTGCAAGAGCAAAAAATAGATACGACGCTAGACGTAACGCTTTTTGCCAAAGAAATCGCGCCTTGCTTAAACATAAGCGTACGTTTCGCGGGCGAAGAGCCGACGGATGCCATTACAAGGCAATACAACGAGGATATGAAACGCATATTGCCTCAATATGGTATAGATTTTAAAGAGATTAAGCGAAAACAGACGGAAACGGGAGAAATTATAAGCGCGTCTACGGTTAGAAAACTTGCCAAAGCTAAAGAGTTTGACAAATTGAAGGCTCTCGCGCCGCCATCTACGATTGAATATTTGAAGAGACATTAAATATCAGATTGTAGACAAAACAAAAAATCAAAAATCAATAAAAGAAAAACTAATCAATAGAGTTTAGTAAAGTTTTTTCTTTCTTCTTTTTCTTTGCTACTTTTTAGAATTTCTTAGCGATTTATCGCTTAGAAATTATTATACTCTTGAGTGCTTTTTCTTCTTTCTTTTTTACAAAAAAGAAAGAAGAAAAAGAAAGTAGGATAAGTCTACAAGCTGAAATATATAGGTGATCTTATGTATAAAATATTTCCGATGTTTGTTGCATTTTTAATAATGTTTGTTGGTTTAAGTTGTGAAAAAATCGCAAACGCCGCGCCTAAAATAAGCTATCAAGCTCATGTTGCAAATATCGGCTGGATGCCGCTTGTTGCAAACGACGAAATAGCCGGCACAGTAGGAAAATCGCTGCAAATGGAGGCCGTGCGAATAATTCTTACGGACGAGGACAAAAGCGCAATTTCATATAACGCTCATCTGGCGAATATCGGCTGGCAAGGCTGGAAAAAGTCGGGGGAAATCGCAGGCACGACGGGGCAATATAGGCGTATGGAAGCGATTCAAATTCGCTTAACGGAGGATTTTGCAAAAGATTACGACATATATTACAGAGCGCACGTCGCGGGTTTTGGCTGGCTGGGTTGGGTAAAAAACGGAGAAACAGCGGGTACTGTCGGACAAGGTCGGCGAATGGAAGCTATTCAAATTAAACTTACGTCAAAAAATAGCGAAGATAAACCAATGCCGCCCAGTATATAACAAAAAAATCCCATCGCTTTGATGGGATTTCAGACTGTAGACTTATTCAAAATTATTTTAAAAATGGGGGTCAAGGGGGACGAGTTCCCCTTGCGGGTGCAGCGACGCGAAGCTAGTCCCTTTAGGGAGGCAGCGCCCTGCCGGGGTATGGGGCGAAGCCCTGTGTTATTTAATTTGTCAACACAAAAAGATGTGAAAAACTATCAAGTTTTTCACATCTTTTTTTATTCGTCCAATTTTATATTTCCGATAAGCCTACCTAAACGAACGCCCGAGATTAAGTTCCACGCCCATTTTAACGAAATTGTAAGTTTCATATGCGTTCCCGCCAAGCGGAAAAGGTGAACAAACATCCACGCGCACCACGCCAAAAAACCTTTAAATTCGGGATTGAAGGGCGATTTTCCGACAACGGCTTCGCCTCTGCCTATCGTCGCCATCGCGCCTAAATCTTTGTAATGGAAAACTTCAAGATCATTGTCGCCTTTTATAAGCCGCATAACGTTTCTGTGCGCTACAGCCGCGCCTTGATAGGCTACGGGGGCGACTGTAGGCAAAGGATGCTCCGTGCCGTGACAGAAATTTGCGCAATCGCCTATGGCAAACACGTTTTTTGCTCCCTTTACTCGAAGATTTTCGTCGACTATTACGCGTCCGGCTCGATCTACTTCTGCGCCGCAATTGGCGATAAACGATACGGCTTTCACTCCCGCCGCCCAAATAACCGTTTCGGTAGGTATCTTGCCGCCGTCTTTCAAGCTAAGTTCTTTTCCGTCGTAGTCCGTGACCTGCGTTGAAAGCATAACCTTTACGCCTTTTTTTTGCAAAACCTTTAGCGTATATTCCCTTAAATCGTCGCTCATCATAGGGAGAAGTTTATCTGTCGCCTCAATCAAATATAGGCTGACTTCGCTAAAATCCAAATTATGAAATTCTTTCTTTTGAATGTTTATAACTTCGGAGAGCGCGCCCGCCTCTTCTATGCCGGTAGGCCCGCCGCCCACCACCACAAATGTGAGCATACGCTTTCTTTCTTCGGCGTCCTTTGATTTATTCGCGCGTTCAAACATATGGAGAAAATGGTTGCGAATAGCCACAGCTTCTTGCAGAGTTTTCATACCGTAAGCGTGTTTGGCGACGGACTCCATTCCGAAAAAATTTGTCGTCGCGCCCGCCGCAAGCACAAGATAATCATACGGCACTTCGCCGTGATTGGTGAGCAGGACGTTTCTTTCTTGGTCTACCCCCGTCGCTTTCGCCATAAAAAATTCCACGTTTTTATTGTCTCTGAAAAAAGCGCGAGTGGGAAACGCAATTTCGGCGGTATCTAAAATTGCGCTGGAAACTTGATACAACAGCGGTTGAAAGAGATGAAAATTATGACGGTCCACAAGCGTTACGTCCACATCTTCTTTTGCAAAAAGTCTTGCCGCGACTATGCCGCCAAATCCCGCGCCTACTACGACAATTTTCGGCCTCATATTAAATTCTCCTTATGGGTATTTTTAAAAAGGGAAAAAAGAAAATTTTATTTAAAATTCCGGACTGTAGACAAATTAAGGCAACAATGACAAACCTAATCAAGAGAGTTTAATAAAGTTTTTTCTCTCTCTTTCTTTTCTTTGCTTCTTTCTTTTCTTTCTCTGCTCTTTTTTTCCCCGCAAGCGGGACAGGCAAAAAAGAGAGAGAAAGAAAAGAAAGAAGAATAAGTCTACACTCTGAAATCCCATCGCTTTGATGGGATTTTTTATTGTTTATAATAAAGTTCTTTTTCTTTCTTTTGGTACTTTTCTTTCTTTTTCGCCTGTGCCCTTTGGGTATTCAAGAAAAAGAAAGAAAAGTACGGTTTTTATTTTCAATTAAAAAGTTCGGTTGAAAGATAACGGTCGCCGTTATCGGGGAGGAGCGCTACTATGGTTTTGCCTTTATAATCGTCTCTTGCGGCAAGTTTAACGGCGGCTGCAAGCGCCGCGCCGGAGGATATGCCCACAAGCGCGCCTTCCGTTTGAGAGAAGTTTTTGCCGTATTTAAACGCGTCCTCGTTCGATATGGTAATAACCTCATCGTAAACGTTCGTATCGAGCGTATCGGGAACAAAACCTGCGCCGATGCCTTGGATTTTGTGCGGACCCGCTTTGCCCGTAGAAAGTACGGCAGAGCTTTCGGGCTCCACAGCGAAAATTTTTACGGAAGCTTTTTGCTTTTTAAGATAGCGTCCAACGCCCGTGATTGTGCCGCCCGTGCCTACGCCCGCGACAAAAGCGTCAACTTTTCCGTCGGTGTCCTGCCAAATTTCAGGACCCGTGGTGGCTTCGTGGACGGCGGGGTTCGCTGCGTTTGTAAACTGCGAAGGAATGAACGCGTTCGGGGTTTCTTTTGCGATTTCTTCGGCTTTTGCTATGGCGCCTTTCATACCCTTTGAGCCTTCCGTAAGCACAATTTCCGCGCCGTAGGCTTTTAACATATTTCTGCGTTCTATACTCATGGTTTCGGGCATGGTTAAAATCGCTCTGTATCCTCTTGCGGCAGCGACGCTTGCAAGCCCTATGCCCGTGTTGCCGCTGGTGGGTTCAACGATAACGGCTCCCTTTTTAAGTTTGCCCTCTTTTTCCGCTTGCTCGATCATCGCTTTTGCAATTCTGTCCTTAACGCTGCCCGCGGGATTGAAATATTCGAGCTTAACAAGCAAATTCGCCTCTATTTTGTTGGCTTTTATAAAATTTTCCGGCTTTAAGAGCGGCGTGTTTCCGATAAGTTCCGTGACGCTGTTGTAAATTTTAGACATATAATTTCCTCCTATGGTTTTATTTGGCGTTGCGAATATATACCGTGTGTCAAATTATAAGACGAAAAAAACAAATTGTCAATTACGGCGTTGTTGAGGATTTTTTATATTTCCTTTGACAAGACACGCTTATGTAGGATAAAATAAAAACAGAAGGTGAAAGTATGGACGAAATAAAAAACGACTTGCCGGAGATTAATTGGGCGAGCAAATATTTAGAGCGCGTTAACAATGATATAACAAATATGCAAGAAAAAATAATAACGCAAGATAGTAAAATAGAATTTCTCGAAACGCATCTTGATGAAGCGGAAAAACAGTTGGAAGAAAATGCAAATCAGCGTATAGATACTTTAATAAGGCACGCATACAGTATTTTATTTGGCGCTTTAATCGGATTTATAGCTATTATTATATCTATCGGAAGTTTTATTTATATGGTGATTCTAAATATGAAAAACCATTGAGGAGGGCTTTTTATGAAAAATTATGTGAAAAGTTACGATAAACATTTGCAACAATATCCTATAAGCCTTGATACTCTTGTTAAAATAAATATTGCTTTAATGATAACCGCTTCTATAATGATTGTTATAGCATTTTTTTTATTGGAATATGTTATGTTTAACAGATAGGTGATAATATGTTTGTACACGAGCTTGCAAGAAAGGGCGCGAAAGACCGCGTCGCCATTTTCGACCACGGCCGCGCTTTTACATACGGAGAGTTTAGCAAAAATTACAGAAAATATCGGGATAGACTCTACGCCGACGGTGTTCGCGCAGGGGACAGGGTGGGCATATTTTCAAGGAACAGCGCGGAGTTTATCTTCGCTTATTTCGGCGTGGTCGCGCTTGGCGCGATAGCCGTTCCGATAAACTTTCAGCTAAAGACCCGCGAAATCGCTTATATTATAAAAGACGCGGGGATTAAAATGCTTCTTACTTACGAAAAGATTGACCTTACGGATGCGTTGCTCGCGCTTGGTTGCGATACGGAGCTAAAGGAGCCTGATATTGCGACTTACGGCGAAGGTGAATTTCCGGAAGCTCCGCCACTCCCCATTGATTTTAGCGAGAACAACCCCGCGACTATTATTTATACGTCGGGCACAACGGGACTTCCGAAAGGCGCGGTGCTTTCCCATTTCAATTTAATATCAAATCTCGAACAGATAACGGGGCTAAAGACCAACAGCACCCATAACGTCTTGTGCGTCCTGCCTATGTATCACTGTTTCGGCTGGACTTGCGCCGTGCTTAACACTTTCTTTTCCGGCGCGAAGGTCGTTATATTGGATTCCTTTACGCCAAAAGAAACTATTGAAACAATACGCGAGGAAAAAATTACGGATTTATACCTCGTGCCGTCTATTTGTTCCCTAATAACCAAACTCGCAAAGCCCGAGGATATGGCGAGTTTAAGACTTGTAAGAAGCGCGGGGACTGCTCTTCCCAAAAAAATAGCCGAAGATTTCACGACGAAATTCGGCAAGATAATATCTGAAGTCTACGGACTTTCGGAAGCAAGCCCCATAGTTACCATAAACCCGTACGACAAGACGCGCGAAGGCTCTATAGGAAAGGTTATCCCGGGGCTACAATGGCGCATAGTTGACGGCGAAAATCACGACGTACACGAGGGCGAAACCGGCGAACTCATCGTTAAAGGCGCAAACGTGATGCTTGGGTACTGGAATCTTGAGGACGCGACGGAAGAAGCGTTAAGAGGCGGTTGGCTACACACAAACGACGTTGTTCGGGCGGATGCGGACGGCTACATCTACATAGTAGACCGTATAAAGGATATGATAATCTCTATGGGGGAAAATATTTATCCTCGCGAGGTAGAGGAGCTTATTTATCAATATCCGGGCATTTACGAGGCGGCGGTCGTGGGCGTGTACGACAAACTGCGCGGGCAGGCTGGGGTGTGCTTTTACACGCTCCAAAACAACGCGGAAAATTTTAATCCCCGCGAATTAAAGAAATTTTTGCAGGAAAATCTCGCGCTTTATAAAATCCCAAGAGAATTTTACAAACTAGACAAACTTCCAAGAACTTCCACCGGCAAAATAGCCAAACGCATTTTGGCGGCGGAATACGAGGAGAATAAGAAAAAATAAAGGGCATCTCTAAAAACCTTACTTTCTTTTTTCTCTCTTTCTTTTGAAAAAGAAAGAGAGAAAAAAGAAAGTAACAAAGAAAAAAGAGAGAAAGAAAACTTTACTATTTTAAAATCAATGTTTAAACATTACACTTTTATATTTTTAATATTAAAATTCTTTTTCTTATAAGAAAAAGAAAGAAAAGAAGGGTTTTTAGAATTTGTCTAAATAAAAAAATGTCTCGCTACTTTGTTGGCGAGGCGTTTTTTATTTGCAAAAATATCGTAAAAGTATTATTATAAATAGGCAATATTTATATGTGTGGAGGTATGTTATGATAACGTTTATTGTGGGGCTTGCGATTTTAATCGTGGGCGGCGCGTTTTACGGCAGGTTTTGCGAAAAGCTGCTTGCTCCGAAGAATACGGCGACCCCTGCCCTTCGCTTTAAAAACGGTATAGATTTTGTGCCTATGGGAAAATGGAAAAACAGTTTAATAGAACTGTTAAACATCGCGGGCACGGGGCCTGTTTTAGGGCCGATTCAAGGGATTTTGTTCGGTCCCATAGCGTTTTTGACAATACCCATAGGTTGCGTTATAGGCGGCGCGTTTCACGACTATATGAGCGGTATGATTGCGTTAAGAAACAACGGAGACCAAATGCCTGCTCTCGTGCGTCGTTATCTAGGTAAAACCGTTTATAACGTGTATCATATTTTCATCTGTCTTTTAATGCTTTTGGTTGGCGGGGTATTTATCTATACGCCGGGCGATTTGTTCGTGGCGCAGATTTTGGGCGGCAGCGTAAGCGAATTAAACGGTCAAATACTTCTGATTTACGCGGTTATATTCGCTTATTATTTCTTGGCAACGCTTCTTCCCATAGATAAAATCATAGGCAAAATTTATCCTATTTTCGGCGCGATACTTTTAATATCTGCGATAGGCATCTTCTTCGGTCTCTTTATAAACAGTTATCCGCTTGTTGAAATTTGGGATACGGGATTTTTCGGAGCGCATCCGAGGGGCGAAAATTTCATACCGCTGTTTTTCGTGACGGTTGCTTGCGGCATAGTTTCCGGTTTCCATTCCACGCAGGCTACGATGATTTCAAGGACGCTCTCAAGCGAAAAACACGGCAGACCCGTTTTTTATAACTCTATGATAGCCGAAGGTTTTATAGCTATGACTTGGGCTGCCGCCGCGATGGGGACGGTTGGAATCGGGCTTACGGACTTTGATATGCTTCACGATAAATCCGTCGCCGTTGTGGGCATTATCGCCAAAGATATGCTCGGCGGAATTGGCGGCGGCATCGCGGTTTTAGGCGTAATAGTGCTTGCCATAACCTCCGGCGATACCGCGCTTAGGTCGCTTCGTATGATGCTTGGCGACGCGCTTTCTATCGATCAGACGAAAAAGCAAAAAGAGGCTCTTTTGGCAGGTTGCATTTTTGCGGTTGTGGCGGTTGTTCTTTTCTTTGCAAAGACAAACCCCAGCGGATTTTCAATACTATGGAGATATTTTTCTTGGGCGAACGAAACCATCGCCGTCTTTGCTTTCGCGATGATAACAGTCTATATGATTAAAAACAGGCTTCCCTACCTTATGGCGCTTATTCCGGGAATGTTTTATATGTATATAATATCCTCATACATATTAAACGCCAAAATAGGCGCGGGACTTTCATGGAGCATATCCTACATCGGCGCGGCGATATGCACGATAATCTTTGCGCTCGCTCTTGTTAAATACGGCAAAAGGTGAAAACCGTACTTTTCTTTTGGTAACCTCTAAAACCCTTCTTTTCTTTCTTTTTCTTATCCCCCGTAAAGGGGGACAGGTAAGAAAAAGAAAGAAAAGAAAAGTACCAAAAGAAAATAAAGACAAAGAATTTTAATATAAAAAACAAAAAACCCTCTCATCGGCTTTGTCGGCGAGATGGTTTTTTAGTAAAGTTTTCTTTCTCTCTTTTCTTCTTTGTTACTTTCTTCTTTTCTCTCTTTCTTTTTCAAAAGAAAGAGAGAAAAGAAGAAAGTAAGGTTTTCACATATTTTCACATATTTATCATTTTAAAATAGCATTGTTCAAAGTTTCTGCGTGTTTCGCCCGCAGATTTTGATATAGCCCATTCGAGGATTTTTAATTTGTTTTCCGTGTCGTTTGATATTATAGGCGTGTCTTCGTTGTTTGCGATTTTATTTGCCAGGTTCATACGGTATTCGTTTAATAATTTCTGTACCGTTGTGGGGCTCATATTTCTTCTGAACGAGATTTTTTTAATAGAGAGATTTTTTTGATAGTTGTCTATAAAGAGTTCTTCGGCTACATCTTCGTGATAAACTCTGGGTCTGCCGGTGGATTCTCTCCTGGGTTTTCCCGCCGGGGCTAAAATTTTCGCGAGGTTTTCCCTTGCGGTGTCGTCTATCAGCATCGCTTTATATACTTCTTCCGCCTCGCCGTCCGCGCTTTTTGGGGTGTCCTCTATTATAAGCGAGTTTCCCGTTCCGATAACGAGAACGAGCAGTTTCTCATCGTCCGGCGCATCCGATAAAACCTCGCTTGAAAGCACGTAAGCGTCGCCGCCTGCTATTGAAATCATTTCAAAAAGGCGCGGGCGGGTGTCCTTGTTCACCGTTTCAATATTTAATAACCGTACTTTTTTACTTGACATAGTTTTAACCCCTTTACAGCTTTTTTGCGAAATACATTATACCAAAAAATTTTCTGTAATGCAAAGATATTATAAATTTTTTCGTTTTTTCGCTTGCAGGATTTTTTTTTTTTGTAGCAAATTAAAATAATATAAATAGGAAAGAAAAGTAAAAATTTTAAGGGGTTGTTTTATGCAAGTAAAGACGATTAAACGGGCGAAAACGGCGCAGTTTGTCTTTCAAAAATACCTAACAATATTTATAGGCTCTATTATCGCCGCTATCGGTCTTGAATGGTTTTTGGTGCCAAATCATGTAATAGACGGCGGCGTGGTGGGGCTTTCCATTATCGGCGAAGCCGTGACGGATATTCCTTTTGAATTTTATATGATAGTTTTAAATCTGCCGTTTATTATACTTGGTTACAAAGTCATGGGCAGAAATTTTGCCATAGCGACTTTTGTGGCGATATGTTTTCTTACTTTTTGGACGGAAACGCTTGGAGAGCGGATGCTTTTTACGAACGACCCGTTTTTGGCGGCTGTGTTCGGCGGCATAGTTGACGGGATTGGCGTGGGGCTTATCATAAGGGCAGGCGGCTCGCTCGACGGAAGCGAAATAGTCGCGATTATCGCCGATAAGAAAACCGTCTTTTCCGTAGGCGAAATAGTTATGTTCATAAACCTCTTTATCCTCTCCGGCGCGGGCTTCGTCTTTGGCCGCGACTACGCTATGTATTCCCTTGTGGCTTATTTTATAATCGCAAAGATGATAGACATTGTCATTAAAGGCTTTGACGAGATGTACGCCGTTATGATAGTCACGAAAGAACACGACGAAGTAACGAAAGAGCTTAACGCGAAACTGAAAAAAGGCGTAACGCTTTTGCACGGCGCGGGGGGATATACGGGCGAGAGCAAGGAAATACTATACTCCGTCGTAACGCGCCTTGAAGTCGACAAGTTAAAGGAAATAGTCCTAGACATTGACGATTCAGCGTTTATAACGATTTACCCCGTAAACGATATAGTGGGCGGCAGGTTTAAAAAGTCGGGGCATTAAAGAAAAGAGGCTGTGAAAAAAACTAAAAGGTTACAGAACAAGATAAAACGCCGGCGAGATTTGAAGTGCTCCCCGTCAAGAGGACAATAAAAAATATAAAATTTCTATGGTCGGCAGAATCGTCTGCCGGCCTTTTTATGCGGCTGAATATAAGGTGTGTTTCTCCATCGGCGTTAGGATTCCAAGGTTACGTTGCACACGC
>JAGBKP010000185.1 GCA_017635875.1 Selenomonadaceae bacterium | reverse complement strand
CAAAGCTTTCCAAAAATTTCCTCGCCTCGTTGCGCTTTTTTCTTACCAAAAGAGTGGGCTTTTCATAAATTATAAACCAATCCGTAGGCAATATAAAAAGTCCGCCCTTACTGTATCTGCAGTTGGGGCTTAAAAATCCCGCCAAATTTTGCAAGAGCCTTTCTCCGATATTCTCTTCGGCGGGGTGAAGCTTTGAACGACGCACTTCTTTCGCGGCTCTTAAAACTCTCTCTTCGCCAAATCCCGGCAGTTCGTTAAATATTTCCTTTGAGAAAATCGTGTCCTCTTCCTTATCCACAATTTCCATCTTGCCGTCGCTATAACGAAGTTCCGCCCTGCGAAGTATCAGCGGGTAATGCAAATTTGCGGAAAGACCGCTGTAAAAGAACCCGTTGGCGACGAAAAAATCTAAGGTATCGTCCCGCTTCATTTTCTCGTAAACCCTATACAATTCGTCAAAGAGCAGATTTTTCGCCTCTTTTACCCGCTCGCCCTTGCGCCATAAAATTCTAGCTTTCTTCCATTGGGCAAATTCCCTCGTGCGCCTGTCGCTGTCAAGGAAAATACGGGTAACTTCCCCCTCTTCCGTCTGAAACACGCGCCTAGATACTGGCTTTACGTCTTCTTTGCGAAAATCCTCATACCCGGAGCCGTCAAACCAACCGACAAGGCTTTCGGGCAATTCCGGACACGCCGAAAACGCCTCTTTCTCTATGGAGAGCACTATCTCCCGCCCTTTTTCGTCCGCAGATTGAAAGAGTTTCGTCCCAACCGTCCTACCGTCTTTATATTAAGGTTATACGACCAAATTTCGTCCTTTATATCAGTAGCGTAAATTTCGCGACTTTTGGCAATCTTTGACAAAGCATAAAAAAGTTCTCCCGCTTCGGTCATTTCCTCACTACCTTGTGTTTTTTATCTTTACTTTCTTTTTTCTCTTTCTTTTTTGTAAAAAAGAAAGTAACAAAGAAAAAAGAGAAAGAAAAAACTTTACTTTAATGACTTAAAATTTTAGTTTTGATAAACGCTGGCAGTAAAATTTTTTCCTCTTTTCTTCTTTGACGTATCCTTATATTTCTCGTTAAATTCCTCGACTAATTGCTTTTCCGCTCTTATTCGATTTTTTACCGCCGCTTCATAAGCCTTTGTGTCTATGTCCTTCAAATAGTTCAGCGGTATAAACCCTTTCTTGTCAATTTCGTGCGCTTTCTTAAAAGCTTCCGTTGCGCCCGTTAAATCTCCGGATTCCTCTAAGAGATTGCCCAAAACTTTCCAAGACACGAAATTTTTCTCATTGACATTTATAGCCGCGCGAACGTCTTTTATCGCTTCCTGCAATTGTCCCTGAATATGGTAAATGTCCGCGCGGTTGAGGTAATTATACTCGTTTTTGCCGTCTTTTGCTATGCCTTTTGAAGCCAGTTCCAAAGCGGCCTTGTAATTTCCCTTCGCCGCCAACGCTCTCGCTTCCATCACCATACATTCGGCGGGGTTGCTCTGATTTCTCGCTAAATTAGCCCTTGCAATTTCCGCTAAAGCGTGGTCGCCCATAAGATAATCGCTGTACGCGTCGCATCTGTAACGGTATAAATCCGCCTTCGCTGACGGTACGTTTAAAGCCTCCGCCCTCGTCTTTAACGCCTCTCTGTGACGTTTTTCTTCCGCAATCTTTACCGCATTTCGCTTAGATTTATCCTCCGTTTGGTACGCCGTCTTTATCAAAGGCTCTAAATCGGACGAGCGCATATTTTCTTTTAATGTCTTATACGCCGCGTCTTTTGTTAGGTAGTCCGTTTTGGTAAAATTCCACTCTTCAAATGAATCGTAATCGTGAAACGCCTTGGAAAGTCCCCCCGCTATTCCGTAAGCTGTTTCGGGGCGGTTGTCGTAGCCTCTGCCCGTATCTTTTGCGGTAAAAATCAGTTTACCGTCAAGGTAAACCTTGGAACTTTCCCTCACCTCAACGTGACCTACGCCGTATTCTGTCATAAGCGCGGCAAGTTTCTTTTCTCTGTCTTCGGTTTCAGGATGGTCGCTGACGGTTTTGTTATTTTTATCGTCGCTTGCAAGTTCGAATATATCGGTGGTTTCGTAATGCAGATAATGATTCATGCGGCTCATTGCCATAGCGCCGCCGCCGGGATGAAATCCCGCGCTCGTCATAAGGTAAAATCCCTTTTCATCGGCTTCCTCTTCTGCGGGAAGTATCACATTTTTCGCTACGCCGTAACCAAT
>JAGBKP010000184.1 GCA_017635875.1 Selenomonadaceae bacterium | reverse complement strand
GGTGTTCATTTTCTTTGCTCGTGCAAAGAAAACGAACCAAAAGAAACACGCAGGGGCGACGCCGCCCCTTGACCCTGCACATATAGCAGTTTACATCGTGGCTATTGAAGAAGTTCGAGACCCCACAACTGTTCGTTGCTCGCTTTGCCCCGTCCTTGGGGCAAAGGCTTCGCGCGGCGCGTCCTGCGCCGCATTACCGCGATTAGTTTACGCTTTGTAACAACAACTCAATGTAACTTAAAAGACTTTAAACAACACCAAACCCAAAACCAAAAAGCACAAAAGTGCCGGTAGAGAGCGCCCCAAGGACGGGGCGCGTCCGCCTAAATCGCGTGATGCGATTTTAGCGGACAACGAACACTAAAACTATTTGCGTACTTCTTCAACAGCCACGATGTTAGCACGAAAAAACATAGATTGAATAAAGTGTGGGGTCAAGGGGTGAAAACCCCTTGCGTGTTTCTTTGGTACTTTCTTTGCACGAGCAAAGAAAGTACAGAACGAAAACTAAAAACATTTGCCAACATTCTTCAAACTCCCACAACCCTCTCAACCCCACTTCCCCAAAAAAAAACTATTGACAGAGGCGCATAGCGGTGTTATAATCCGCAGTATATAAGGAGTGGACCATTGTTTGCGGATATGGCGGAATGTTCGCGAATGTTATAGTAGGATTTCACCCTTATAACCTACCATCTTCAGGGTAGTTCATCAAACTTCAGGAAAACGTATCAAACTTCAGGAGGGACAATTTAATATGAATTTATCTTTTGATTTGCAATTATTTGTGCCGGCGGCGACGGCAGCGTCGTATGTAGAAGTCAAAGACGGAATTACGTTCGACGGATCCAACACGTACACGATCTCGAATATCCAATTAAGCGAGGCATTCACTAGCAACTCGGCTATCGCGAACTTGGAAAAAGTATCTATATCTACGCTTAAATCCGCTTTAGCCGGTGGCTTAACAGATGCCGCGTCAACTGACTCATTGGTTACATTCGGGAGTGCTGATGATGAGAATACGCTCAAGGCGGCTACTCTCCGCGGCTCCGGTTCGTATACTTGGGAAATAAATACCGACACGTTGGAAGACGTATACCTCGGCTCAAAGGCTAAACTTAACCTCTTAAAAACTAAAGAAAACAAAATAAATGTTACCCTCGATTCGGCGGCGGGCCAATCTATTACTTTCGGGGGATCTAATTCGAAAGTCGCTTTGGAAGTTGTTGAGGATGAGTTGGCGGGAACACAGACCTCGCTCGATGGCTCCGTCGCGATTAAGGGCGGCAAAGGCGACTTTAGCTTGCTCAGCGGTTCTTCGCTTACGGGCGCGTCCATGACAGGCGCGGCGGGCGAGGTTGTCACGCTCAGCACCGACAATACAAACGAGGCAATCTTCAACCTCAAAGGTACGGACGCGGAGGCGGTCGTCACAGTCCAAGGTTCCGTAAGTTCGTCCGAAGTTACCGGATTCAACTCTATCGTATTCGATGCCAAAAAAACTACAGCGGCGCAAGTCAGCTTAGCAAGCGTTAGAAATTCCACGGTTTCGATTCTCGGCGGCACGGGAAAAGATTCGGTTACGATCGGGGCTAACAACGTAAATTCGGGAAGTAGCATCATAATCGAGGGCGGCAAGGAAGACGACGTGATCCAGCTTTCGGGTACGGGATACGAAACGATCGTTCTCGCCAAAGACCACGCGAAAGACAGCATCACGGGTTGGAAAGAGTCCACCGGCGATACAACCAAGGGAAATACGGTCAGCCTCTCGGGCTCGATTGACAACTTCGGTATTCATACGGTTGCCGGCGGATACGCGGATGTGTCCGTGGGAGGAGACGGATCTGCTCAAGGCGCGACACTCTTCAGTAGCAGCACTTACAAACAGCTCGGTGTCAACCTCATCACGAAAGAAGACACGTATTCCGCGCTTCTCGTTGGTTCTGCGGGCTTGGACAGCGCGGCCGGTACTAAGTTCGACAACTTCAACTACATTATCGCGGATAGCAGTAAAACGCTCGACCTCAACACTGCAAAGAAGAGCGTTGTGGTTCTTGCGAACGAGGTCGACACGAAACATTGGGGCGACAATAACGTATACCAGAACATCACCACCGTTAAGTCTTCGACTGCGGGCAAGAGCTTGATCATCAACGGCAAGGAAACCGAAACAAGCATCTATGCGGCTGGCAGCAACGACTCGATTTGGGGCGGCGCAAACGGCGTTGCGGACACCTATGGAACTTCGACTAGTAAAACCAATATCAGCATATTCACCGGCAAGGACGACGGCTTGGATGTCCTTAGCAACTACACGTTCGGAACTACAAAGGATAAGGCAAACGTGGTTCGCTTCTTGGACGGCGTAGAATATATTGCGGCGGGCAATAAGAGCTTAACGTTCGGCGCGAATGACTCCAACGCTCTCGCGGTTACCTTCGATAACACGGGCGACAACAAGATTGCTTACGCTTTCGGCTCGGACGGCGAGAAATATATTGCGGGCGTTGACGCGTCAAGCAACGGCGGCAGCATAGCTTACGACTCCCTCGCAAGCGTATATATCGGACAGGGCGACAACTCCAAAATAGTCGCAAGCTCCGGCGATGAAGTCAAACTCGGCTGGGACGGCAGCGCAGGCTATGTAAATGTCGGCGTCATAGACGCAACCTTGGCGAAAGAAGGATCTGTAGTCGTCGGTACGACGGAATATGGACAGTCTATCGCGGGATCCTACAGAGGAGCGTCCTCTATCTCCGGCGGTTTCGTTGCGGACAAGTGGACCGATGAAAACGCGGACACCTTAGTAGGCGGCGGCGTAGCGACTAAGTCCACTACATTCTTCGTCGGCAAAGATATGGGCAGAGACGAGATTATAGACTTGTCGAGCAAGGACAACATCGTATTCCTCGGCACGAAGTACGCGGATCTTGTAAGCGACCTTGCGCCCGATGCGTCTGATAACAGCTTAACCTTCAAGTTCGCTGGCAACACGATTGAAGCGAGCTTGCAGACTGGTAAGACGATGAAGAGCTTAACGGACGTATCCCTCTACTTCGACGACGGAACGTACGTCTGGAACGGCACCGAATTCGCAAAAGCGGAGTAATTAAAAAAGGCTCTTAATAAAGGGCAAACCGCAAAACTCCTATATAAAAAAATACCCCTCCTTAACATAAAGAACGGAGCGCGAAAGCGCAAAAACCCCGCCCCAAGGTCATTTGACCTTGGGGCGGGATTTTGTTTGTGTTACTCCCTCCGTCACTTCGTGACACCTCCCTCAGAGAGGGAGGCAAGTCTTGCCCTCCTCTTTGAGGAGGGATGCCGCAAAGCGGCAGGGAGGAGTTTACTTTTCGCTTGACAAAGCGTGTTTAAAATGATAATATAAACTCGAAGATTTTTGTTAATAGTGTCCCTAACTATAAGCCGCTCATTATAGGAGCAGGGCTGAACTTAGGGACTTTTTTTATTGGAGGATATATGAAAAATAATAAAAAAGAATGTTGAGAAAAGCGGCCGAAATCAAACCTCAGAAATGAGGTGAGGCTTATGGATGAAATCGTCATGATTTTAATTATGATTTTTTTAATCATCGTAATAAGCAAGAAATAAGCCGCTTGTGCGCTACCACAACGGTTTTTTAATTAAAATCAATGAGGTTCGGTCGCTCTCAACATTCTTTATTTATCTATGCGTATTATAACTCATAAACTTATATTTTGCAAGAAAATTTTTGCGATTGTGTCGATAGTAGTTAGTTGTGCGCGAGGATAAAATTAAAATCAAAAAAACATTTACTCTGGGAGTTTATAACTATGGATAACAAAACAATGAAATTTCTTCTCTATCACATTGAAGATACGGATATTTCGGTAAACGTCGTTATTCAAGATGAAACTATATGGCTGACTCAAAAGGCTATGGCTGAATTGTTTGGTTGCAGTTCTGATAATATAGGGTTACACTTAAAAAACATATTCGCCGACAATGAATTGGATATAAATTCAACTGCCGAGAAATTCTCGGTAGTTCAAAACGAAGGCGGCAGAAGGGTTTCAAGAGAAATTACGTTCTATAATCTTGACGCTGTAATTTCCGTTGGTTACCGCGTCAACTCTCGCCGCGCCACGCAGTTTAGAATATGGGCTACGAGCGTCTTAAAAGAATATATGCTTAAAGGTTTTGTTCTTGACGATGAACGCTTAAAGCAGGGCAAAAACGCCTTCGGCAAGGATTATTTCAGAGAATTATTGGAGCGCGTTCGTTCTATCCGCGCAAGCGAACGGCGAATATGGCAACAAATAACGGATATTTTCGCCGAATGCAGCGTCGATTACGACAAAAATTCAGAAATAACCCGCGAATTTTACGCGACAATACAAAATAAATTTCACTATGCAATTACAGGTCAAACTGCCGCGGAAATCATTTACGAAGGCGCCGACAGAAACAAAGAAAATATGGGGCTTTCCACTTGGAAAGATGCGCCGAACGGAAGAATACTTCAATCAGACGCTATCGTTGCGAAAAATTATTTGTCCGAAAAAGATATTCGTCGCCTTGAAAGAGCGGTAAGCGGTTATTTTGATTATGTAGAGGATTTGATAGAGCGTGAAAACACCTTCACAATGGAAGAATTTTCGGCAAGCGTAAATGAATTTTTGCTTTTCAGAAAATATGATATATTGCCGGATAAAGGAAAAATTAGCAGAGAAGCGGCAAATAAAAGAGCGATCGAAGAATACAAAGCGTTTAACGTCACTCAAAAAATAAATTCTGACTTTGACAAAACCATAAAAAGTCTCAATACAGGAGATAAAATCATCAACAAAAAAACGCGCCCTTGATTTTAAAATATTATGGCAATTTTCAAAATATATGGTATAATGTAAAAAGTTAAATTAAATTAAGGGAGGAATCGTCAATGACCGAACACACCGAAATGATAAACGAAAAATCCTTTCAAGAGCTTTTAAAAGCGGTAGAAGAAAAAAAGCGCATACTCTTAATAGGCGCGCCCGGGGCGCACGGTCTAACGACTATGGCAATGGCGCTTATGATGCGCGGCGATGAAGAAGGGCTAAATTACGAGCTTTTTGACGCGGATCTTATGCGAAACCGCCAAGGAGAAGGAGAACTCTATTTTGCGCAGTTAAAATCCACCGCCGATATTCAAATACTCTTAAAACTCTGGGCGCACGGAGCGTCCGGCATAGCGGCGATCTACGGAAATTCCATAGAAGACGCTACGGCATGGATAGAAGCGGTCATGAAAAAAAGCGGCATAAAAGAAGCGGAAGCCTTCGTAAACTGTACCATAGACATTATCTGCATGATAGAAAACGAAAACGGCACCAGCGTAGTTAAAGACGTCGTGGTTCTTCATCATTAAAAACCTTACTTTAAAACCGTACTTTTCTTTTTTCTTTTTCTTATAAGAAAAAGAAAAAAGAAAAGTACCAAAAGAAAAAAGAAAAAGAATTTTAATATAAAAAACAATAGCGAAAAAACTAATCAATAGAGTTTAGCAAAGTTTTCTTTCTCTCTTTTCTTCTTTGTTACTTTCTTCTTTTCTCTCTTTCTTTTACAAAAGAAAGAGAGAAAAGAAGAAAGTAAGGTTTTACAAAGCAAGGAGGGCATTATGAGGCGGGTTTTTGGGCTGTTGAAGGTGTTTCGGCGAGATCTGATAATGATGATAATAGCGGCGTCGAATAAGAGAACGCCGCCGAAGGTGCGGATATTGTTGTTGTTGGCGTGTTTATATGTGTTAAGTCCCGTAGACATATTGCCGGACGCGTTGCCTTTTGCGGGAGTAGTAGACGATATGCTGATAATTCCCGCCGCTGTCTATGGATTAAAGCAGATGTTGCCGAAAACGGTAGAAGAGACGAGCGAACAAAAAGCCGAAAAAGTAATAAAAAGAGGCGGCGTAATAGCACTCGTCGCCGCGCTCATTGTTTTGTTTTGGGTAAGTCTGATATTTTTCGCGTTTTATAAATTGGTGTTTTAAAAAAGTCGGAGACTCGTCTCCGACTTTTTTAATATTATTCACTCACAAATTCAACATTTTTACCGACAAAACTGCCGTTTCCTTTTAATGCAATCCAACGGCGAGAGCCTGTGACACTCACCGGCTTATACTTAATGCCGCCTATCTTATAGTAAGTATATGGAATAAAGGGTAACTCTTTATCAAGAGTTAAAACATACAATCCATCCTTTTTCACGTCAAATTCTTCAACGATTTTATACATATTAACCCCTCCATTTTTTCAATTCGTTTTCATAAAATTTTAAATGCTGCTTTGTTTCCTCAATTTCATCACGAGGAATTTTATACTCTTTAGCGACGCTTAAAAGATATTTTTTCGCGTCAATTTCATTAAGAATAGTTCTTAAATCCGATTCTAAATTGTCATTCAAACCCGCTCTGTTTTGCTTTATATGGTGTGTTTCTTCTAGTATAGTGCTTATTGATACTTTCCGACGAAAGAAAATCACATCTGAGCCTACTGCGCTACCATACGCGCCTTCTTTCTTTAAATGTTCTTCTACTTTGTCATCGCCACGCATTATTGTAACTCCCATTTTCTTTAGCGGAACGGTGAGTTGTTCAAATTGTTCTTCGGTAACAGGCTTAAAATTAAATGTTTCCGTAATTTTTCGAAACATCGAAACTCCTCCTGAAGTTATTATAACATAATGAAAAAACGAAGACAAATAAAAAAGTCAGAGACTACTCTCCGACTTTTTTATTGCATAAAATTTTCCGCCTCGCGTTTTACTTCTTCGATAAATTCATATAACTTATTGTCGAAACAGCTTTCGCAGAATTTGTGTGATTCGTAGGAAAAATACGCCTCTCCTTCTTTTAAAGCTATTCCGCAACCGTAACATTTCGCGCTTTTCATATTTTCAGCCCCTTTTTATAATTTTGCCCAGCTTGTTTAACGCTCGCGTTTTGGTGTTTGATATGGTTTTAACGCTTAAGTTTAGGTAATCGGATATTTCTTTGGGCGTTTTTTCCAGGACATAGAGATAGATTAAAACTTCCTGTTCTCTTATAGTGAGATTTTTTAGAAGGTTTATTATGTTTTCTTTTTGTAAAAACGAATTGTCTTTAGACGCTTCTACGGTGTTTTCAATCGTCTCCCATTTTTCATCGTTTAAAAAATTGTGATTTTTTGAAAATCTGTTCTCCCTTCGGATAAGAGAAGTAAAATTGGCGCGCACAACGTTTTTTATGTAGGCGGCGAAGGGAATTTTCTGCTTAAATGAGAAATTGTTCACGGCTTCAAGAAATTTAACCCCGAATTCTTGAATATAATCCTCTTTTAGATTATAATTTTTCCCGCCGTATTTTTTAAAAAGCGGCAAAAACGAAAGAAACAGTTTCTCCTTCGCGGCGGCGTTCCCTATTTTGGCTTTCATAACGCAAAAATCAATACCAACGCCGTCAAGATCTTCCAGACTGTAAATCTGATTATTGTAGCTTGCGGTCATCTTTTCCCCCTCCTCAAATCTTGTCACTTGTTAAGCAACAAGATAAAACATTTTGCGTTGCTTGTCAAGTGATTTTTGCAAAAATTTGATTATTTTGTTGCTTATTATGTGAAAAATGTTATAATGATGACATATATAGGAGGTATGATTATGCTAAAGGACAGGCTTCGCGCCGCAAGACAAAAACTAGGGCTGACGTTAGACAATGTTGCAAAAAAAGTCGGCGTAAGCCGCCAAACGATACACCGCTATGAAACCGGCGTTATAACGAACATTCCGCAAGTAAATATTGAAAAAATCGCCGCTGTCCTTGAAACTACGCCCGCAAAACTTATGGGCTGGGATATTGACGAAAATCTTTCTCATATCTCAAATTTAGTCCCCATAACGGGTAAACCCGTCCCCATTATAGGCACGATAGCCGCAGGCAAACCAATCCTCGCCGAAGAAAACATCGAAGGCGAGGCGACCCCCGCCGCAGACATTCGCGCGGATTTTGCCCTTCGCGTCAAAGGCGATTCTATGGAGGGCGTGCCTATTTTAGACGGCGACATAGTATTTATTCGCTCTCAACCGGAAGTTGAAAACGGAGAAATCGCCGCCGTTCTTATAGACAACGAAGCAACCCTAAAACGCTTCTACAACAACGGAAACTCCGTTATGCTAGTCTCCGAAAACCCTAAATACCCTCCATTTATATACACAAAAGAAAACTGCGACGATTTTCGTATATTAGGCAAAGCTATCGCTTACCAACACAGTTTGGAATGATTTAAAACCTTAAAACCGTACTTTTCTTTCTTTC
>JAGBKP010000017.1 GCA_017635875.1 Selenomonadaceae bacterium | reverse complement strand
TCGTCTGTTTCTTCTTCGTCTGTTTCTTCTTCGTCTGTTTCTTCTTCGTCTGTCTCATCTTCATCTGTTTCATCTTCGTCTGTTTCTTCTTCGTCTGTTTCTTCTTCGTCTGTTTCTTCTTCGTCTGTTTCTTCTTCGTCTTTTTCTTCTTCGTCTGTTTCTTCTTCGTCTGTTTCTTCTTCGTCTGTTTCTTCTTCGAGATGAGCGGGGTCTTCATCCTTCGGCGTATCTTGGGTTTCGCCGGCAGGAGGTGCGGGATTTTCGCTCTTCGGCTTATCTTTGGTTTCGCCGGCAGAAGGAGCGGGATCGTCGCTCTTCGGCTTATCTTGAGTTGCGCCGGCAGGAGGTGCGGAATCTTCGCTCTTCGGCTTATCTTGGGTTGCGCCGGCAGGAGGTGCGGGATCGTCGCTCTTCGGCTTATCTTGAGTTGCGCCGGCAGGAGGTGCGGGATCTTCGCTCTTAGGCTTGTCTTGAGTTGCGCCGGCAGGAGGTGCAGGATCTTCACTCCTCGGCTTGTCTTGGGTTGCGCCGGCAGGAGGTGCAGGATCGTCGCTCTTCGGCTTATCTTGAGTTGCGCCGACAGGAGGTGCGGGATCGTCGCTCTTCGGCTTATCTTGGGTTGCGCCGGCAGTAGTTCCGACAACTGCGGCAGGCGCGGCGCTTGCATTATCGCTTGCTTGACCTGCGGCAGGCGCGGCGTTTGCGTTGTCACTTGCTTGACCTGCGACAGGCGCAGCGTTTGCGTTATCACTTGCTTGACCTGCGGTAGGCGCGGCACTTGCGTTGTCACTTGCTTGACCTGCGACAGGCGCAGCGTTTGCGTTATCGCTTGCTTGACCTGCGGCAGGCGCGGCGTTTGCGTTATCGCTTGCTTGACCCGGAGTAGGCGCGGCAAATTTACTTAATGCCGCTACGGTTATTGCAGGAGCTGCCGCTTGCGCAACGGAGTTGTTTCCGAATCCCGCCGGGGGCGCCGCATCTTTATTTTCTGCCATTTTATCCGCTATGGTTTTTTCTTTTGTCTCATTTGTTATGGACATACCGTCTATTTCAATCGCTCTGGTTTTATCGCTTTTAAACTTGCTTAACGCGTGAACTTCTTGTTTGACTATCAGAATAAACTCGCCTTCGCCGGTTTCTTCATCGTAAATTTCTTCATATTTTGCAACAGTCGCCCATGGCAAACGAATCTTTCTAAAGGCGTCGTTTTCATTTGCAGTGTTTAACCTTACCCATAATTCAACATCGCGAAATATTCCTCCTAAACTCTTATCATCGCCTAGTTTCTGATGTTTTTTGGCAAGACATAACCCCGCCCACTTATAAATGGCGGCGGATTGACCTTTATCTGCGGCAAAATACAAATCGCCCTTGATATTTAAAGTTACATTCATTTCATCGTTTAAATCTTCCGCATAATGGTTCTTTTCTTCGGGATAATCAAAAGACACCGAAACATCTTTTATCATATCCTCGGGAAGCAGAATTTCGGATGATTTATCGGCGCTGCCGCCGGAATTTATTTTTTTTACGCTAAGTTTAAATTTCATAACTATCCCCTCACAAACACCGTACTTTTTTAAAAATTATCCCCATTGGCGCGCGTCTCAAAATACATTCGGCACCTTCTAACGAAAATACCCATATATCGTCCGCGGGAAGATGAACGTGGATTATATGACTATCCTCTAATTGTTCTTTTATCAACACGAGTTCTTTGGCTTTTCCCAAAATTATTTTTGATTCCTCATGAACCGCATTTTTGCAGGAAAGGTATGGCGTATAATAAAGGGGCGCCGGGACATTATACTGTTTTTCCTTATCCACAAAATGAACGTACTTTAAGCGTATACTCGGTTCTAAATGAGTAAAAATGGATTCAAACCGTTCGCTAAACATAAATGTCGGTTCAAAGAGAAAATCATCGTAGACAGGCTCTCCATGAGAAGTATAAAAAATAACGTCGTCCTCTAATTTATCAAACGACGTTTTATCCATCAAATATGGGTACCTTGTGGCAGTAAAATCCTTCGTTCCGGGTATACCGGACGCGTCCTCGGCTTTTTTAAGCCAAAACCATTCCTGTTTCATCATTCTTCACCGCAATTATTCTCTCTTGCCAATCCAAATAAGCCCCAACGGTTATATATGCCGGAGTTTCCAGCTTTATCTTGCTAAATTCGGGTATTTTTGCAAGATTTTTGCCATATTTTTTTAAATAATTTGCAAATACATAAATAAGCTCATCCAACGTATCATAAAAAAAAGTCTTTATCATAGCCGAAGTTATACGACTTCTCATAAAGTACTCATCGTCAAAAGCGGCATTTTTTAAATTCTCCCAATACTCAAAAAGAAAATCCGCGTCTATTCGCTCCCTTGACCAAGGCTCGCCGTATACCCATTCGCCGCTATAAAAATCAATCTGCAACATAGGCTTATTTAAAATAACAGAAGTTAACAGCAGTGAAAAACTTATATAACCGCAGGAAATATTCTGTTCTTTCTGCACATTTGCGGCGTTATTTAAAATTTCAGTCAAGTTATTTATGAGATAATCCGAGATTTTATCGGAATTTTCATCTAAATACGTCGATGTTTTATCTAAAAATTCCCTTTCTATTCTTTGATAGCGTTGGACATAATATTCTTCGAGGGTCATTATCATAACATTTCACCTATTCGCCGAGTTTTATGTTATTTCCGCCGACAGATACCTGATCGCTTAAAATCTTTATATGCGAAGACCCCGCTTGTAAATCTATACTTTTTTTCGCCACAATCTGTATACGGCCCTTAGACTCCATAGATATATCTCCATCGGCGGATACATTGATATTCTTGTTTGAAATTAAAGAAATTCCCTTTCCTTTTTCAAGTTTTGCGAATAATTTTTGATGTTCGCAAATAATCTCAACTCCCGTATCCGTCAATAAAATTTCCTTTCCACCCGGAGCCTTGAAACTCTTGTTGCGAACTTTTTCAATGGGCGACAAATTTATTGCGCTTGACGCAAATGCTTCCGACTCCTCGTTTGTAGGAAAAAGTATGCGAACATAATCCCCCTCTTCCGGCATAACGTACCAACCGCTGCCGTCCTTACTGGAGTACGCCGTCGCGTATGGGAACCAAGTATCGCTTGAAGAATCGTAAGTCTTGTCAATATCTACAAAATGAACCTGAATCTTATCTTTTTTTACGGTTTTCACCGCGCCGGTCATAATTCGCCCCGCAAGATTTGAATGTTTTGTCGAAGGCGCCCAAAAACCCGTCGCTTTCTGTGTAAGATCATAGGTCATTTTCAATACGCCGCCGGAAAGCTTTCCAAAAACTTTTCTTATGTAGTAGCTTTCTCCGTTTAATTTTACATTATTACCCAAATAGGCGTAATCGTAAGACTCAGCGCGAAGCCCCGAAAAATTTTCAATCATAGCCTTTTCTTTACCGAGCCACAAATTCTTGCTCACATTTTCAAAGGCTTCCGCCTCCACATATTTAGAAACGCTTGAAGTCGTTAAATCAAACTCTCCGCTGCCTTCGTTACGCCCCAAAAAAAGAGAACATTTCGGAGCGGTGATGTCTGAAATCAAAGGAACGTTAAACCTTGACGCAAGTCTTTTGGCAAACTCCCAATTTGTTTCGCCAACTTGCATCACTAATTTTTCGATTGGCTTATTTAACTTGCTCTGAAGTTTTATCGTACCGTCAGAACCAAAAGCCTTTGTTAAAATATCCTGATAAGTTTTTTTACTGTTTTGGAAACTTTCCGACTTTTGTTTTATATCGGACATATAACTTGTGTCTGCCAGTTCTACGGACAAATACGAAAAACTTTCACGATTTTTCAAATTTGCCTCTAAAATATTTCCGCAAAAAATAAGCTGATTTTCTTTACCTACGGATATTTTCAGCTTATTTTCAAATTTCGCGTCCTCCATAAATTTTCTTCCGGCATCTCCATCCGTTTCAACTAAAACATACGCCCTACCATGTTCGTTTGGCTCGTGTCTGATAGATAAATCGAGAAGTCTCGACCCGCTTAGGCTCTCTTTTCCCTCCGCTTCTATCTTTATCATTCTGACGCTTATCCCATTCTTCGCCACATAAGGCTTTGGCAACTCGTTCACCCTCTTATCTCAAAAAAATAAACACTAGAGCAATTTGCAAAATTATTATCATAATAATTTTGATAAAAGTTAATGTTAAGCGGCCCAAGGACGGGCCGCCGTCCGCCTAAACGCCCGGACGGCGTTTTAGCGGACAACATAAACTGCCGGCAAAGCATTATGATAACGAACCTTTCTCTGCTCCGAAGGAGCTTGCAGGGGTCAAGGGGGCGGCGTCGCCCCTTGCGTGTTTTCTTTGGTTCGTTTCTTTTGCACGAGCAAAAGAAATGAACAAACGAAAATTAAAGTTAAGGCTGAAACTTTTAAAGTGTCGCTATTTTTGAAAATTTCCCTAATGTTTGTTTACTAAATTATTATTCTTTATATTTTATTCTTGGTCTATCCTTTGTACCCTGTTCTTTAGCTGAAGTTTTTACGGCGTTATTTACAGAGGCGTTTCCTATTGCCGCAGGCTGACCGCCGCCTACTCCCGCTCCAGGCATATATGCGCCGGTAAATAACGCTTTGGTTTTTATTTTTCCTTTGCCAATATCTATACTGCTGTTTCCCACGGCAAGAATCACCGCTTTATTGCCTTTTATTTTTAATGTTCCGCTGTTGCCGTCGGTAGATTTTTTTTCTTCCTTTTTCTTATTGTTCGCCCCGATTTTTTTATCAAGTTCTTTCGCTAAATCCGAAAGTTCGGTTTTTTCAAGCTTCGCTCCCGAGTTTTTCAGATTTTCGGGGCTTTCTCCCAACATATCGGCAGCCGTACTTATCATTGATTTTGCGGGTTGACCTCCCGTTGAAGTATATGCGATATATCCCGTCGAGTGTGGAGCTATTATGTTCGGTTGATTGCTCGACACATTACCTGCCGACGCTTGCAAAGATAAATCGCTGTCAGACGTTATATTCACATTTTTCTTGGATTTTAAGAAAATACCTTCGTTAAATTTTTCTTGAAGGCTCATCTCTTTATCTTTAGTGGCAATCGTTATATCTTCCGGAGCAAGCTCCACAGACTGACCTTCCGACGCAAAAACTCTCTATGTCGGCTGTAATTTATCCAAAAAAGCCTCTTTTTCACGCAAACTGCCAAGCGCTAAAAGTAAACCGCCTTCTTCAAAATAAACGACAACTTTATCTCCCTTGTCGGGCATCGAATACATATAGTTATTCACCACATTTGAATATGGAATCCATCTGGCTTTTGCCGAATCCTGCTCTTTGTCGCAATCGAAATGTATCTTTAAAGAATTGTCGTTTCCTTTATTGTTTTTATCCTTTCCCATAGCTTCAAGAACTTTTCCCGTAAGATATTTGCCCTTGCCGCGCTCTTTTAGAATTTCTTTTGCGGATTCAAACAATCCATCTTTAGGCGTAAATTTAACTCGATTCAGTAAAATCCCGTTCTCGCTTATTATTTTACTGCGTATAACGACTTGAGTTTTGCCGTTGTAATTTATTTCATAACCCGCTCCGATTTTTAGTTCAGTTGTTATTATCTCCGTTTCAATAAAATAAACGGGTTTTAAATCGTTTTTTACGTTTTCTTTTAACAATGCGACCTTGGCAAGCGGCGCGTTTGTCGAAATTTCCCTAACGGCTATATCGTTTTTGACTTTATTCGGCAACGGTGCAAAACTCACCCTTGGCGCGTCGCTCTTAGAATCGGCAAAAAGTAATTTTCCGCCGCCAAGTCGCTTTAAAAATTCCCAATCCGTTTCCCGGTCCTGATATAAAAATTCCTCTATCTTTGTTTTCGCTGCTGTTTGTATATTCGCATCTTTAACTTCCGACTCTTTTTTTATGGTTGCCGCAACATCATCAATTGTTTTATCCGTCGCCTGAAAAGTGCGACTTCTCTTTTTTTTGTCAAACAATCTCGACAAAGTAGCCCCCGTAATATAAAGGATCGTCTTGTCGCCTTTTTCCTCCTCCTCGCATCTAACGATTACGCCGCAAAAAAAAATATCGCCGCCGATTTTAAGTTTAAACTTTTTTTCCGAAAGCCTTAAAAGTTCGACTATCTTCATAGGCGCGTCCGTTTGTATGGCGATATTTAAAAGACCGTGTTCTCCCGCAAGTTCCTCAATATTTAAGTAAAGGATTCTGCCCGTCGGCAATCCTTCCATAGTAATCTTACGCAGATTAACAGGCTTTTTACCCATAACGCGCCCTTCTCCCCTATAAAAATTTAATGGTTCCGCCCAGCATACAAGTTAAACAACTATCTTTCGTTAATGCGGGCGCGCCGGCGATAAAACAATTCTTATCCGCCTTTTTCCACGCCATCGGAGTTATTGGAATACAAACATTTGCTCCCGGAGGCAAAACTGGTTTTTTTGAACAAATGCCGAAAGGCAATATATTTACCATGGGAATATGATCGTTTGCGTTTACGAGCGGCTGCCCTTTAGAAGTAATCCCATGACTTACCGGGAGCATCAAAGGTACGGGAGCAACTCCGCTGTTGCACCTTATCATCGCCATTCCCGTCATAAATTTACCGGCCATTTTGTCACCTTCTTTAATTATTACTATTAACGTGTATTTTACTTTCTTCTTTTCTCTCTTTCTTTTATAAAAGAAAGAGAGAAAAGAAGAAAGTAACAAAGAAGAAAAGAGAGAAAGAAAATTTTATCAAACTCTTGTTTGTACTTTTGGTGTTTTTATTAAAATTTTTTCATTCTCAACCGTATCGTTAATTTCATCGTCAAAAATTTCAGGATGACGCATTTCGTATTTAATACGAAGTATATCTTCGTCATAAAAAACTCTGTCAAAAGTTTTTTCCATCAGTCCACGTAAACCTCTCTTCTGCCTCGACTATTGTTTTTGCATCGCCTCTCGCCTTTTGATTTTATGTCCTTTAAGATTTGGCACAATTTTTCGTATAACGCTAAATTATCCCAATCCTCAAAAGGAATTTCCAATCTCCAAGCGATATAAAAAGATATTTCCTCACGCGTCAATACTTTTTTAGATAACGCTTTAAAACAAAATTCCCTGTCAATTTCGTTTAAATCGTAGTTTTTTGCTTCAGTCGCCCAAGCCGCCGTAATTTCAGGCAATATGGAACTTCCTCCGCGCGCCGCAGCAGGCGCAAAGATAAGATTTACCGTGTCAAATTCCGTCATATAATCCATAAAATCAACATATTTTGTCCTAAGTATCGCGCCTAATTTTAACTTAAACCTGCAAATTTCCATTTCATCCGATTCTATTTGAGTATTTGGAGAAATTAAGGTCGATATCCGTCGATACAATATATTTTCTTCATTCGTTTCCGCTTCAAATTTGAGTTTTAGCAAAGCGTATTCTTCGGTAGGCTCGTAATTTACTCGCATAGGCTCGTTTAACATATAAACGTAACCGTTATGTTTTACAATCCCCGCTGAAACCTCCAAATAATTCTTCACGGCTCTGAATTTACAACCGCTTACTATTCCGTCGGAGCAGTCGCTCAGATAAAGAGGTAAAATATCAAAAGCTCTGTCGCGTATACTTTTAAGAGCTTCCGTCCTCAATATATTCATTTCCTCTAAAATCGGATATCCATACTCGTTCATATCGTTCTCCCGATTAAAATATCGCTATGCCTTTGGTTTGCATTGTAGCGTCTACACCCATAATGCCGAAATGCGTATCCCAAAACACCCTTACTTTCATATCTATGGGCAAAAAAGTATCTCTTAAAAATTCCCATTTCATCAAAAGTTCCGGCGTTTCCTTTCTATCCAGATAAACATAAACCCTGCGCTTTTTTTTCCGTCCCTGATAAATAAACACACCCGGAAAAATTTCCTTTACTATTTTGCAAAATGAGGCAAAGCTGCCTCCTATTTCGGTGACACAATAAAGTTCGTCGGCAACTTTTAACTGTTCTTCTTTAGTCATACATTCCATGGCTTCTTGCGCCATATCTCCATACACACCGTAGAGCAATTCTTTTCTGACGCGACGAACATAAAATTCGCGTTTCGTCATGCCATGACAAAGGTCTATCTCGGTTAAAATATGCACGATAGCGTCAAAAGCATAAAAGATAAACTGCTTATTTTCCGCCTCCAAATCGTAAACAACATCTTTATGCAACAGATACTGGAAAATGCCGGTAAACCTCATAAAAGGATTTATTTCAACCAGCGGATTGTTTACATGGCGTTCATTTATCGAATCAAAAGATTGCTCATAGCAGGGCGATGGATTTTTTGCAGGTTGAAAAAAAAGTTTATCCAAACTCTTTTTATCCCGTTCCGCCTGCAGAGCTATATCCCATATAAAATTCATATATTTGCCCTCGCTTGTTTTAAGTAACCTCTAAAAACCCTTCTTTTCTTTCTTTTTCTTATAAGAAAAAGAAAGAAAAGAAGCAAAAGAAAGAAAAAGAATTTTAATATAAAAAAATAAAAGTGTAATGTTTAAATTCATATTTTAACATTCATATTTTAAGCTGATAAAGTTTTTTCTTTTCTCTTTTTCTTTGTTACTTTCTTTTTCTCTTTTCTTTTTTACAAAAAAGAAAAGAGAAAAAGAAAGTAAGGTTTTTAGAGATGCTCTTAACTATTCAAGTTTGCCTATACAGTTATATTCGGGGAAAAAATGAGATAGATTTGTGATTAAAAAACTTAAAATATCCCTGTTTAAGTAATAAGTCATATTTTGCGGGTCAAAATTCACCATTAAAGTTTTTGACCTTTCTTCCAATCTGTATTCATAGTCAATAAAACTTTCCGTATCGTAAGTATCGCCGCTTTCACTTTTAGTCGTAAGTTTTACGTCAACAATATCAAAGTGTTGCGACGCAACAAAAGAACTAAGGAAACGTATAATCTCCGTCTTACTTTTTATTCTTTCTCCAAAATATTCTCTCATATTGTTGGAAAAAGTATCGTACTGTTTATTTGTAAAAACGGGGAAATGGTACAACCATTCCTTTTCATTATGAACTTCATAAAATCCCCAGTTGCCCGGAGTCTCTCCGTCAGCCATTATATATAAGTCCCCGTCTTGCCATCTTATATCTCTGACTACAGAATCCGAAGAGGTTAAAAGATATGAAGCGTTTTTCTTAAATTGCCCCGCATATAAGAGATGTTCAAAAACAGCCCGCTCCATTATCGGTTGGGGATAAGTGGAAGCTATTATCTCGGTTTTTGAAAGATTCCAGACAGGAAAAACATCAAATCTTGTTTTATTGTTGTATTCCTCAAAATCCACCGTAACATTTATTATTTTTGCCTTCGGGTCAATTTCGTCAACTCTTATTACGCTTACGTCAAAAAACTTGTAGAGATAAGGAGCGAGAACTGTTCGCCACGGAAGATTGTTAAGTTTTGCAATATCGTATAACTTTTCGGTCATATCCATATAACGCCGACAAAGTTTAACCTTAAAATCAGATGCGATTTTCTTTTCGCCGATGTCTAAAAAACCGTGAAATACCCGCTTTTCTATATCTTGCAATTTGAGATAATCCATCTGTATAAACGCTGTATAAAGCAAATACGGTTTATTGTCCGCCAAACTTTGAAGCATATCCTCCGTATCCGGCGTTTTTTTCTCCAAATCTCCCTCATCCATCGGTCGATAATTTCTATCCGTAACATCGTATTCATCCATCGAAACAATACCGGTTATGATGTCCGGCATCCTTACAGGTCTCGGAGCTTCCTTAAACACCCTGTCTTCAAGGAATTTATATTCGCTCGCTACATGATTATAAAATTCCCCCATCATATCTCGTATAATTTCTTTAAAAAGTTCTCGGCTTTCAAGATTATCCATCTCCATAAGCCTTTTTCTTACATATTTATCAAAATCAAAACCATCGTCGAATATTGCCATAACCGCCGCCTTCAATCATTTTCCGCTTTCATGGCATCCCTTACGGCTTTTTGTCTTGCCTCTTTTGCTTTATTTTCGCTTTTGGGATATACCAATTTTAAATATTTTTCGTATTTTTCGCTTCTGTCAATATCTTGTTTTACGCCTCTTCCCTTTTTATACGCGTCTATCAATATATATAGTGACAGTTTCTCCTTGTAAGTAGATTCGGCCAACTGCACGGCTCTTTTTACGTCTTTGGGCATTCCCCGCCCCGTATAATACGCGGAAGCAATATAACTTATCGCCATAGGATCTTTTTCTTCCGCTCCGAGCGTACTCCAGCGTATAGCGTCCTTTACGTCTTGTTTTACATAAAAACCCAAATGAGCGCGACGACCTGCCAAAGCGAAAAGTCTGCCCATCGGCACATCGTTGTCAAAATAAACGTTAGGAATAAACTCGTTCACTAAATCTTCGTTCTGCTTCAACGCTTTTTGCTTCCATTTATTCGCCTGTTCATGGTTCTGCGGTGCGCGATTCCCTTTTTCATAAGCGTAGTACATAATACATTGAGCTTCAACGTCTCCCGCTTCCGCCCATTTTTTTACCTTGCCTATTCTGGTATCGGGGTTATCTACCGCATCGTCCGCCTTTTCTTTTTTATTGGCGGCCTTTTCGGCTTTGGCTATTTCTTTATCCTTTTTTTCTTCCTCTTTTTCCTTTTTTTCCTGAGCTTTTTGCTCTTTGGTCTTTTTTGGACCCAAACCGATTATCGGAGCAATTTTTGCAAAAATCGCCTGCGCCGTCACTATTTTTAAAATATCCTTAATGAATGTGCTTTCGCCTTTTGCCATAACGACGCCGGGATTTCCCGCCAAAAAAGCGAGGCATAATATAAAAATCCCGCCGGTCTTCAAGATTTTTCGCATTATGCCTCGCCTCGTTTCTTAATGTAACCTCTAAAAACCGTTCTTTTCTTTCTTTTTCTTATAAGAAAAAGAAAGAAAAGAACCAAAAGAAAGAAAAAGAATTTTAATATAAAAATGTAATGTTTTAATCAGGATTTTAAGCTAATAAAGTTTTCTTTCTCTCTTTTCTTTTTTGTTACTTTTTTCTTTTCTCTGCTTTCTTTTTCAAAAGAAAGAGAGAAAAGAAAAAAGTAAATAATTAGTTTTTAAAGATACCCTTAATTTGTACCGTCGAAGAAATTATTTACCCAATCGTCGTTTTCATAACTGTAAAATTCTTCTCTTCCTAAATGCAATGTTTCGTCGCTTCTATATACCGGCACCACCATAAATCCCCAATCAAGCGGTCTTGACCAGATGAAAAATTTTACTTCCCTATCGACGATATTATCCGTATCGTCCTGAGGAATATGCTCGCCGTACAGTTCCTCGACTTCCTCTTGACGTTTTGCCGTAAACTCTTCAAGAGAAGCATAATATAAAAATTCATGACGAAGTTTACCGTACTCGTCCTTTAGATATAAGTTTAACGTTATATCATCCATATTTCTTGACAATACGCCATGCGTCTTGTTTTTTGAGCCGTCAATCATGGCAATTTCCGCGCCGGTGTGGGTAAATCCCGTAAGCACATACGGAATGTTCGGTATTTTATTTTTTATGGTAACGTCCGCATAACCGAATTTTTTATCCCTTATATATTTTAAAACCCCTTCTATGCAGTTCATTTTAAGTTCGCTGACTTTACTTAGCTTATTTCCGTTATTTTTTAAATTGGTTTCTCTGCTGGATTTTATAATTTTCCCCGGCACAAATTCGTTTAAAGACGAGCGGAATAAGCCGATTTTACAGGATTGTCCGCTTAATCTTATAATATTGTACTCGTCAAGTTCGCCGCTTTCGTATAACGGATTCATAAAACGATGTACTACGCCGTATATATCGGAAGTTAACAGCAACTTTATTTCAAGCCTGTTGAAAGAAATGTTCGGCAGTTCCGTTAGGATATATAATCCCTCTTTGTTTTGCACTCGAAGTTTCCATTTGTTTATGGGAATTGTAACGGCATTTTCAAACTCATTTTCGGTTTTTCCCTTAAAAGACGCCGTGTTCTCCGGCGACAACTGCGCTTTTAATACAAAACCGTCCTCATAAAAAGCCTTTTTTATTTCTTCCGCGCATTGAAAGAGAAAATAAAAATTATTTCTCACCCAAAAATATTCGTCGCGATTTTTTTTCTCCCAATCTTTAAATTTAGTCGGCAAAATCTTTTCCGCTTTAATATAAGCCTCTTCAAAATCTTTGTAGAGGCTCTCCGCTCCGTTTTTGTCCACATAACGAAAAATATCGCGGTCAAAATTGCTCATAAGAGACGAAAGAGACGGTATTGATTCGGCAATTTCTCTGTCGTATTCGTCAAACGCGATTTTTTCGCCGTAAAAACTATGCCTCGCGCTATATGAACTGTCGTTTAATTTTGCCAAATAATCTCTATGCATTGCTTCCACGAGACGCAATTTTAAAAATTGCATAATCCTCATAGTAAGATTATTGCCGCCAAAATCCGCGCTGCCGTTTTCATAACCGGTTTCAATGTCGATTTTATACGCCACCCGCTTGTCTTGCACTTTAAAAGAACAAGAAGAAATATCTATGGTGCCGCCGCCGCAGTCGATAATAAGCGCGCTTAACTTCTTGTTGTCCGGCGCGGTCTTATTTTCTATCATCTCGCTGATTGTGTTGTACAGAACCGCTACGCCTTCGTCTATCATATCCCGCTGTTCTATGGCGTATTCCGACAAAATTTCCCGAAAAAGTCTGTGGAACTTTTCTTTTTGCTTAACGGGACAGGGCAGATGTAAACTTTTAATACGATATTTTATGCGGTTTTCCAGGGAATGAATTATGTAAAGGAAAAATTCCCGCAAAATATCTTTATGTTTTACAAAAACCCGCCGTCCGTTAATATCTGTTAACTCTTCCTCTTTATCGGGGTCGACAATCCAGCGTTTTATATCGTAAAATATACAAAATCCCTCGTCAATGTACTTTAAAGACTCTTCCATCGCTTCATAACCAAAGCAATACTTTGGTTTTTCGGGATTTTCCAAAGACACCACACCCACAAGACTTGGCACCACATTGGTAGGCTTCCGGTCTTGATCGTAAAAACAAGCGTAAATGGTGTCTTCATTAAAAAGCTTTGCGGTATCTTTACGAATTTCTCTTGTATCAAGTACGCCCGCAACGGTATTTACGGAACCAAAATCTATAGCGGCGGGCATTTTTAAAATTTCAGGGGTTTTTACTTTAAAATCCAAAAGTTCTTCATAAACTGCGGGAATACTCTTGGGAAGCGCGGTAATTTCGCCGTTATAAAAACGATAAAATTCGTCCGAGTACTGCCTTTCAAAAAACATAAGAAAATACCGCTTAATAGGCGCTTCTTTAGCGGGAAGAGCAGCCGATTTTTTTAGATACAACCTGCTTGAATCGCCCGGCTTTGCTCTTACGTTAAACACGGCGCACAAATTTTGTTCGCTATCCACCAACAAGGCGTTTGTATCCGCAAATTCAGGAATAAAACTTGTCGTAATCTCATCGTAATAGTCGGCGGCAAGACCTTGATAAAGAGTAATGCGCGCGCTCGCCTCCACGGAAATGTCTTCTCTTTTTCTAAAAGAGACTTTAGCTATCTCTGCCGTTAAATTTTCATAATCCTCTTTTCGATACTCTTTTATAAGAAACGCGGCGTCAGCCCCTCTGTAACGGAGGATGGTATCAATTAAAAGATCTTTTTGCAACGGATTTATAATACCTGAAATTATGTTTTCGCGACGGGCTATCTCTCTAAGCTCTAAAACTGTCATAAGTTCTAAATCGGAGCGATAATAACGCTTTGATTCTTTTGCGCTCTTTTTTAACCCGTCCCTGTTTAAGACAAATCCGAGCTTCTGCATAAATTTCACCCGCTTTAATACATATTTTTATCAATCACGGAATCCATATCTATTGTTTCTATTAAGGTCGTCATTTCATCCGCTTTCACCTTGTTGCCCATAACGGTATAAATTTCCTTTGCCCTCATAGCGGAATCTCTCGCGCCTTGATAATCTTTTCCCGCATAGCGATTTCTTGCGTCTTCCTCCGCTTTTTTCGCCTCGTTGGCGGTAGCTTGAGATTCGTTTGATTTTTCCTTCGCGAGAGAAAGTTTTGTGGAGATTTTTTCCACTTCCTGCGTTTCGCCCAATGCGTTAAATTTTTCAATAGCCGTTTGATAATAAACCTGCGCGCTTATATAATCGCTTGAACTAAAAGATTTATCGCCGTTTTTAAGCGCATCTGTTGCGAGGGCGTATAAAGAATTTTTCTCGTCCAAAGACTTCTGATCTTCCATTTTCTTCTCCGCCTTAGCCTTATGCACATCTTGGAGCGAATTTCCCGCTTCGGCTCTTGCCGCTCTGTCTCCGCTTGCGTTTGCTATAGCGCGGGCTTCCAAGTACGCTTTTTCTGCGCCTTCAACGTCTCCTTGCTCCATCAATGCGTCGCCTTTTTTCATTGCGTCGGCTACGCCTTTTGCACTCGCCTCTTTAATTTTTGCTTCTCCATCGGCTTTCATTTTCGCTTTTTTATCGTATAGGGAATTAAGAGCGTCCATGGCGGCGAGCCTGCCTGTTTCATCATGAAGTACGCCGGCTTTTTCCCTCGCCATATAAAAAACCGTTTCCGCCTTTGCAAAATCCCCCGCGTCCATAGCTTTGTAACCGAGATTTATAAAATCCGTTACATACAAAAACTCTTCCGTTTGACTTATCTTTTGCTTTAGATAATTTTCCCCCAAATTATCGGCGTTTTTGGTATTCTCTAAAGCCGCGTTGTATAGAATAAAAGCTGTGATATAATCTTTCGATTTAAACGCTTCATCGCCGGCTGCAATTCCATCTATTACCAACAGATAATTCCTTAAAGTTTTCTCATCATCGTAATAACGCAAATCTTTCGCTAATTTCTGCGCAGTTTCCGCGCTCTCCTTCGCTCTGACAAAATTGCCGGCTTTTAGATATTCGACCGTTTCCGTCTCCGTTCGTTTTAAATCTTCAACTTTATTTTGATGAAAATGATAAATTATATAACCTATAATGCCTATAAGTAAAAGAACAATAAAAACTATAACAACAATTTTTATGTATCTGGCGCGTCTTTGTTCTCTTTCCGGGTCTCGATAGAATTTATTTATAAAAAGCGCCGCAGCCGTATAACTCGTCAATTTATCGGGCTGACGCGAAAGAAGCAAATCTTCGATTGCATCTACCGACTCTTGAGGTTCGTTACCCGCCTCCTTAAATATATCGTCTATCTCGCCTTCATCGACGTGTTCCCAGATACCCGATGTATAAAATGCTAAAATATCACCGTCCGAAAGTTTCACTTTATCTGAAACGTGAGGAGAAAAATAGCCATCTTTTCCCAAGTATGCGTAAAGATTATGCCTTTCTTCATGTTTATCCAAAACGGTGTCCGATTCGTGCTTTGCCACTAAATCTCCCGCTAAGGACATATCCCTCGACGTTAAAATTTTGCTTCCCTGACGGTACATTCTAAGACGAATGTTTCCCGCCTCCATATAGCGAATTTTTTCGTAGTCGGAAACTATAACAATAACGGACGCTTTTAATCGCTCCGGATTTTTTGCTCCATGTAAGAGTTCGTCGTTTACTTCTTCCAAATAACGAATCAGCGAACCGCGACTCATGGTAGGCTTATCTTGGAAACGCATTAAAAAACTTTCAACGGCAATCTGAGCGGCGGGAGTTTCGTTAAAATCCGTTATTCCCGTAGCGAGACAGTAGCAAGCGTAATCGTCAAGTTCTATAAAAGCGAAATAATCGTTGTTGGCAAGTTCTCCACCGGCTTCCGACACAAACGCCGTTTTAAATTCGCTGTTTGATTTTTTCACATCGGTCAACCTCAGTTCATATACAGAATAACACTCGCGTTGTCTTTATCTACCGCATCGCTTTTTTCAGCCGCCGTCGCTATATTTTTAGCAATATCCGTAGGGGATCCGCCCTTTTTTATGGTTTCTTCAATTTCCCGCCATTTTAAAGCGTGACAAATACCATCCGTCATTAAAACGGCTATATCTCCATTTTCCAAAGTCAACGGTTTGCTAAAAAATTCTATATCGTGAAAACCGTCTTGTCCCAAAGTATTAAATGCTCGTTCTTCTTTTAACAAAGAAACTGCCGTTTCTCTTCGTATACGTCCCGCTTTAAAAGCTCGGCGAGCCAACATATCGACGGTTTGACCTTCCGATACCGGCACTAAATTTCCACCGCGATAAACAGCAATTTGAATATTTCCGACAAGAGCGTAATACATCGCGTTCCCATTGATTAAAACAGCCGCGGCGGAAGCTCCCGCGCCATCTTGCAAGACGTTTAAAATTTTTTGGTTGGCAAGACGAAACGCTCTTTGAAAATAATATTGGGGTTTATCGTAAAATTGGTAATCGCCGTATAAGTCCAAAAAAGTATCGACTGTAAGTTTTGCCGCAATCTTTGCATCGTTATCTTTGCCTTTGCCGTCCGCTAAAACCAAAATCGCGCCGTAACTGCCGAGCGCGCTGCCGGAAAAATCCGCCTGAACAGCTCTCTCGCCAATCGTCGCCGCGCTGCCTATCGGGTTTGACGAACTCATAAATCCGTATAAATGAGAGCGTTTATAAATGAGAAAAACAATTAAAACAGCAATAGAGAGAAGTATAATTTCATACATTCTTATCGCCCCATAAGATTTGCTTCGAGAGAAGTCTCTTTAGAATCGCTCTTTGGACTATCCTCCCAACGAAAATGCTCGCCGCAGAACGGGATAAACAAAAATTTGCTGTCGCCCAGTTCTATAACATCATAAACGCTGAGCACCACAGGCACATAAACCGCATTGTCATTGTGGTACACGAGACCGTTACTGTCGCCGGGCAAAAGAACAGTTTCATGTTTTTTGGGGTCGTAAACCAAAATCGCATGATTGCGTCTGTTTATTTTGTTATCGCCTAAAATTTGAATATCCATATCGTCTGCGCGACCGACAAAATTTTTACCTTCGTGAATTTTATAATCCTTCCCCTGTCTTGGACCTTCAATGCAAACAATCCAACCGCAAACGGGCTGGATTTTGCTCATAACGAGAGATTCCACATCCACTTCGGGAACTTGTACTTCCTGACGCTCCTCGGTGTTCGTTTCGATGTTGCAATACGGACAGACTGTTCCATAGCGACGGGAACTAAATAAATGCCCGTTTTGGCAACGCACTAAACCATTCATAAATCTTTCTCCTCTCGTCAACAAATTCTAAGACGGCTCATGCCTATTATAATTATATCTCCGTACTCTAACTTGCAAGGTTCGCCCGAACTTATGCGGTATTTTCTTCCGTCCTTTTTCTTTTGAACCGAAATACCGTTTTTACCGCCTAAATCTTCAACATACCAATTGCCTTTGGCGTAATTTAAAACAGCCGAATGAATATCTATTAAAGTGGAATAATCCGTATCCGCCAAATTTATATCCACTTGATTTTCGCCGTAATCTTTACCTATAACGAGCCCCGTTTTATTGTATAAATCAAAAGCTCTGATAACCGTGTTTTCTTCGCTCAAAAGTTCCAATCTTGTAATTTGCGCTAAATAATTTTTTGGAAAACTATACTCTTCGTCAAAATCGACGCGCAATTTATTTGTAAAATAAAAAGTCAACGCCGCCCAAAGGAATACCCCGGAACCAATAACCCCAAAGATAAATTTAAGAAGCAAATCCATATCGCTATAAGCGGCGACGATGGCAAAAATTATTCCTAAAACGCCTATTATAACGGTAAACTGCTGTTTTTGCCCCATAAAATCCGCCTCACTTTTTAAATCCTATGAACGCTTCAAACATTTCAGTTGTGTCAAGAGGATTTTTCTTCCTCTCCTTAGGCACAAAAGAATTTAATTTCGTTTCATTAGTAACCTCTTTACTTTTTGGATTAAAACCGAAAAAGTTTGCAAAACTTTCGTTTAATCGTTCAAAATTCATTTCAGGCGTTGCAGCCGCGTGTTTTTCCCGTTGTTTCGGAATATTTGTTCTCGATGCAAACTGACCTTGGGGCTCTCCGGCTTTCTTTCCTCCGCCCGCAAGTTCTGCATCATAAACCGCCCTGGAATTTTCGTTTGAAAGTATCTTATACGCTTCGCCTATAGCCTTAAACTTGGCTTCCGCTTCGGGATTATCTTTGTTATGATCGGGGTGATACAATTTGGCAAGGCGATAATAGGCTTTCTTAATTTCTTTTGGGGTAGCGTCTTTTCCTATTTCCAATATCTCATAATAATTCATACGCCGCCTCCACTATAGTGAACGAATTAAATTATGGGGCGTTGCCCCATACCCCACAAGGGACTCTGTCCCTTGACCCTGCAAGGGGAACTCGTCCCCCTTGACCCCCATTTTTATAATTAAAGTAAAAATTTTAATGTCGTTTACTATAAAAACTATATCAAATATTTTCCGACTTCTATCCGGCAAATCCGGCGTTTACATAAACATTAAGATCTTTTTTCTGCCTCAAATGTAAATAAAAATGCCCTACGCCGCTTTTATCGTCCATTTCTTCCGAATATTCAACAATAAAAGCGTTAGGTAAGGTGTATTCTCGCACAATTTGCCCGGACTCTACAACCTGAATCGTTGTTTTCCTATAAGCCTCTTCCTCGCTTGAATCTTGCAACGCCCAATTTGCCAGCGTAAGAGTGGCATCTTTATGTTCCGCTTCTAACGAAAAGTTAATTCTACCCCAAATTTTAACTCCAAGTCCGATATCCGTTGCGCGAGCGTTGCCGGAAACATCAGGCGTATTTGATAAAAATTGAACTCCGATTAACGCAACCTCATCGAATTTTACTTTGCTTTTCCCGTCCACATTTAAACGAAATCCCGTAGAAATATCTTCACTTTTAAATTTATTATTCAGATTATTTTCGGAAAAATCTTCGTCTGCTTTACGATTGTTTTTTTCTTTAGAAGCAAGATAAAAAGTTCGAGCCGCCAAAAAAGATACGCAAGAACCAACAAGACCCAAGGTTAATTTTGGCAACAAACTCATGTCGCCGGAAACGGCGGCAATGGCAACGCCCATTCCCAACACACCCGTTGCAATGGTAAATTTAGGATTTTTTCCCATAAAATCCGCCTCGTTGGTAAATGCCGATACTTTTTCAGTTTGTAGACTTATCCTACTTTCTTTTTCTTCTTTCTTTTTTGAAAAAAAGAAAGAAGAAAAAGTACTCACAGAGCACAACAATATCTAAGCGGTAAACCGCTAAGATATTGTATGAAAGTAGCAAAGAAAAAGAAGAAAGAAAAAACTTTATCAGTTTTAAATCAGGGATTAAGTATTACACTTTTATATTTTTATATTAAAATTCTTTTTCTTTCTTTTGGTTCTTTTCTTTCTTTTTCTTATAAGAAAAAGAAAGAAAAGAACGGTTTTTAGAGATTAACACTTATTCGGCAAATCCGCCGGTCACTTTAACGTCTTTCAGCTTGTTTTTACGTTGTTTCAATACCAGAGTAAATACGCCGCCGCCCTCTTGGTTGCTGAAATCTTCAAAATAATCAACCACAAAAGCGTTCGGTAATTCATATTTTCTTGTGCTTATACCGCCTGATTTTACGGTAACAACTACATTTTTATAAGCTTCCTTCTGTTCTGCGGGTACTTTGGACCATTCCAGAAGTTTAGAAGTGCTGTCCGCAGGTTTTCCGACTTCCGCAGAATCGGATAAAATCTTACCCGTTATAATCATGGTAACGCCCACATCTTTGGTTCTTGCGCTGCTGTCGAGAGGAATATCCGTGCGAAATTCGACCTTTTGCGTGCACTCTTCTTCGATTGTAATTTTAGGATCGTTTATTTCAACTTTAAAAGACATACTTAAAACCTCCCTTCAATTATTTACCTATTTACCGGCTTCAAAGCCGCCTTTAAGTTCGACTTTGGTGTTAAGATCTTTTTTCTGTCTTAGATGTACATAGAAATGTCCAACGCCCGTTTCATCGTCCAGATCTTCCGAATATTCCACGATAAAAGCGTTCGGCAAAGTGTATTCGCGCACAACCTGCCCGGATGCCACAACTTGAATAGTCGCTTTTCTATAGGCTTCTTCAACGCTTGAATCCTGCAACGCCCACTTTGCAAGCGTAACCGTAGCGTCCGCAATTTCAGCTTTTAATGAAAAATTTATTCTGCCCCAGATTTTTACGCCAAGTCCAATATCTGTTGCGCGAGCGTTGCCGGAGCCGGGCACATTATAATCGATTTCCTTTAGATTAAGACCGTCGCGTCCTCTTCCCGCGCCTTTTGATCCACTCGGGGTATTGGATAAAAATTGAACGGCGGTCAATACAGTTTCGCCGAATTCAATTTTATCCTTTCCGTCAACATTCAAACGAAATCCCATAAAAGCATCTCCTCTCTTAAATATATCGTTCCGATACTGCTTAACACTGTTCTCCGATAAATTCCTTAGAACGTTGTCTGTTTTTTATCGGAAAACAATATTAAAGCCTAATTTTCTCATACATGAGTGGATGAAGTCGTACGATTTATCTCAATCTCCATATTCTTTGAGTTGCCGTTAAAGATAATGGAAAGATCACAAATGCCGTTTTCTGCGTCTATCGTGTAACCAAGATCGTCGCCTACTCCGATAATAGCGTTGACGCAACCGACCTTGTTCATCCACTGGCTCTTCTGGCTGGCGGGATTGGTGCTGAAGAACCTAATCAAGCGGTCTTCTTTATAGTCGCCGGTGAGATTTCTCAAGGTACGCTGAATATATGTCGTAACCTGAGTTTTATAAATGGGTTCAAAAACGCCCAAACTCTCGTCATATAAAAGATTACGTGATTTATAAACCATAATGTTTGTAATAGGAAGCCCGTTGAAACTTGCATTTTCAGAGGAGAATACGAAACCGAAAGCTTTTTTATTGATGCTCTCTTTAACGGAACCCGTAAAGCCGGTAATTTCTTTTGCAAGAGTGGTATAAACTTGCAGAGCGTTGTCGTCGGATTCAAGATCAAAACGCACGCCCGGAAGCTCCGTATCTACATTTCTCTTAAACACAGATTTTAGATACTCGGGACATTGATAAGCCGCAACAAGTCCCGCCGCAACATACGCGGCTCCCACGTATACGCCGTCAATCCAAAGTTTCATAATATCTTCTTTAGCGCTGGACATTTCCGCGAGATTGTTCTCGTTAAGCGTCATCTTTGAATCAAGGGTGACGCCGGACTTATCTTTCGGAATAACCGTGAAATTCGGTAAACAAGGTATTGCAAATTCGCTGTACGACTTATTCATAAGGGACTGGCAACGATCCACATACTTGTCTATGCCAACGGTAGACACTGTGTTAAACGTATTCTTATCGCTCGATTCAAAGCTAAAGAAACATTGTACGCGGAATCTTTCAAGCACACCCATCAACATCGACAAGGATTCCATAGTGTTCGTATTTGTATTGGTAGGCGTCTTATTGCCCTTAAAGCGTTCACGTGTGAGTTTTACGCCGCTTGTGGCAGACAGCGCAACAGACGGGAAAATACCGTACCATATTGTATGCGAAAAATCGTTTTTATTGTTGACGGTGTTTAAATATGCAACCAAACGAGGAATATTGGGAGTCTTCGCCAACATTTCATTGGAAACATTTGTAATCAAAAGCGTAGGTTTCATGCCGCGGAGCTTTGAAGGATACTGCTCAAAGAACAAACGCACGCCTAAAATTTTCTCTATCAAAGGTTTTACCGTTTTGATGAAATCATCTTTAGCGTCTTTGTAGAACTGCAAATAAGAATTATAGTTGTCAATTTCTTTAGAAACGTCAACTTCTGATACCATAGTGGAAGGAAGGGGGCAGAATGTACGCACAACAAGAGATTTAACATAATCGTTGTGATTTTCTTCGTTTAACGCTTCGTAATCATCGCCGATAACTTCAATCAATCCCTCGTTCACCTTATCGTCAAGTGTGACAAGCGCGGTGCTTTCACTGGCCTTAGGGGCTTCGATAACTTGAAGTTCGCCTTCTTCGCCCATCGTCAAAACGCCTAACGCAAGAGGAGTATCGCCTTTGCCGTCCCCGCCCGATGTCAAAAGCAAACGAGTCTTGATGTCTTCTATCGCTAAAGGAAGCATAGCCATAATATTATTGTAGTTTACGCTGGCTTCTTCCATCATAACGTTTAACTTATCGCCAATATCAAGTTTTTTCGGATCCTCATCGTCAAGCTGAACATATTGAGAATAAACATAGCGAAGTTCCTTGCGACTCTGTTTTATATCGTCCATAACCTTGCGAGGCGAGATTAAATCCGTCAAGTTCTCAAACTTAAAATCAACGTTTAAAAGCCCCTGGGAACGCTTGGTATCAACAAGAGTAAGGAGCATCCGCAAAAAATCGTTATACATATTGAGATGAATTTCAGTCAAAAGATCTTCCGGGATTCCCTCGGGTTTTTTTAGCGTATACATAACCTTCTGGTTGTTGGCGTTGTAAAAAGAATAAACCACAGGGTCAAACTTCTCGATAAATTCATCGAAACTAGACACGCAAAGAGTTTCTAAAATCTCCTTAATCTTTTCGTCCGACAAACTGTCGTCAGACTTAACATCGCCTATCATCGTGAGCAAATCAAGCTTTTCAGGGTTAATCTCCTCAAAAAGCATCGTCCCGTTAGTCTGCTCGATAATTTTAGCCAAAACGATCACTCCCTATCTTATGCGCTTTATTACTACTATTATTATTCTTTTATCATTCCGTACTAGGGCGTGTTGGTAAACTCCTGACGGCGTGATGTGGCGAGATATTTTGTCGACTGACAAGGAAGAAAAAACGAAGTCGTAGCTAGGCTACGTCAAGTTTTTTCTGACGCAGTTCAGGCGGCAAAATAGCCGTCAAAGCGC
>JAGBKP010000183.1 GCA_017635875.1 Selenomonadaceae bacterium | reverse complement strand
AGCCTCCGTCGTAAGCATATGCACTTCGTCTATAATATATACCTTATATTTTCCGTCAACCGGCGCAAACTTCACCGTTTCCCGTAATTCTCTGATTTCGTCGATACCGCGATTAGACGCGGCGTCGATTTCAAATACGTCCATAGACGCGTTAGCGTCTATTTTTTTGCAGGATTCGCATTCTCCGCAAGGCTCGCCGTCTTTAGGATTTAAGCAATTTAAAACTTTGGCGAGTATTTTTGCGACGCTGGTTTTTCCCGTGCCGCGAGGCCCCGCAAAAAGATACGCGTGACCGACTTTTCCCTCTTGCACGGCTCGCTTTATCGCGTGTCTTACGTGAGATTGCCCCTTTAACTCGCTTAAAGACGCAGGCCTCCATCTTCTATATAACGCTAAATACGCCACTTATTACACCTCTTTTTAGTTATAATATTTTACTTTTTTCTTTTCTCTCTTTCTTTTGAAAAAGAAAGAGAGAAAAGAAAAAAGTAACAAAAAAGAAAAGAGAGAAAGAAAACTTTATCAAACTCTATTGATTAGTTTTGTCACTATTATATTTTATTTATTTAAAGAAAATTTATCCAAAATCTTACCGTTCGGCAAATAGCAAATAATGTTTAATTCGTCTTTCGTAACTGTCAAATGCAAATAATTATCCGTTTCTTTTCCCTCTGCCATAACTTTGTCGAAAACTTCGTCTTTCGGCACATCGTAACGGGCGTTTCCGGCAAGTCCGCAAAGCAAATAATAAGGACCAAAGTCGCTCGGTAAAAAATTATAAATATGACCTCTGTTTCTATATACGTGCATATGACCCGTTAAGACCAAATCTATGTTTAATTCGTCGAAAGCGGGCATAAAAATATGGGCTATATCGTTTAATCCGCCGTAATCGTTTGTGTACGCGTTATATTCGTTATAAGCCAAAATATCCTTATGCATTAAAATGATTTTCCACGATTTATCCGAATTTTTCACGTCGTCGTAAAGCCATTTCATTTCTTCTTCAAGAAGTCCTTTTTTATTGTCGTCTATCTCCAAGAAATTATTGTTTAAAGCGATAAAATGCGCCTCTCCGTAATCAAAAGAATAATAATATCCTTCAAAATCTTTACCGTTATTTTTTGGAGTTTTAAACTCTGCCAAAAACCCTGCGGGCAAAAAATATTTCCACTTTAAATTATAACATTCGTGATTACCTATTACGGGCGCAAAAATTTTATTTTTGAGCGTATTTTCTATGTCTTTGTACCACGCTTCAAAATGCCAAAGCGCCTCGCCGTTATCCACAATATCGCCTAAATTTATTATTAAATTTGCGTCCTTATGACGCTCTGTCGCAGAGTTAAAAGTATAATACCAATCGGAATAATTCCCGTCGCATTGAGAGTCCGTTACGGCTATTATTTCTGTTTTTTCACTCTTTGGCGTTACGATTTTTCCCCATTCGCTCGCGCTGATGTCGCTAACAACTCTATAGCGATAAATTGCGTTTTCCGTTAAGCCGAAAACCTTTGAAAAATAAATATAAACGGTCGCGCCGCCAAGCGTTAATTTTTCTTCCGCAACATTAAACCATTTTAAATTTTTTTCGGATATTCTTCCGACTTCAAGGAGCGGATTTTTTAAAGGTTTATCCGATTGAAACATTACCATAGCTTCATAGCGAGCGTCTTTCGTAATAATATTTCTCAAATGTTTTACAGGCAAATTCAGCAAATAATCCTCTTCTAAATGTTCGCCGTTTTCAGATATTTTGGCGGCTTCCGCTTTCGGTAAAATTCCTTTCGGCAACAAAAAATCCATACCTAAAAATAAAATTATTTTAACTGAAAATTTTAAAAAACTTCTCCTTGAAACGCACATAGTAAACCTCGATTTTTAATAAAAACCGCCCCTACAAAGGAGCGGTTTTATAGTCAAAGAAAATATTTTCTGATAAAGTTTTCTTTTTCTCTTTTCTTCTTTGTTACTTTCTTCTTTTCTCTTTTTCTTTTACAAAAGAAAAAGAGAAAAGAAGAAAGTAAATAAATGTTCACAAATAACTGAAAGGAGTAGCGATACGCATAAAAGTCCTGCCGCATTCGCATTTTTCTATTGTTTTGCTTACAGCTTGCCCCGTGCGATAACGAATTAAGGGCATCGCTTCGTTTGTAAGCGTCGTCACGACAAGCTCGCCCATACGGTGATCTTCGGTTATTTCCTTATCGCTTCCAAACGCGATAATTTCCGCTAAAAACGCATCTTCCGCCACGTGCTGCCCTAAATGTTTTTCGCATTGATAAAGCATACCTGCGGAGAAAAATTCGGAAGGCGAATAGAGATTAAACACCTTCGTCTGCGTGCGGTCTTCAATATGATTTTGGAGCGGATTTTGTATGTTGTCCAAATTTATGCAGAGAATACGCTTAACGGGATAATCCGCGATATTCTTTCCCATAGCTTGAAGTTGTATCACAAGCTGCATAATGAGTTGCGGCGTGCTTATAAGAGTGTCTATGCCTATCGCGGAAAGAAGCTTTATCCAGTCTTTAGGCTCTGCGCCGAGCGGTACGGAAGTCGCGCCGATTTCTTCAAGCGCGAGAAAAGTCCCAAGCAAACGACTGTCCCTTAAATCTCCCTGAATACCCACGATAGAAACCTGCGTTAGCCCCGACGCGACAAGAGCGCGAGTCATAAGCTCCATATCCCTGATTTTATCGCCTTTTGTATAAAAATGAAAATAATCCCCCACCAGCGTTTCAATATTTGCGACGCGCACAACAGAGCTGAACGGCATCGTAAGGCGACTGAAAGAATCGTCTCTGCGAAGTTCTTCCTTCGTGGTAAAAGGAAGCTTTTGAATATCTTCCAAAGTCTCTACGTCTTTTGAAGATACTTCACTCGATGAAAACTTTTCTTGGTAAAATTTGCTCTTTTCTTCCGCCCATCTTAAAGTCTTTTTGAGATTTGAAAGCTGAACGGCTTGGAGATCTTTTCTGTCCATCTGTTCCACATTAGCATTGGCAATCATAAAGATCCCCTTTCAAAAAAATAGTTTTAAAACCCTACTTTCTTTTCTTTCTCTCTCTTTTTTATAAAAAAGAGAGAGAAAGAAAAGTACCCAAAGGGCACAACAATATCTAAACACTAAAGTGTTAAGATATTGTATGAAAGTAGCAAAGAAAAGAAAGAGAGAGAAAAAATT
>JAGBKP010000182.1 GCA_017635875.1 Selenomonadaceae bacterium | reverse complement strand
GCGTGTGCAACGTAACCTTGGAATCCTAACGCCGATGGAGAAACACACCTTATATTCAGCCGCATAAAAAGGCCGGCAGACGATTCTGCCGACCATAGAAATTTTATATTTTTTATTGTCCTCTTGACGGGGAGCACTTCACAACGCTCCGCGTCTTTTTTGTTGTTTACACCCCTAAATCCTCATCGGTAAGCGAAACCAAACCAAACTTCCTCAGTTTCGCCTCCGCTTCCTTTGTGTCCCCCACTCTAAACACCATATACGCGCCGCTTCTGCCCGCGAATGCGTACATATATTCTATGTTTATGCTTAAGTCCTCGAAGTTTTGGAGGACTTTGTCCAAACTTCCCGCCTCGTCGGCGATTTTATAAACCAAAACGGGTTTTATGGAAGTAATAAATCCCGCCTCGTTTAAAACGCTGGTGGCGTTAAAGGTATCGTGTACCAAAAGGCGCACTATGCCAAAATCTTTAGTATCCGCGACGGACAGGGCGCGAATGTTGATGTTCGCCTTTGTAAGAGCCGCCGTAAGCTGCTTTAATGTGCCGGGCTTGTTCTCCAAAAAAACTGAAATCTGTCTTGCGCTCATAATTTCGCCTCCTTAAATTTTACGATTATCTATGACGCGCACCGCTTTGCCCTCGCTTCTTGCGATTGACTTCGGCGCAACCAATGAAACTTTCGCCTTAATGCCTAAAATATTGTGTATTCCCGTTTCAAGGGCGCGACGACGTTCGTCTATGTCTGAAATGCTGTCGGTAAACATCTCCGGCGAGAGTTCTACTTTAACGTCGAATGTATCGGTATTTTTCACGCGGTCGATAACGATTTGATAATTCGGCGCGTAACCCTGCTGCATAAGCACGGTTTCAATCTGGCTCGGGAACACGTTTACGCCGCGAATAATGAGCATATCGTCGCTTCTGCCCTTAGGCTTAACCATACGGATAAAGGTGCGGCCGCAAGAGCATTTGTCCCTTTTTAGCATACAAATATCGCGCGTTCTGTAACGAAGAAGGGGGAACGCTTTTTTATCGAGAGCGGTAAACACAAGTTCCCCTTCCGCGCCTTCGGGCAAGACTTTGCCCGTATCGGGGTCGATAATCTCCGCGTAGAAATGGTCTTCGTTTATGTGCATACCCTTTTGCTCGGAACATTCAAAGGAAACGCCCGGACCCGACAATTCCGTAAGCCCGTAAATATCGTAAGCCTTGATGCCGAGTTTCTTTTCAATATCGCGGCGCATTTCCTCAGACCACGCCTCCGCGCCGAAAATCCCCGCTTTAAGAGGAATTTCGTCCGGCGTATAGCCTGCTTCTTCCAAACTTTCCGCGATATAAGCCGCGTAACTCGGAGTGCAACATAAAATCGTCGCCTTTAAATCCATCATAAACATAATTTGACGCTCTGTGTTGCCGGAGCTTACGGGGAGCGTGAGGCAGCCAAGTTTATGGGAACCGCCGTCAAGTCCTGCGCCGCCGGTAAAGAGTCCGTAACCGTACGCAACGTGGCAAACGTCGTCTTTGGTGCCGCCCGCCGCGACTATTGCTCTCGCCGCGCAGTCGTCCCAAAGGTCGATGTCCTCTTTTGTATAAAAAGCGATGACTCTTTTTCCCGTAGTGCCGGAAGTGGAGTGAATACGCACGCAGTCGCTTAAAGGAACGGCCAAAAGTCCGTAAGGATAAGCCTCCCTTAAATCCGCTTTGGATAAGAACGGAAGTTTTGAAATATCCGAGAGTGACTTAATATCGTCAACGGACACGCCTTTTTCTTCCATTTTTTTGCGATAGTAAGGGACGTTGTCCCATACATGACGCACTTGCTTCAAAAATCTTTCTTCTTGAATACTTTTGATGGTTTCCACCGGAGCGCATTCAATCTCCTCTTGATAATACATTCCCATAATTTCACCTCGAATGGATGTTTTTATTTGGGGCTTTGCCCCAAGCCCCACAAGGGCGCTGCCCTTGACCCGCATACAATATCTTAGCGATTTATCGCTTAGATATTGTTGTGCTCCGTGAGTACAAGGGGAACTCGTCCCCCTTGACCCCCATTTTTATATATGGGGTGCAGGGGCGAAAGTCCCTGCCGGAAGTCCAGTGGGCAGCGCCCTTTGGTGGGAGTTTGAGGGTGAAACCCTCAAATTAAGCGTTTTTCCCCAACTCAAACGCTTTTTTGTTTAGTTCCAAAAATTTTTTCGGAACATTTTTATCTATAGTTTCCTCCCAAAGATTTTCTTCAATATCAAAGTAATGAGATAATCTTCCAAGTAGGACTATATTCGTTGCTTTCGGCGAGCCTGCCTCTTTTGCAAGGGACAAAGCGTCGATGGCGTCGATTTTTACGCCTTTATCCTTTATTTTTGCGGCTAAATTTTCCGGATAAACGGCCGCGCCCGTGATTACCGGCATAGGGTCGATTTCCCCGATATTTGTGACTATTTGCCCGCCGTCTTTAAGATACGAAAGCCATCTTGCGGTTTCAAGTATTTCAAAGGAAACGATAAAATCAGCTTCGCCTTCGTCAACCACGGGAGAATAAACCTTGTCGCCAAACCTGACGTAAGTAATGACGCTGCCGCCGCGCTGGCTCATACCGTGGACTTCGGAAACCTTTACGTCGTAACCTTTTTTTATGAATAAATCGCCTAAAATCTTGCTGGCAAGGAGAGTGCCTTGTCCGCCAACGCCGACTATTATTATATTTTTAGTTTGCATACTCTCACCCTTTATTTTATTGTTTGAGCGGTCAGCGTCAACCAATCGGTCTGCGCCTTTGGCTTGCCCTCTTGGGACGCTTTCGCATACGAGGCATTAGCGACGCTAAAGCGTCGATGCCTCAGCAAATGCTTGTTTCGGACAAAGCTGCTCGCATATACCGCATCCGACGCATTGATTGGCGTCCACCACGGCTTTTTTATCCCTTATCGAAATAGCCGGGCAACCGATTCTCATACAGGACTTGCAACCGATACATTTATCTTTATCGACCGCAAGGGGCGCGTTATGTTTTACTTCCTTCAAAAGAGCGCAGGGTCGACGTGAAATTATAACGGAAGATTCGCCCGCCGCAAGTTCTTCTTTAACCGCCGTTTCCGTTTCTTTTAAATTATACGGGTCAACTACGCGGACGCGGTTAAATCCCATAGCGCGGCAAAGAGCCTCTAAGTCGATGCGTCCCGCAGGTTCGCCTTTGATGTTTTTGCCCGTTGCGGGGTTTTGCTGATGTCCCGTCATACCCGTAATGCTGTTGTCCAAAATTATAACCGTGCCGTTTGACTGATTATAAGCGACATTCGCAAGCCCAGTCATTCCCGAATGAATAAAGGTGGAATCTCCTATAACCGCCACGGTGTTTTTCGCCGCATCTTTATTTACTTTTGTAAAACCGTGCAACGCGCCGATAGACGCGCCCATGCAGAGCGTTATGTCCATAGCGGCAAGAGGCGGCACTGCGCCCAATGTATAACAACCAATATCGCCAAGCACCGTGCAACCGAGTTTTTTGAGCGTGTAGAACATTCCGCGATGGGGGCAACCCGCGCACATTACGGGCGGGCGCGGAGGAATGGCGTCCTCTAATTTTTCCCCCGCCTTTACCTCCATATTAAAGGCTTTTC
>JAGBKP010000181.1 GCA_017635875.1 Selenomonadaceae bacterium | reverse complement strand
CCGAAGAATTTTTCGAGTTCCTCTTGGCGGTCGCATCCGGCGAAAAACACGCAAAATCAGAAGCCCTTGACAAACACGAATTAGCGATATTTAAGGACGGCGTAACCCTATAAAAAAATAAAATGGGGGTCAAGGGGGACAAGTTCCCCTTGCGGGTTTGGGCGGCGCCCAATAATACAATGGAAAGAAGGTAAAGTATGGCGTTTGAGTGGAATCAAAAGAAATATGATGAAATCGTCGATACCGTTTGTTCTATGCCGCGTCCTAAGTCTGAGCCGGTTTATATGATAGACGCGGACAAGTATAAACATCTCGTGAGGGACGTTACCGAAGAATATTTGGTTCATCCCGACGGACCTTTCCCCGGTACTAAAGCGGAAATTAAGAAAAATATGGAGTATCGCGGGAAAAAACTTATAAAGAAAACCCAACAGGTTACTTATTACGGCGACGCTATTCAGGCGGCGATAGACGAATGCGCCAAAAACGGCGGCGGCAGAGTGGAAGTGCCTGCGGGCGAGTGGTTCACTGGCGCAATAGAATTGAAGAGCCATGTGGAGCTTCACCTCTCTAAAGGCGCGACTTTGGCGTTTATCAGAAACAAGACCAATGAATTTTATCCGCTTCGTTTCTCTCGTTGGGAGGCTGCGGAGTGCATAAACTTCTCCCCGTTTGTTTGCGCGTATGACTGCGAGCATATATCCATAACGGGCGAAGGTGCGCTTGACGGCAGAGCGGACGAATTTAACTGGATGCCTTGGAAGTTCGGTTATTTCGGCGAAACAGACCAAGAGGAAATGCGCCAAAAACTCTTTAAAATGGCGGAAGACGGCGTAGACCCCAAAGAGAGAGTTTTTGACGATAAAATCTCGCCCTTAAGACCTCCTTTTATACAGTTCTTCAACTCTAAAAATGTGTATTTAGAGGGCATAACCATAGCAAATTCTCCGTTCTGGGAAGTAAACCCGGTATTCTGCGAGAATTTCTGGGCTAAGGGATTAAAGATTGTCACCGATCTTTACAATAACGACGGCATTGACCCGGATTGCTGTAACAACGTCTTGATAGAGGACTGCTTCTTCCTCACGGGCGACGATTGCATAGCCATTAAATCGGGACGCAACGCCGACGGAAGAAAATACAAGACCCCGACTCAAAACGTCGTTATCAGAAACAACAAATTCGCTAACGGTCACGGCGGCATTACTATCGGTAGCGAAATTTCGGGCGGCGTGCACGACGTATACGCTAACAACAATTTCTTCGACAGCCCGAATCTTGATTATCCCGTGCGCTTTAAGACGAACGCGCTTAGAGGCGGCGTGCTTGAAAACGTCTACGTTAAGCACAGCGTCGTAAACAAGAGCAAGCTCGCGGTTGTCCACGCGGATTTCTTTTACGATGAGGGTCACGACGGCGATTATTTGCCGCGTCTTGCCAATATCACCATCGATGATTTCAAGACTCAGAAATACGGCAGCATTGATTCTAAGAACGCATTCTTCCTTAAAGGCTTTGAAGATGCGCCCATAGAAAACATCGTGTTCCGCGATATGGTCTTGGACGGCGTGAAGGGCGACGCGGAGATGATAAACGTCAACAACCTTACTTACGAAAACGTTACTATCAACGGCAAGAAGGTTGAAAACAAGACCGTAAACATCGGTCCCGATGGGAAAGAGCGTTAAGACACGCCTTCGGCGTTCTTATAAATTATTAAACTAATCCGAAATATGAGTAGTTTTCGGGTTTTAGTTCAGTTCTCCGTTCGGAGCGTTTTAAACGTTCCGAACAGAGAATAACGCGTCATTTGACGCAGGAATTATTCTAAAGGGAGGATTATAATGGCTGCTCCAAGAAAAGTCACATGGTGGAACGTTTTGGGCTACGCTTGCTCAAACTTCCTCGGCGGCGGTACGCAAGCATTAAGCTCCGCGTTCCTAATGCTGTTCTACACAATGTACTGCGACATTCCAGCGGTACAAGCAGGTCTTATTTTTACAATCGCTCGCGTTATCGACGCTATCGGCAACCCCATAATGGGTTATATCTCCGATAACTTCGGACGCACTGCGCTCGGCAAACGCTTCGGACGCAGAAGATTCTTCATCTTAATGGGCGCGCCCCTTGTCCTTATCACTTATCCTATACTTTGGACTCCGGGACATTCCTTTGAATTTTACGTTTGCGCGAACATCGTGTACGAAGTAGTGTTCACAAGCGTTATGGTGCCGGGTCCCACGCTTCCCGCTGAAATGACTCAGATAGCGGCCGAAAAGACGAAACTCGTTTCGGCGAAACAGTACTGCGGTACTTTCGCAAGTACCATCGCGCTTCTCTTCCCTGCGTTCTTCTTCCAGAGATTCGGCGAAGGCAATATCGACGCATTCTTCTACACAGGTCTTTCCTATGCGGCGGTTGTCTGCCTCTCGCTTTTGGTTATGTATAAGCTCACATTCGAGCGTGCTCCGGAAGATATTCATTACACCGAAGAAATGGGCTCCATCGGTCATATCTTCAAGAAACTCGGTAACGACGTCGTCGCTGCCTTAAAGGTTAAAACTTTCCGTCTCCATGCGGGCATGATGCTCTTCATCGGTATCTATAAAAACCTCGCTGCGGGTATCTTCACCTACTACGTCGTTTACGCTTTGGGTCTTTCCATGAGCGCGACTTCGGTTATCACCAGCTTTGCAACGCTCGTTTCCTTTATCGCGCTTGCAATCTTCATCGCGCTTTGCTATCGTAAAGGCGGCCCGTTCGCGTTTAAAGTCGTTTTCGTTATCGTAACCCTTTCGCTTCTCGGCTACTTCTGGCTCTTCAACGCCAAAGTCGGTATGGAAGAAGAAATGGTAGTCGTATGGCTCACTATTTTAGCTATCATCAACAACGTCGGTAAAGCCGGCGCGGACTATATCCCCGTATTCCAGCTTCCGTTTATGGCGGACGTTGACGAGGCTGTTACCATGGAGCGTCGCGAAGGTATCTTCACGGGCTGCAACGGCTTACTCTCCAAAGTGGCTTCCGCTCTCGAAGGTTTCTTACTCGGCGTAGGTCTTGCCGCATTCGGCTTTGAAAAGGGCGCAGGTCAGCAGACCGATATGGCTATTCAGGGCGTTCTCTTTATGACCATAGTTGTTCCTATCTTGCTCTGCGTTATCGTGCTTGTGATTTCCCACGGCTT
>JAGBKP010000180.1 GCA_017635875.1 Selenomonadaceae bacterium | reverse complement strand
GGGAGCGGTCGGAGCCGCAGCTGCCGGCGCAGGCTCGCCTTTTAGCAGCGCGCTTAATTTTGCAACCAAATCCGATACGTCTATTAAATCTTCGGGGTCGCCGTTTCCAACATTATCCACCATTGTTTCAAGGGAATCCAAGCATTTAGACAGCGTATCTATTATATCTTCCGTGAGTTTCAACTGCTCGTGACGAAGGCTGTCTAAAACGTCCTCCATCTCGTGCGTAAGTTCGGCTATTTTATTGTAGCCCATTGTTGCGGACATACCCTTCAAGGTGTGGGCGTTGCGGAAAATATCGTTTATTACCGATAAATCCTCCATATTGTCCTCTAAACTAAGCAAGCCTTCGTTCAGTTGTTGCAAATGCTCGTGGGATTCGTCCAAGAACATATCCATATACTGATTGGTTTCCATTTATATACCCCCTACACCTTCTACTTATTAACCGCATTAACAATAGCTTTTGCGATATTTTCAAGCGGCTGAATTTCATCAGCAAGCCCCGCTTCAACCACAGCTTTCGGCATACCGTATACCACTGATGTTTCTTCATTTTGCGCGATGCTGTATCCGCCGCTCGCCTTAATTTTCTTCATACCCTCGCAACCATCGCACCCCATGCCTGTCATTATGACGGCTACTAAATCTCGCCCCACGGGAGCTACGGAGTCGTACATAACGTTTACGGCAGGTCTGTGGTTGCCTACGGGCGGGTCTTGACCCAAAACTATCTTTTTATCTGCGCCGCTTACGGATATCCTCATATGATAATTTCCGGGCGCTATATATACATGACCCGGCTCTATTATTTCATCATTTTCGGCTTCTTTAACAGCGATAGCCGATATTTGATTGAGCCTGTCGGCCAGAGATTTCGTAAATCCGGGCGGCATATGTTGCACAACCACAACGCCGCAGGGCAAATTCGCGGGAAGTCTTGTTATTACCTTTTGCAGGGCTTGCGGACCTCCTGTGGAAGTGCCTATAGCGACAAGTTTTTTCTTACCCGCGGGGTTAAAAGTAGCCTGAACGGGCTTTGCCGCTTCCGCCTTTTGCTTTCGTTGCAACAGGGGATTTTGTCGTTTTTGAAATACGCTTGGGCTTTCCTGAGGTTTTTGTTCCGTTTCTAATTTTAAACCCGTTCTCTTAGGTATGTCAATACGCTTCATTACCGGCGGACGATTTCCGGATCCTATGGCTCTCACATTTGCCTGAGCGGCGTAGCGACATTTAGATAAAATCTCGTCCTCTATAGCGTCTATTCTTGAGATAGAGCCGCCCATTTTACTTACAAAATCTATCGCGCCAAGCCCTAGCGCCTTTACCGTAGCGTCCGTTCCTTGCTGAGTCAAACTGCTTATCATAACAGTCGGCGTGGGCTGTTCCCTCATAATGATAGCAAGAGCGTTTATACCGTCCATAACAGGCATATTGACATCAAGCGTCAATAAATCGGGTTTTAGGGTCTTTACTTTTTCAACGGTATCTTTCCCGTCGCCCGCCGTACCCACGACTTCAAAATCCGGCTCTTTATTGAATAAATCCGAGAGAACCTTTCTCATAAATGCGGAATCATCAGCTATAAGCACACGAATCATACCGCTCACCTCTCTTACGCTACCTCATACTATAAATTAATTCCCTTTGCGATTGCCCGCCTCTGCACGGAAAAGAGCCATCTGACAATTTGATTTGTTTTAGACTTGGGCAAATCCAAAAGTTTTACCCCCACAAGATACGCGGTGTCTCCCTGCTTTCGTTTGAACTCTACGCATCTTACAACGCTTGCCATCGCCGAGAGCGTCCCAATTTCAGGGATTCCCTCTATCTCCACCGCCACTTTTGTGTTTTCCGCAACAGGGTCTTCCAACAAGAAACTTACGCCGTTTCCGCTTATATCCACCGTCCAAGTAAGAATCGGATCGGTTCTTCCCCCTTCGTCGTCTATAAAGCTTACGTGCGTCGTTTGACTAATCTTAACACGAACGAATTCGCGATTTTGAAACCTTTCAACTTCGGCGGGCATCTTTATCCGCCAAACCGGAATATTCCCCTCTTTGCCGTAACTCTCAAAAGTTGTCATAAAGCGATAACGGCTGTGCGTTTTTTCCTTGCCTATAGCAAGACCGTAAACTTGCTCGCCTTTGTATGGTATAACAGGGACGCCCTCTTTAGATGTGGGCATGGCGACGATTAAAAGTTCGCCGGAATAATCCTCAACGCGACTTATGTATTTAGTTTCATCTTCGCCTACGAAAAATTCAACCCTTGTTCCGACGGTTAAAACTTTTTCCGCTTTTAATAATTCGCCTGTCATATTAAAAGTTCCTCCATTATTTTCGAGAAAAATTAAATATTTGATTTAAAAATCCTCTCCAACCCCGTTTTACTCTTATCTGTTCGCCATACAAAAGGCTCGATGCCATCGCTTTAACGCATTTTGACGCAAGAGAATCGGGTTCTGTCGCCATAAACGGCTTTTGTTTTCTCACCGCTCCCGACACTTTTCTGTCCTCGAAAATATATCCTGCGGAAGTTATCGGCATTTTTAAGAATTTTTTTGAAGTTTGATCGAGTTTGGTAATAACATCTTCGCTTTCGCTTTCATCGTAAACCCTGTTAACAACAACTTTTAAATTTTTGTTGGAGGCGTGCAGACTGTAGGCTTTCATCACCGCATAAGCGTCGGTAAGCGCGGTGGGCTCGGGCGTCGTCACAAGCAAGACTTCATCCGCCGCCAAAATAAAACTCATCACGTTTTGCCCAAGACCCGCTCCGGTATCAATTAGAATAATATCCGCAATCTCACTGCAACCGGCAAGCTTGCCCATAAGCATTTCACGCTCGTCCGGGGTAAAATCTTTGGCTTTTTCGATACCGGAACCGCCCGATATATAATTTATACCATAAGGACCGTTTATAAGCACATCTTTAAGAGAAATATCCGGATCCAGAAGATGAAGCAGATGATATCTTGAAAGGCTGCCCAAAACCACGTCCACATTGGCCATTCCAAGGTCCGCGTCTATTACAAGCACACGCTGACCCTCTTCTTTTAGCGCTATAGCAAGATTTACCGTGAGATTGGTTTTCCCTACTCCGCCTTTACCGCTTGTTACAGCTATTATACGCGTATTTTTGTCATCTTCTCCAAATAAACCGGCACCTTTAGTTTTTATCGCGTCGCCTTCCACAAGCTGTCTTAACTTTGCCGCTTGGTCAACCATATCAATCCCTCAAGAAAAGATCCGCTAGCGCCTCGGGGCTTGCCACCGTAATATCTTCCGGCACGCCTTGTCCGTTAGCAAGATACGATAACGCCATATCTTTTTCATACAACAAATTAAGTATAATTCCAAGACTTGACGTCTCGTCTACCTTTGTAAAGATTATCCGCTTCGGGTTGCAAAAAGAAAACTTTTCGATGATTTCCCTCGCATCCTTTTCTTTAGTTGTCGCAGAAAGCACAAGATGTTTTTCTATTCTGGAATTCGCTTTTAAAAGCGTTTTCAATTCTTCAAGATGCGCGTTGTTATGCTGACTTCTTCCCGCCGTATCTATCAAAATAAGCTTTTTATCTTCATACTTTCTTATAGACTTTCTAAGCTCCTCGTAATTGTATACAATATCGAGCGGCAATTTCAAAATATCTGAATACGTCTTTAACTGCTCCACCGCGGAGACCCTATAGGTATCGGCAGTTATAAGCGCGGTATCCGCGCCTTTGTTTAAAGCGACGCCGGCTGCAATCTTGGCAAGAGTCGTAGTCTTTCCGACACCCGTAGGACCGATTAAGGCGACTATCTTCGTGTGTCTTTGATCCTCCGCAAGCTCTATGCCGTCGACATATTTCAGTTTTTTTCTCAAAAAAGAAACAAGCGTGGCTTTAGCCTCCTGCGACGCCGCATCCGCCATAGTTTCGCCGGCGCCGGAAGTCGCCGCCATAGCGTCCAGAATTTCCTTTGCTACGTCGTGATTTTCCATTGCTTCTTGAAGGGACACGGTGGCGTCTTTCGACTCTTTCCGCATAAAATTTGCAAGAAGCGTCTTCATCTCGGCAAGTTCGGCTTCAAGTCTTTCTATCTTTTCCGCATCCTCTTGACGAGAAGAGGTATCAACCGTTTCTCCCTTTTGCGCCTCTTTTTTCTCTTCGGATTGAGTCTTCTCAAAATCCCCCGCTTTTATTATTCGCGATTTATGTAAAATATCCTCTTTTTGTATCGGAATAAAGGCATTATTTATGTTATTCGTATCCTCTTTTTTCTCCGAAGCCATATTTTCCGCTCGCTCAAGTCCTGCTTTTGTACCGCTCATCTTATACATAGAAAGCACGGTTTTGGGCGGTTGGACCGTCATCATATCGGAAAGCCCATTCCCCGAATGGGCAGGCGCAACGTTATCTTCTCCGCTTATTTTAGCGGGAGTTTCCTCGTCTATAGCTACGGTAACTTCGTACACATCCTTGCTGCCGTATCCAAAAATGCCGCCATCCTTCGTCTTTTTTGTATGAAGAATCACAACATCGTCGCCTAAAGCCTCTTTCGCCTCAGTCATCGCTTCTTTCATAGTGGCGGCGCGAAAAACTTTTATCTGCACTTAGATCTTCACCACCCCAAGAATTTGAATTTCAACGGTCTGATCGACTTCCGCGTGAGAAAGCACGATAATCCCCGGCACGGAACGTTCCACGAGTTTTCTGAAATAGAGTCTTACCGCGGGACTTGTCAAAACTATCGGCTGATAACCCATATTCGTAAGTTTTGTAAGTTCCGTGTTTAAAGCCGTAACAAGTCTTTGCATAGAATCGGGGTCTAAATTTACATACGAGCCGTGATCCGTTCTTTGAACACCGCCCGCAACTCTGTTTTCCAGCCCCGGGTCCAGCGTTATGCAGGAAATGGTGTTGCCCTGCACATATTGCTGAGTAATTTGTCTTGCCATAGCGTGACGCACATATTCCGTCAAAATCTCCGTATCCTTTGTAGCGCGGGCGTAATCCGACAACACTTCCAAAATCGTCGCCATATCTCGAATAGAGATGCGCTCTCTTAAGAGATTTGCCAAAACTTTTTGGATTTCGCCGACGCTCATAAGTTCCGGCACAACGTCGTCCACCAAGGCGGCGTTGGTTTGACGCAAATTGTCGATGAGGTTTTGAGTTTCTTGACGACCCAAAATCTCCGCCGCGTGCATCTTTATTACTTCCGTCAAATGCGTCGCTAAAACCGAAACTGCGTCTACAACGGTATATCCGTTTAATTCAGCCTGCTCGCGTTCGGTTTCCGGAATCCAAAGCGCGGGAAGCCCAAAAGCAGGCTCTATCGTTTCAATGCCCGGCACTTCTTCAAACACCGTGCCGGAATTCATCGCCAGGAAGTGATCCAAGAGAAGTTCTCCTTTTGCGATTTCTATACCCTTTAGCTTTATAATATAAGCGTTCGGCTTTATTTGAATATTATCGCGAATACGAATGGTAGGCACGACAAGACCGAGTTCAAGCGCGCATTGACGACGAATCATAACGACGCGGTCAAGTAAATCTCCGCCTTGCCCTGTATCCACCAAAGGAATCAAGCTGTAGCCGATTTCTAGTTCCATAGGATCGACTTGAAGGAGCGAAACAATATTCTCCGGCTTTGTCGCCTCCGCTTTTTCTTTCTCCTTCCTCTCCTCTTTTACCGTCTCTTCCGTTTTTACCTCTTTCTTTCTAAGTCCGCGTCCGATAAAGAAACACAAAACCGAAAGGCAGGTGAACGGAATCCCCGGCAAGCCGGGCACAATGGCGAGGAATATCAAAACGCCGCTTATAATAAAGAATATGCGGTCGTTTCTAAAAAGCTGATTGACGATATCCGCGCCGAGATTGCCTTCAGACGCGGAACGGGTAACAATGATACCCGTTGCGGTCGAAATCAAAAGCGCTGGAATCTGACTGACAAGACCTTCGCCGACGGTTAAGAGCGTATATATTTGAAGCGCCTGCGCCGCCTCCAAGCCGCGTTGGACAATACCTATAACAAATCCGCCGGCGATATTTATAAGCATTATGATAATAGCCGCTATAGCGTCGCCCTTGACGAATTTGCTCGCGCCGTCCATTGCGCCGAAAAAGTCAGCTTCTCTTTGAATTTTTTCACGGCGGACTTTAGCTTCCGCGTCGGTTATCGCGCCTTGGTTTAAGTCCGCGTCGATAGCCATCTGTTTACCGGGCATAGCGTCCAAAGTAAAACGCGCCGAAACTTCCGCTACGCGCTCCGAGCCTTTGGTTATAACTATAAACTGTATAATGACCAAGATTATAAACACGATAAAACCGACGACGGGATTACCTCCGACAACGAAGTTGCCGAATGCCGTTATAACTTCTCCGGCGTACCCTTCAAGCAAAATAAGACGCGTAGAAGAAATATTAAGCGCAAGTCTAAAAAGAGTCGTAACCAACAAGAGCGAAGGAAACACCGACAAATCAAGAGCTTCTTCGTTATAAATCGTAGATATAACGATAACAAGAGCCGCCGTTATATTTACGCATATAAGCAAATCCAATAGCGCAGTAGGCAAAGGAATAATCATCATAATAACAATGGTAATAAGTGCCACCGCTATTATGATGTCGCTGTATTTCTTTATGGATTGTATCGGGCCTGTTCCGCCCAATGCCACCTCAGCCATCTACTATCTCCTCGGATTATTTTTAACACAGGGCTTCGCCCCGTACCCCACAAGGGGAACTCGTCCCCCTTGACCCCCATTTTTAAAATGCCGTATTATGATAAAGTTTTTTCTCTTTTTTCTTTTGTTCCTTTTCTTTTTTCTCTTTTTTTCAAAAAAGAGAAAAAAGAAAAGAAAAACTTTACGCCGCTCTTGCGTTGGGAGCGGTTTTCTTCTTTAAGCGGTATACGTACGCCAAGACTTCGGCGACCGCTTGATATAGATTTTCAGGCACAGCGTCGCCAATCTCAACGGTTGAATACAACGCTCTTGCAAGCGGTTTATTTTCAACTATCGGCACGCGGTTTTCCTTCGCTATACGCTTTATTTTCTGCGCCACCAAGTCCGCGCCCTTTGCCACCACAAGCGGGGCTTTCATGCCCTGCTCGTAAGAAAGAGCCACCGCAAAATGCGTCGGGTTTGTCACTATTACGTCCGCTTTCGGGACTTCCTGCATCATACGGCTCATAGCCATCTGCCTTTGCTTTTGGCGAATTTTGCCCTTAATCTGCGGATCTCCTTCGGACTGTTTCATTTCATCCTTTACTTCTTGCTTTGTCATCTTTAAGTCTTGCGTCGTCTGCCATTTTTGATACGCATAGTCTATAACCGCAAGCACAAGTATAACGGCTATAACTTGAAACGCCATAGTGAAAAGTATCTTTGAAACTTCCTCTAAACTCGTAGCTAAATCGTAATATATAAAATATGGCATAAAAGGAATTTCGTCTTTTAGGCAACGAAACAAGAAAAAACCTATAATAAGTATTTTAAACAATGATTTTACAAGTTCAACCAGCGAACGCTTGGAAAAAATGCGTCCGAAACCGTTAATCGGATTAAGTTTATCAAGTTTTAACCCGATAGCTTCCGTGTTCAAATTCAGTCCCACTTGGAAAAAATTTATCGCAAGCCCTATAAGAAGGACGCTGAACATTACGGGAAAAACCGTCTTCACCAAAAGAATAACTATGCTTATAAATAATTGCAAGAGGCTTTCCGTGTCTAAATTCAGCATTAAATGACTGTAGGTATATGTGGTGAACATATAAATTTCCGCGTAGATATGTTCCCACAACATTTTTATGACAAAAAAAGCGATTAAAAGCACAAAGCCGGTATTTAATTCCTGACTTCTGCCGACCTGACCTTTTTTCCTCGCGTCCGCGCGTTTTTTCGCCGTAGGTTCTTCGGTCTTTTCACCTTCCGCAAAGAGCTGAAGATTAAACGCAAAACTTACATATTCTTCGTCACCTAAGCTCTTGCAAGGTTGCCGATATTCGCGCGAACATCTCATTAAACACCACATCCAAAAACATTACGTAAAACGGCACAAGCATCATTAAAACGCCTATACCGACAAGTATCTGCATAGGTATGCCCACAACGAATATATTCATCTGCGGCATAGTGCGGGCAAGTATTCCAAGCCCCACGTTCGTAAGGAGTATCGCAAACGTCACGGGCATCGCTATTTTCATTCCCGTCAGAAAAATCCCCGCCGTATAATTTACTATTATCATAGGCAAATTTGAATCCGCAATATTTACATCGCCTATGGGAACGAGGCGGTAACTTTCGACAAGTCCCGAAAGTATCATATGGTGACCGTTCGTCACAAGAAAAACAATAATTGCCAAATTATATAAAAAACTTCCGATAAGCGGCATTTGCTGACCGGAAGTAGGATCCATTACATTTACTATGGCAAAACCGGCCTGCATATCCATAACCTTACCCGCCATTGTGATCGCGGCAAGCGTAAGGTACGCCACAAAACCGATAATCCAACCGACGAATAACTCGGCCAATACCCAAAGCGCATACATAAAAATCGAAGACGGCGCAGAAACTCTCGCGTTTTCGTCCAAAGCGGGAAACAAGAGCAACGACATTATAAAAGCGAGCCCGGCCCTAAAATACACGGGAGTATTCATACCGCCAAAAAAAGGAGATATTATAAAAATTCCGGTGTTTCTCGTAAGCATAAGCAAAAAGAGCGCGATATGATTTTGCAAAAGCTCGTAAAAATCCATTGGCAACTCTTTTCACTCCAACTTTAACCTATATAAAGAGGTAAATTTCTAAAAATTTCCGTCACATACCCAACCATTATCCGAAGCATCCAAGGTCCGAATATAAGTATCGCCACAAAGACAGCAATTATTTTTGGGATAAAAGCCAAGGTCTGTTCTTGAATGGAAGTAGTCGCTTGAAATACGCTGACCATAAGACCCACTATAAGTCCAAGACCAAGCATAGGCGCAGAAACGAGCATCACTATAACGAGCGCGTGTTGCGCCAACTGAATTACAACGTCGCCCGACATACTCTGCCTCCCTATTTAAAACTTGCAACAAGCGATTGAATTAAAAGTCTCCAACCGTCAACCATTACAAACAAAAGTATTTTAAACGGAAGAGAAATCATAACGGGCGGAAGCATCATCATACCCATTGACATCAAGGTACTTGCGACTATCATATCAATGACTATGAAGGGAATATAAATCATAAATCCGATTTGAAATCCCGTTTTAAGCTCGCTTATGATAAACGCGGGAATAAGCGTAAAAGTCGATACATCGTCTTGCGTTTCGGGACGCGGCGCATCGGATAAGTTTACAAAAAGAGCTAAATCCGCTTCCCTTGTCTGCTTAAACATAAACTCCCGCATAGGGCCTAAAGTGTTGTTCAACGCTTCTTCCTGCGTTATCGCCCCCGCAAGATAAGGCTGAAGCGCATTCTCGTTCACGTCGCTCCAATACGGCGACATTATATAAAACGTAAGAAAAAGCGACAAGCCCAAAACCACCTGATTTGGCGGCACGTTTTGCGTTGAGAGCGCGTTTCGTAAAAAACCTATAACCACAACAATTCTCACAAAAGAAGTGGTCATTATGAGTATCGAAGGCGCAAGGGTGAGTATGGTAAGCATACCCATAAGCTGAAGCGTCACCGCTACGTCTTCGGGATTCTCGGAAGCCCCGAAACTTAAGTTTACATTCGGCACGGGCGCGGCAAAAGCCGCGCTTGCAAAAAGCAAACAAAGAAAAAAACTCCCAAATATAATAGGTTTCTTATTCTTCATACTCCGCCTCCCTTTTTAAAGATAGGCGGCAATTTACCTATTACGTTTGTAAGCGCGCTAATCTGATCCGAGAACGCCCCTGTAGGAATATTGCTTGTAAGAGCTATTCTCTCCAATCTGTCTATTTCTTCGGGATCGGTAACATCCGACAAAAGCGAAACATTATGCTCCGTTACCCCAAGTATCAGCATTTGTCCTGCTATTTCAACCACCGCAACGGACATCTTAGGTCCGAGCGCAACGCTTGAAATCAAACGCCCGCTGCCGTTTGAAGTGAAAGCGGAAAATCTTCCGCCAACAAATCTCGCCGCAACGTAAGAAAGAAAAAGAACAAACGCGAACACCAGCAGCATACTTAAAAGATACGCCAGCGTCGAAAGCCAAGACGAAGCGGTCGGCATCGGGTTTACATCGGTGTAACCTGCAAGATATCCACCAGAAGGGGCAGCCTCTTCGGCTGCCCTAGCTAGACTCGGATCCGTTTGCATAAAGAGCAAAAATGCCGCTGCAAAAATCCACACTATTTTCATCAGCCTACGGCTTTACGGACAGCTTCAAGCACGCGATCCGCCTGGAAGGGTTTTACGATAAAATCTCTTGCGCCGGCCTGAATCGCTTCAATAACCATCGCCTGCTGACCCATCGCGCTGCACATAACAATCTTCGCGTTGGGATCGATTTTCTTAATCTCTTTAACCGCGCTGATACCGTCCATTTCGGGCATCGTTATATCCATTGTGGTAAGATCAGGTTTTAATTCCTGATATTTTTCGAGAGCTTTCATACCGTTTTCGGCTTCGCCGACGACCTCGTAACCGTTTTTAGAAAGAATGTCTTTAACCATCATTCTCATGAACGCCGCGTCGTCAACCACTAAAACTCTTACTGCCATAAGCCATCTCTCCTTATCTTTTTAAAAAATATATATTATTACCAAAATTAATATATAAACCCCGATTCCCAAAGAGCAACTACTGAAGTTTTGCGGCTCTTTCGGCGGGCGTTGCTATATCGGTTATGCGAACTCCGAAGTTTTCGTCTATAACGACGACTTCGCCTTTCGCGAGGAACTTACCGTTTACTTGAATATCCACAGCTTCACCGGCAAGTTTATCAAGCTCCACTATGGATCCGTTGGTAAGTTCCAAAATCTCCTTAATGGATTTTTTCGTGCGCCCAAGCTCAACCGTAACTTGAAGCGGTACGTCCAAAATAAGCCCGATGTTTGCGTCGTTTACCTGCACAGGCGCCGTATTTAAAGGTATGAACTGCGCTTGTTGCACGGGAACATTCGCCATCATTTGAGGGTTTGGCGTACCGTAGCCGTAACCGGGCATCGGCTGCTGCATCATTTGCGGCATCGGCGCCGCTTGTGGCATGGGCGCTGCCTGCGGCATAGGAGCCGCCATAGGTGGCGGCGAAGGCGCCGGTGCCGGCGTTGCCATAGC
>JAGBKP010000179.1 GCA_017635875.1 Selenomonadaceae bacterium | reverse complement strand
CAAACCTTGACACTTCGTAGCCTTTCTTTTCCGCGGCGGCGATAAACGCTTCCGCCAATAAATCACTGTTTCCGCCTTTGCGCGGACTTCCCGTTACTACCGTAACTTTTTTGCTCATTATGATATTCTCCCAACACATTTTATATAATTTTTAATAAAGTTTTCTTTCTCTCTTTTCTTTTTTGTTACTTTTTTCTTTTCTCTCCTTTCTTTTTCAAACGAAAGAGAGAAAAGAAAAAAGTAAAAGTAAAATCATCTCAAATCGGGATTTTTGATGTGGTCCATATCGTCGAAAGTTTTGTTTTCGCCGCCCATCGCCCATATAAAGGTGTAGTTGGAGGTGCCGCAGCCGGAATGTATGCTCCACGAGGGGCTTATAACCGCTTGCTCGTTCTGCATTACGATATGGCGTGTTTCGGTAGGCTCGCCCATCATATGGAAGACCACTTCGTTTTCGGGGATTTCAAAGTAGAAATACACTTCCATTCTGCGCTCGTGGGTGTGGGAAGGCATTGTGTTCCAAACGCTGCCTTCTGCAAGCTCCGTCATACCCATCGAAAGCTGGCAGGTTTCAAGCACATCGGGGTGAATAAACTGGTTGATAACGCGTTTGTTCGCCGTTTTCGCGTCGCCGCAGGGAACTTTGTTTGCGTCTTTAATGGTTAAGAGTTTAGTTTCAAAAGCGCGATGCGCGGGCGCGGAAACCATATAGAATTTCGCGGGTTTGCCGCCGTCTTTGCTCTTAAACTTAACCTCTTTCGTACCCATTGTGATATAAAGGCAGTCTTTATATCCTAAATCGTAAGTCTTGCCGTCAGCCGTAATAGAGCCGTCGCCGCCAAGATTAAATATGCCGATTTCGCGTCTTTCCAAGATAAACTTCGTGCCGAAGTTATGCCATACGTCGATTCCCTTTTCAAGCGGAACTTCGCCAGATACCGGCATACAGCCGAAAGTCACCATTCTGTCTACATGAGAATAAACGGCGGTCACTTTATCCGCTTCAAATAAATTCTCAATCAAAAATTCTTTTCTTACTTCTTCCGTGGTGTATCTCTTGAAATCTCTCTGATTCGCCGAATAACGAATATCCATTCTGTTTTTACCTCCAATAAATTCTTGAGGGTTTCACCCTCAAACTCCCACCAAAGGCTCCGCCTCTGGACTCCGGCAGGGGAACTCGTCCCCCTGCACCCCCCAAAAAAATTTATTCTATATTATTGAGCCATAAATTTTTCCAATTTATCTCTGGTGGGAAGTCCTTCGTTGTCGCCCGCCACCATTATGGCAAGCGCGCCTATCGCCGCGCCGCGTCTTGCCGCTTCTTTTAAGGATTTGCCTTCCAAAAGCGCGGACACGGTGCCGACAGCAAAACCGTCGCCGGCGCCTACGGTGTCGACTACTTTTTCAACCTTAAACGACGGTACGTTAAACTCTTCGCCGTCTTTAGTCTTGCCGTACGCGCCGTCTGCGCCGCCAAGTTTTATAACAACCTGCTTTGCGCCTTTGCCGATGTAAAAATCAGCAATTTCTTTGGGATTTCTCGTGCCGATAAGCGTTTCGCCTTCTCCAAGTCCCGGCAATACTAAGTCCGCGTTATCCGCGAGTTTGTTTAAAGTCGCAACCATTTTTTCCTTGTTCGGCCAAAGCATAGGGCGAAGATTAGGGTCAAATGAAACAGTCGCGCCGTGCGCGCGGGCGTCTTTCATCAAGCGTTCCGCCGCCGCGCAACAAGAATCGGAGAGCGCGGCGGGAATGCCCGTTACGTGAACGTGCTTAATGCCGTCCCATTTTATCTTGTCCAAATCCTTCGGGTCGAAGTGCGAAAATGCCGTATGACGGCGGTAATTCGCCACAAACGGGTCGTGTCCGTCGGTGACTTTTTCCTTAAACTGCATACCCGTCAAATTGTCAGGGTCTGTCACAACATAAGAAGTATCAATGCCGCTGGCGTTTAAAAAGTCTACGATATGCTCGCCTATCGGGTCTTTGCCCACGCGAGATATATATGAAACCTTATGCTCTAGGCGTGAAAGCCCGATAGAAAAATTAACTTCCGCGCCGCAGACGTATTTTGTAAAATGGTTGGCGTCCTTTAAAGCAACAGCCTCGTCCGCTACAAAAAGCCCCATAGGCTCGCCGATTGTCAAAACTTCCGCCATATTTTCTCCTCCTATATTGAAATTATATTTTTGCGTTTACCTACTTTCTTTTTCTTCTTTCTTTTTTGTAAAAAAGAAAGAAGAAAAAGAAAGTAGCAAAGAAAAAGAAGAAAGAAAAAACTTTACCAAACTCTATTGATTAGTTTTGTTATTTTTGCTTTTTATTATTTACAACCTAAATTTTTTTAATTTTATTCTACTTACACTTCATTATAAACCTTTTCAATAAATTCTCTCGTTTGCACGGCGTTTTCGGGCTTTGTATTCTCAAGAGTTGCCTCTATTGACGGCTTGTTTTCCTTCAAGAATTTCAAAATTTTATCGTACTTCATCATACCCGTACCCGCCGCGATGGACACCATTTTGCCGTCTTCGACTTTGAAATCTTTTAAGTGAACGACTTCAATCTCGGGGGCCAAGAGCTCCATAGCCTCGTCTATTACGCTTTCCCTATCCTCGTAATTTTCTATGGATAACAAATTAACGGGGTCAAAGATTATGCGAAGGTTAGGAGAGGCTATCTCGTCCAACACCCTTCTTGCGATTTTCGGATTCCATACGATGTGATTCCACACAGGCTCTATTGCAAAGAGTACGCCTAAATTCTCCGCCGCCTCGACGACGGGCGCAACTCCTCTTAAAAACGCTTGCAGCGCGGCTTCGGTATGGCAAAGCGGCTCGTATGTATAAGGAGCGTTTGGCGCGCCGGTTTCCGTGCCTACCACCGAACACCTTAAAATCGCAGCCATACGAAGATGGGCGATGTAGAGCTTTTGCAGTTTTTTTACCTCGTCAATATCGGGGTGCGCCAAATTTTTATAGCAACCCAAGACCGCAATATCTACGCCCTCGTTTTGAAAGCTTTCCTTGATTTCCCTTGACAAGCCGGAGGTAAAAGTTTCAGGCTTCATTTTAAAGCCGTCCACCGTTTTTCCAAGCGCCAAATGGACACAAGAAAAGCCTTGCTCCCTTGCGTATCTTGCCCGCTCTTTCAGCGTTCCCGCTTTCATATCGTGCAATCTTATGCCAAGTCTAAGCAAAGCTCTCATCTCCTTTTTATTCTTTTGTTGTCTCTAAATAGGTAAATTCTACTTTTTTTCAAATTTCCCTTTAAAAAATT
>JAGBKP010000178.1 GCA_017635875.1 Selenomonadaceae bacterium | reverse complement strand
ACAAGTACATTGTCACCGGGCAATATCCTTTAAACAATATTGTTCCCACTATAAATATTATCCATTGAAAAAATTTATCCCTTTTTCTTAAAATGTCCTTGACATGGGGGACAATTCACATAGAGGCTATTGAAGAAGTATGCAAATGTTTTTAGTTTTCGTTGTCCGCTAAAATCGCATCACGCGATTTAGGCGGACGCGCCCCCGTCCTTGGGGGCGCACGAGATTTGCGCTTTTGTGCTTTTAGTGTAATTTATAGTGGTAGTTGAAATAAAGTAAAATATACCACAATATGTGTTGTAAAGCACAAACTCGGAGCGGTAATGCGGCGCAGGACGCGCCGCGCGAAGCCTTTGCCCCACGGACGGGGCAAAGCGAGCAACGAAAAGTGACGCAGGCTGAAACTTTTTCAATTGCATCTAAACTTACAGTTTGCCGTGCTTATTTGCAGGGTCAAGGGGCGGCGTCGCCCCTGCGCCTTTTTCTTTTTGCTTCGTTTTTCTTTTGGGCGAGCAAAAGAAAAATGAAGACAACGAAAAGTAGAATATTTGCTAAAATTCATCAGCAGCCACAACCAAAAAAATCAACTCAAATAAATCTAAATAAATAAAACTACAGGAGGACACACCACCATGATGGCTCTAAATTTCCGCGAGGAAAAACATAAAAAAATGCTAATCGCTCGCACCAAAAGATGCACCGTGCGCCTTGGGGACGTCAGCGACAAATTCCCCGAAAGCTCCGTTGTTTGGATAACGGCGGGGGAAACCGGGGAACAGAAACAAAAACTCTATACCGCTTTTTTGGATAAGGTAAGAGTAAAAACTATGGGAACTCTTTCTAAAAAAGACCTCGACACGCAAAATCCCGAAATCAGCACCAGAGAAGAACTTATCGCGGACTTTGAGCGGATTTATAAGCGTCGAATCTTGATGGAGGACACCGTTACCGTAATTTATTTTTCGGAAGTCATAGGATTGTAAAAACCTTTCTTTTCTTTCTTTTTCTTGTAAGAAAAAACACTCAAGAGTATAAACATTTCTAATGACTAAAGTCATAAGAAATGCTAAAAAGAAAAGAAGCAAAAGAAAGAAAAAGAATTTTAATATAAAGATACTAATCAATAGAGTTTAGTAAAGTTTTCTTTCTCTCTTTTCTTCTTTGTTACTTTCTTCTTTTCTCTCTTTCTTTTACAAAAGAAAGAGAGAAAAGAAGAAAGTAAGAATAAAAAAAATAACAATAGGAGGGAAAAATATGTGCAGAATAGGCTCGATAAAGAGTAAAATTCCCTTTCACCCCAGTCTTGCGCTGCGCCTTATGATTCCTCAGCAAGAGGGACACGACAACTCCGGCTTTGCTATGGTTATGCAAGACCTTTACGGCGTTTTCGGGGCGCATAAGGATAAACCGCTTTTGTCGATGGCTTGCACCCAAAAAGGGACGCGGCTTGTCGAAGACTATATGGACGCGCACAACTTCACGCAGGTTACGGAACTTATTCCCGTGGCGGCGAAGAAAGAAAATCTCGATATAAAGGCTATGCCTTATTATGTTTTCCGCGTCTACGATTACCCCGAAGACGCGGAGCGTATGACGAAACGTCAAAAGGAAGATTTGCTCTTAGACACCCGTTTGGCTCTGAGAAAAATTTTGGAGGATTCGGGGCAGGGCTATGTGTATTCGTTCTGGCCGGACGTGTTGACGCTTAAAGAGATAGGCGACCCGAGGGATATTGCTACTTATTTCAGGTTGTGGGACGACGACGGCGCGCTTATGGCAAAATCTATTGTGGCGCAATGCAGACAGAATACGAATTACGATATTGTCCGCTACGCGGCGCATCCGTTTTTCCTGCAGGGATATACCCTTTGCGCCAACGGTGAAAATACTTTTTATACGAAAAACAAGGAATTTCAAAAATCTTTGCACAGGGGATATATCGGTTTTGAGTCCGATTCGCAATGCTTTTTGAACACGCTGCATTACGCGCATCACGAGCTTAATTGGCCGCTTATATATTATAAGCATATCATTACGCCGCTCCCCTTCGACGAAATGGAAAAGCGGGAGGATAAAGACGTTTTGACTTCCATTCGTCAGTCGCTCTCGCATCTTGAAATAAACGGACCCAATACCATAATAGGCGTACTCCCGAACGGAGATATGATTACCTGTTGCGACTCAAAGAAACTTCGCCCTGTGGTGGTGGGGAGAGATGAGAACACCGTCGTAATATCGTCGGAGGTTTGCGGGATAAACGAGATTTTACCGAACAGAGATATGACGAAGGACATTTATCCGAACGAGCGGGAAATTGTGGTTATAGGCGAAAATCTGGAGGTAGAGAGATGGAGGCAGTAAAGACGCAGGATATTGGCGTAAACGATTTGCCTTGGATAATAGAATATCACGCCGAGCGTTGCACGATGTGCGGAAGTTGCGTTGCAAGCTGCACTTTTAAAGCGATAAAAGTCGAAGTGCAGAAAAAATCCATGACCCATTCCGAAGGCGCAGTTCCCACTCCCGTTCATACGCATATTGCGCTTCCCATTATAAAACAGGTTGCAAGTTTGACGGATTTTTGCAGGGGTTGCGGTATGTGCGAAAAAGTTTGCCCGAATAACGCGATACACCCCGTAAGAAACCCCGACAGCAGAAAAGCGTTGCTTTCAAGGGATTCTGGGCCTATCAAACGCGGCGGCAGAACGAATTTAAACGCGCAGCGGACGCTTGACAATATTATCGTCGGCAGAATTTCACAGATGACAGACCCTTCGCTTGATTCGCAGCGTCACACCTTCGATATTCGCGCTCCTTTCGGGCGGGTGCTTTCTTCTAAAGAACTTCCCTTTGAAGTGGTTGACGGAAAACTTGTGAAGAAAAAGACCACGCCGCCCGTACAGTGGATTTATCCGCTTATTTTTTCGGATATGTCCATCGGCGCGCTTTCAACCCGCGCTTGGGAGGCTGTCGCCCTTGCGGTCGGATACTTAAACGAAAAATGCAATATTCCCATTCGTATGAGCTCCGGCGAAGGCGGTATGCCCGGAAATCTTTTAAAAAGCGATTATCTGAAATATTTTATAATTCAAATAGCGTCGGGGCATTTCGGCTGGAACCGCATTATAAAAGCAATTCCTCATATGGTGACAGACCCTGCGGGCGTGCTTATAAAAATCGGGCAAGGCGCAAAACCCGGCGACGGCGGGCTGCTCCCCAGCGCAAAAGTTGCGGAACACATTCAAGCGATTAGAGGCGTGCCAAAAGCTACGCTCTCCTCCCCGCCCAATCATCAGGGGCTTTATTCCATCGAAGAAAGCGTGCAGAAAATGCACCTTTCTATGAACGCAGCATTCGGTTTCCGCGTACCCGTTGCGATAAAATGCGCCGCGTCCGCCACTTCCGTTTCAGTTTACAACAATCTTCTTCGCGACCCGTATAAAATCTGCGGCGGATTTTTCATCGACGGCATACAGGGCGGCACGGGCGCGGCAAATGAAATTTCACTCGACCACACGGGGCATCCCGTGGTGTCAAAAATTCGCGACTGTTATCTTTCCGCGGTAAATCAAGGCTTGCAAGGGCAAATTCCGCTTTACGGCGGCGGCGGTATCGGTATGACGGGAAACGCCGCGGCTGACGCGTTTAAGATGATGTGCCTCGGCGCGAACGGCGTATTTGTGGGAAAAATTTTAATACAACTCCTAGGCTGCGTCGGAAACGAGCAAGGACGATGCAACGCCTGCAACACGGGAAAATGCCCCACGGGAATTTGCACGCAAGACCCGCGCCTCGTCAAGCGGCTTGATATAGACAAAGGAGCGCAAAAAATCGTCGATTATGTTCTAGCCTTCGACTCCGAGCTTAAGAAATTGATGGCTCCCATAGGCAACAGCTCCCTTCCCATAGGAAGAAGCGACGCGCTCGTCTCCACCGACAAAGCCGTCGCGGACAAACTGGGACTCCAATACGTATGCTGATATTTTAAAACCTTACTTTCTTTTTTCTCTCTTTCTTTTGAAAAAGAAAGAGAGAAAAAAGAAAGTAACAAAGAAAAAAGAGAGAAAGAAAACTTTATCAAACTCTGTTTTAAAATTTAATCGCTAAATTCATAATTT
>JAGBKP010000177.1 GCA_017635875.1 Selenomonadaceae bacterium | reverse complement strand
GGGGACGAGTTCCCCTTGCGGGTGCAGGGCAGCGCCCTGCTGGGGTATGGGGCAACGCCCCATGTTCTAACAAAAAAGGAGAGTTAATATGAAAAAAATTATTATGCTTTTCCTTGTATGTTCGATGTTTTTGCTTACTTCCTGCGGAAAAGACGATAAACTCACCGTAGGAAGCGTTATATTTGAAGGCACGAACGAATGGTTCGTGGAAGCTATCGCGGGAATGAAAGACGCGGCGAAAAAACAAGACGCGGAGCTTATTTTGTCGGATTCGCGTTACGACGTAAACGTTGAGCGCGATTTAATACAGGAGCAGATAAAAAATAAGGCGGAAGCCATCGTTATTTGTCCTTTGACCGTAGGAGAAAGCGGCTTAGCGTTAAAGGAAGCGTCGGATTTGGGGATTCCCGTCGTCACTTGGAACACTGTGGTAAATCCTCCGCCGACAGTGCAAGTAGTTGTTGATAACGCTCGGCTTGGCGCGGCTACGGGTGAATATTTGGGCGAATATATAAAAAAGAACAACATAAAAAAATTAACCGCGCTTTGCATTATAAACACAGAATTTTCCATAGGCGTAGAGCGTTGCGACGGATTTATGAAGTCTGTTCAACCTCTTGTAAACGAGAAAAAAATGGAAGTAGCGTTTAGCGTAAAAGGACATCTTTACGAAGAAACCTGCGTATCGGTGGAAAAAATCTTAACGGAACGCCCTGACATAAACTTTATATGGTGCTGGAACCAGATGACGACAAACGCCGCGGTTGAAACCGTAAAGAAAATGGGACGAAATGACATAATAATCGCAGGCACAGATATGAGTATGGCGCTTGCAAAAGAGATGCTCGCAACAGACGCTCACGTTATCGCCATAACGACGCAACAGCCTTATGAAATGGGCTATAGAGCAGTTGACGCGGCGATAAAATGCGTAAAAGGCGAAAAGCCGGAAGCAAGCATATCTATTCCAACCCTAACCTACACCAAAGAAAATCCGCAAGAAATTCAAAAATATATCGACGAACATAAAAAATTTGTGAAGGAATAAGAAAATAAAAAAGAGCCGCAAAACGGCTCTTCAAATCGCAGACAAAACGGGTTTTCCTCGAAAGATGAGGAAAACCCGTTTAATTTTTGCAACCATAAAATTGATAGAGGAACGCCTGCGGTGTAGAGCTTGACTATGGTTTCGGGGCCGAGGCGTTAGACGGTGCCGGATCTACCTTTGCCCACGATTTATACGCCGTCGACGCTTATTTACCTCATTTTCTTCTCAATGTTCATCAGGCTGGTGAACTTCGTCATATCAAAAATTTCATAAACATCCTTGGACACATTTCTTACGGTGAGCTTGTTCTTTGCGATTTTATTTTGGATGGAGAGAAGCAGTCTGAGTCCGGCGCTTGAAATATAGGTCAATGCATCGGCATCAAAGAGAACTTCCTTGCCGGAATTGGCGGAAATAATTTCGTTTATTTCCTTTTGAAGCGCGGGTACGTTTTTGGCGTTGATTTCCCCCTCCAAAAAGACGGTAAGCACATTGTTTTGGACAGAAGTTTTCATAGTTAAACATTCCTTTCGTCTTCAAACGTATTATTATATATAAGTTCCAACATAGTGATGTCGTCCGACTGCTCGGCTTTGCCCGCATACTTTGTCAGAATGGACAGCAGCTCATTGATGTCGGTTTTGGCGTCTTTTCCGAATGTTTCTGTTGCTTTTAACAGGCGTTTTTCTCCGAAGAAATCTTCTTCCTCGTTTCTTGCCTCGGTAACGCCGTCGGTGTAGAGAAGGATGCTGTCCCCCGGACTTAGTGTCAATACGCTTGTTGGGAAGGTAAGTCCCTCCACCATACCCAAAATGGGGCTATTTGCTTTGCTAAGGAACATACATTTACCGCTAGCTTTTAGAACAGGGGGATTATGTCCCGCGCTCACGTATACAAATTCTCCGGTTTTAATGTCAAGAATCCCTGTGAACACGGTGACAAACATATTTTCTTCATTGACGTTAATGAGGGCGTTGTTGGTTTCCTCAAAGACTTGACTAAGTTTGTCCGCCCCCGCAAAAAGGAGACTTTCCTTTAAAAGGGTCTTGGCGATTACCATAAAGAGCGCGGCGGGCACACCCTTCTCCGAAACATCGGCTACGGTTATAGCCAGATGCCTTTCGTCAATAAAGTAATAGTCGTAGAAGTCTCCTCCCACCGCTTCGCAGTCCCTCCCCTCCCTCAAAGAGGATGGCAAGCCTTGCCCCACTCTTTGAGGGAGGGGCGCGAAGTGACGGAGGGTGTTTTCAAAAAAGTAATTTTTTAGATGTTAAGTTAATTTGTCTACAGTCTGAGAGCCGAAAAACGGCTCTTTTTTATGTGTTGTGCGCCACAATGTCGGCGACGCTGTCCGATATTCTGTTGTCGCTTTTGGAGGCGTTTACTATCGCCATTTCTTCTGGCGTTAATCCGGAAAATTCGGAATCTTCATCCGCTGACGGCGTAGGCGCGGCAGTATTCATAGCGGCTTCTGCGGCAAGCCTTTTTTCTTTGTCCTCGTCGTCCTCCTCAAATGTGCCTGTGCTGTATAATATATTTTTGGTCTTGTATTTAAAAATCTCCCGCATAATAATCACTCCTCGTATAATAATATTTATAAGCAAGAAAATCCTCTTTGCTTTACTTATTGATAGTTATTGTATCATATATTGTGCAAATTGTTTAGTGTTATTTTCCGAAAATTTCGTATTTAATGCAAAAGCAAAAATAAAAAAAGCCGCGAGAATAGTACTATCCCCACGACTTAATTTGCAAACGAAAATATATTACATAACGCGTCTTGCGCCGATATAGGTGCTGATCCAATATCCGCGATTCAGCGTATCAACGGTAACGCCTTTGCTCGAACTTGCGTGAATGAACCTGTCTCCGCCGAGCGATATGCCAACGTGGCTCGCGCCGTAAGTGTAAGTGCTGAAGAATACCAAATCACCCGCGCGAAGGTCGCTCTTATCTATAGGAGTGCCAACTTCATACTGTACGTCAGCCGTACGGGGAAGAGAAATTCCCGCGCCGCTAAATACATACATTACAAAGCCGGAGCAATCAAAACCGCCCGGAGACGCCCCACCGAATACATAAGGGGTTCCCATATAAGCCATAGCGTTTTGGATTACACGTCTTGAAACATAATTTGAACTACGGCTTATTTCCGGCAAATTCTTGCCCAAAAGAGCGCGATAGGTCATTTCACCGACGAGTCCGTCGACTTCCAAACCTTTAGCTCGTTGGAATGCTTTAACCGCTTCTTCGGTAGCTGGGCCGTAATCGCCGTCAGCTTCCAAATCGTAACCGAGTTCCGCAAGTTGTCCTTGAATTTCCGCAACCTCGCTCCCTTGATCGCCTAAACGAATGGCGGAAGCATCCGCAACGGAAAAAGTTGCCAAACATATAAATAAAAATAGGAAATTTCTAACAAAGTTAATCAAAAGATATGCCCCTTTCAAAAAATTCTGTGCGCTGCTGTGAGTCTCATCCGTCCCCCTTTTCAAAAATTGTTATGCATTTTCTCTATGAAAAAATGCGCTTATACAAAAATCCGAAGATTTAAGTATCTATATTATCACTAAATAATGAAATTTTCAAGTGTTGAGCAGCCCATAAGCCGAGTTCTGTATGTGGCAATCATTTATCTAGGTCAAAAGTTGCCTCTTGACTCAAGCGACCAACCCGAAAGATCGGCGGGCAGCGTCATCTCTTTCCTATTTGGTCTTGCTTCGCGCGAGGTTTACCAAGGCCGATAAGTTGCCTTATCGCCGGTGCGCTCTTACCGCACCTTTCCACCATTGCCTGTGAGAAAATCTCCATCGGCTGTCTAAATCTCTATAGCACTTTCTCTGGGGTCGCCCCCGCCGGACGTTATCCGGCGCGCCGCCCTATGAAGCTCGGACTTTCCTCACCGCTTTCGCGGCGCGATTGCCTGTTCTGCTCAAATTTTTCAAATTATCGTAAAATTTAGGACTAGCTTCCTAGTGGTTTTTATTCTATAATACAGTTATGATATTTATATGAAAGCGAGGAAAAAATTTTTATGGCAACTCCACATATTGCGGCTCAAAAAGGCGAGATAGCTGAAAAAATCTTACTTCCGGGCGATCCTTTAAGGGCAAAATTTATAGCGGAAAATTTTTTGGAAGACGCAAAACTCTACACGGACATAAGAAATATTTTAGGCTATACGGGAAAATATAAAGGCGTTCCCGTATCAGTGCAGGGTACGGGAATGGGGATACCTTCCATTTCAATTTACGTTCACGAACTAATCGCGGAATACGGCGTAAAAAAACTTATGCGCGTAGGCACTTGCGGCGGTATGAACAAAGACGTAAAACTTCGCGACATCGTAATAGCGCAGGCGGCGTCTACGGATTCTTCAATAATACGAAATATTTTCGGCTCCGGCATATATTTTGCTCCTATCGCCGATTTCGAGCTCCTGCAAAAATCCGTAAACAACGCCAATAAACTTAATCTTCCCGTAAAAGTCGGAAACGTCATCTCCGTAGACAGATTTTACGACGAAGAAATTGACAACGCGAAACTTACATAATACGGTATACTCGCGGTTGAAATGGAAACCGCCGCGCTCTACACCATAGCCGCGGAATTTGGCGTAGACGCGCTCGCGATATTTACCGTAAGCGATCATCTTTTGACAAAAGAGAGATGTTCCGTTAAAGAGCGAGAAACTTCTTTTAACGATATGGTAAAAATCGCTCTTGAAAGCGTCATAGAATAAAGGGCATCTCTAAAAACTATTTATTTGCTTTTTTCTTTTTAGTGGTTATCTAAACAAAAAAAACGGCTGTGAAATTACAGCCGTTTTTAATATTTTTATTAACGTTTCGAGAACTGGGACGCTTTTCTTGCTTTCTTTAAGCCGTACTTTCTGCGTTCTTTTTCTCTTGGGTCGCGGGTTACAAAACCTGCTTTTTTAAGCGCGGGACGAAGGTCTTTGTCCATTTCCATAAGCGCGCGGGTGATGCCGTGACGAATCGCGCCGGCTTGACCCGTGGTGCCGCCGCCTTTTACGTTTGCGATAACGTCGAATTTCTCAACGTTGTCCGTTAAGGCGAGAGGCTGACGCACTATAAGTTCCAAAGTTTTAAGACCGAAATATTCCTCCATGCTTTTGCCGTTGACGGTGACCTTGCCGTCGCCGGGCATTAAGCGAACACGCGCGACGGAGGTTTTTCTGCGGCCTGTGCCGTAATATACGTTAGACATAAATTTTCCTCCTTAGCGAATGTTTAATTTCAATTCTTCGGGTTTTTGCGCCGCGTGAGGGTGCTCACTACCTGCGTAAACCTTTAATTTTCTGTACATATCTTCGCCGAGACTGTTTTTGGGAAGCATACCGCGCACGGCGTGTTCAATGACGCGAGTCGGGAATTTTTCCATCATCTGTCCTGCGGAGGTAAAAGTCGTGCCTCCGTTATATCCGGAATGGCGGAAATATGTTTTATCGCGAAGTTTTTTACCGGTAAATTTCGCTTTTTCCGCATTTATAACAATTACAAAATCCCCTGTGTCAACGTGGGGCGTAAAAGTAGGTTTGTTTTTGCCGCGCAAAATCTTAGCGACTTCGGTAGCAAGACGACCAACGGTCGCGCCATCAGCGTCCACTACATACCATTTGCGTTCTATATCGGCGGCTTTCGCCATATACGTAGTTTTCATTTGTTTTCCTCCCATAATATTTTAACGCTTTTCGCAAGGCTTTCCGGGGCTAATGGTAAGCAAAGCGACAGCCATTAAGTAAAAACATTCTACAAAAATATACGCTTAAAGTCAAGGGATTTTGTAAAAATTTATAAAACTCGCCGTCTGTTTGATGTATACAAAAATACATATTTTGTATGTATTGCAAGGATTTTCTTCATATTATATAATACGATTGTTTTTGGTGATTTTGATTAAATATCAATTCAACCAAAGTAATAAAATTCCCGTTTCCATAATCGGGGACAGCAATCTATATCGCGTGAGTGTGGGCAGAGCGAAACGATATCCCACTCTCGTGGGAATTTAGTTTACGCGATGTAGATTCATCGCGCTCGTTAAACTATCGGCGTGGATTGAAACAAAGGGGAGAAAATTATGGCAGATATGAAGGCTTATGTCAACGAAGTTTTGGATTTGGTCAAAAAACGCGACCCGAATGAAATCGAGTTTCAAAACACCGTTAAAGAGGTTTTGACAACTATCGTTCCCGTGCTTGAAAAAAATCCGCAGTATAAAGAAGCGAAGATTTTGGAGCGTATGGTTGAAGCGGAGCGCATAATCACTTTCCGCGTGCCTTGGGTGGACGATAAAGGCGAAATTCAAATCAATCGCGGTTTCCGCGTACAGATGAACAGCGCGATCGGACCATATAAAGGCGGTCTTCGCTTCCATCCTTCCGTAAACCTCAGCATTTTAAAATTCCTCGCATTCGAGCAGACTTTTAAAAACGCGCTCACCGGACTTCCAATCGGAGGCGGCAAAGGCGGCAGCGATTTTGACCCGAAAGGCAAATCCGATAACGAAGTTATGAGATTTTGCCAGAGCTTTATGACCGAACTCTATCGCCATATCGGCCCCAACGTGGATATTCCCGCGGGCGACATCGGCGTCGGCGGCAGAGAAATCGGCTATCTCTTCGGGCAGTACAAACGCATCCGCGATTCTTACGACGCGGGCGTTTTAACGGGTAAAGGCGTAGACTATTGGGGCAGCCTCGCGCGTACCGAAGCTACCGGCTATGGACTTCTTTACTTCGTTAAAAATATGCTCGACGCTAAAAACATCAGCCTTAAAGATAAGACCATCGTCGTATCGGGTTCGGGCAACGTCGCGACTTACGCTATCGAAAAAGCGCAGACTTTCGGCGCAAAAGTCGTTACCTGCTCCGACTCTAACGGTTACGTATACGACCCGAACGGCATTGACCTCGACGCCGTAAAAGAGATTAAGCAGGTTCGTCGCGGACGCAT
>JAGBKP010000176.1 GCA_017635875.1 Selenomonadaceae bacterium | reverse complement strand
GCGTCAAGAGCCGCGTCTTTGGGCACGGTATACTGTTTTGCGTTCTTTACGCCTTCTATTCTTCGTATGGCGTCCGAATGTCCCTGCGACACGCCTTTTCCCCAAAAAGTATAATCCTTGCCGTTCGGAAGAATGGCGTTTCCGAAAAGCCGCATAACGGAAAACATTCCGGGATCCCAACCGACGGAAATCATAGCGAGATGCCCCGTGTCTTTCGCCGCCTTATCCACCGCCGCGAAGTGTTCGGGGATTTTCGCGTGGGTGTCGAAGCTGTCTATCACGTTGAAATACTTTGCAAGAGCGGGCGTTTGCTTCGGTAAATCCGTCGCGCTGCCGCCGCAAAGTATCATAACGTCGATTTTGTCTTGCCACTTTTCAACCTCGTCAGCGGAAACCACGGGAACATTTTCTGTATTTATGCTTACGCTTTTAGGGTCGCGACGAGTAAAAACCGCGACAAGCTCCATATCTTTTGCGTTCTTAACCGCAAGCTCCACCCCGCGTCCAAGATTGCCATACCCAAATATTCCTATTTTTATCATCATATCACCTTCTGCTTTTATATCCTACTTTCTTTTTCTTTCTCTTTTTTGCCTGTCCCGCTTGCGGGGAAAAAAAGAGAAAGAAAAAGAAAGTAGCAAAGAAAAAGAAAGAGAAAAAACTTTATTATAAAAAAAATATATTAAAAATGGGGTGCAGGGGGCAATGCTCCCTGCTGGGGTCAAGGGGCAAAGCCCCTTGCAGGGTACAGGGACAGAGTCCCTGTGTTATAAATCATTTAAACTCAACAAATTCGTCGATTCTTGCGCCTGCTTTAGTCATTGGTTCGACGAAGGAGCGGGCGATTTTCATTACTATTACGCGAGGTTTATCGGATTCCATAGCGCGCTTGAAGGCGTCCGCAAATTCTTCTTGAGTGGATACGGCTTCGGCTTCTATGCCGAAACTTTTCGCGTACATAACGTAGTCCATTTCGTAGTCAAATTCGCAAGCGATATAGCGTTCTTTGTAAAGCACCGTTTGAAGTTGGCGAATCATACCTAAACTGCTGTTGTCGGCGATTATAGATATAATGGGAAGATTTTTTCGCGCTATGGTGTAGTATTCGCTGCCCGTCATCTTAATGCCGCCGTCGCCCGCGATATGCACAACGCGGCGGTTTTTGCCGTAGTAAAATTGCGCTCCCATAGCGGCGGGAAGTCCGAATCCCATTGTGCCAAGTCCGCCGGAGGTCAGCCAAGTGCGAGGCTCCTCTATTTGCAAGTGTAACGCCGCCCACATCTGATGCTGCCCGACATCGGTAGCGAAGGCGAAAGGCAAGCCTTTTGTAGCTTTAGCGACGTAATTCATAGCCCAAGGGACGGTTAAACGGTCTACTTGATAATCGTAGTCGTATTCGCTTTCCCAAGCGCGAATTTGCGCCCACCATTCGCTTAAATCGACGCTTTTTGACTTTTTCATCAAAAGGTTTAATATAACCTTCATATCCCCAGCAAGACCCAGAGTTCCGCCAACGTTTTTGTCAATTTCGGCGGGGTCTATGTCTATATGTATAAATTTTGTGTTCTTTGTGTATTTGTTTATCGCGCCCGTCTGTCTGTCGCCGAAACGAGAGCCGAGGGCGATGATTAAATCCGCCGCTGCGACCGCGTGATTTGCCGCTTTTTTGCCGTGCATACCCGCAAACCCGAGCGACTGTTTGTGACTTCTCGGAATTCCGCCAAGCCCCATAAGCGTATGCACCACGGGGAGGTTAAATTTTTCGATAAACTCTACGACTTCTTTCGACGCGCCTGCGGATATTACTCCGCCGCCGACGATTACGCAGGGTTTCTTAGCCTTTACGATTTCTTCCGCGGCTTCCGCGGCGCAGATTAAAAAGTCCGCGTCGGGCTTTGCCTTTTCCGTATCTTCTTTCTTTAACGGCTCAAAATCCGCGTTTTTAAAGAAAATATCGCGTGGAATATCCACAAGTACAGGCCCCGGTCTGCCGCTTTTTGCGATTTTAAAAGCGTCTCTTAAAATCTTCACTAACTCTTTCGGGCTTTTCACCTTGTAATTATGTTTCGTAATGGGCATCGTAACGTCAAGAATATCGGTTTCCTGAAAAGCGTCACGCCCCAAAAGCGTGGTGTCAACCTGCCCCGTTATGGCGACGACGGGAATTGAATCCATAAACGCGGTGCCAAGCCCTGTAACGAGATTAGTAGCGCCGGGGCCGCTTGTTGCTATGCAAACGCCGACTTTGCCGGAGGCTCTCGCGTAGCCGTCTGCGGCGTGCGCGGCGTTTTGTTCGTGGGTAACGAGAATTTCTTCGACGCGTTTATCGGAATAAAGCGCGTCGTAAAGCGGAAGTATCATGCCGCCGGGATAACCGAACACGCGCTCCACGCCGTTTTCAACCAACACTTCGATAACCGCTTCTGCTCCTGTCATTGTTTCACCTGCTTTTGTGTATATTTTGTATTGGAAATGATTGAGAGATTTTTTGGGCTTGTTGCTACTGTAGAGTTTTTGCAAATATTTTTACTTTAGTGGTCTTCATTTTTCTTTTGCTTGCCCAAAAGAAAAACGAAGCAAAAAGAAAAAGGCACAGGGGCGACGCCGCCCCTTGACCCTGCAAGTAAAGCAGTTTACATCGTGGCGATTGAAGAAGTTCGAGTACCCGCAACTGTTCGTTGTTCGCTTTGCCCCGTCCTTGGGGCAAATGCGAACGGCGGCGCGTCCTGCGCCGCATTACCGCTCCTTGATTAGTGGTTGAGAGTAAATTGGAAATGTAATTATATAAACTTTTAACAACAACGAACTATTATTTAATAGTACAAAAGTAAATGTCGAGAGCGCCTCCAAGGACGGAGGCGCGTCCGCCTAAATCGCGTGATGCGATTTTAGCGGACAACGAAAAGTCGCGGGGGCTGAAACTTCTTCAATAGGCACAATGAAAACGAAAAACATAGGTTGAATAAAGTGTGGGGTCAAGGGGTGTAAACCCCTTGCGTGTTTCTTTGGTACTTTCTTTGCACGAGCAAAGAAAGTACATAACGAAAAGTAGAAATATTTGCTAACATTCTACAAATAAGCACAAAGCTAAAAACTAAAAATCAAAAACCCAAAATTAAATTCTCTCAATAATCCTCTCCGTAGCCTCTTTAGTATTAACCCTCGTAAACCCGTCCTTATACAAATCCGGCGTTCTAAACCCGTCCGCAAGCGTTTTATCCACCGCGTCTTCAATAGCTTTTGCCGCCGCTTCTTCTTTAAACGAATAACGGAGCATCATCGCCGCGGAAAGTATCGTTGCTATCGGGTTTGCGATACCTTTGCCCGCGATGTCGGGCGCAGAGCCGTGAATCGGCTCGTAGAAGCTCGTAAGTTCTCCTATCGATGCGGACGGAAGCATACCTAGAGAGCCGCCTACGACCGCCGCCTCGTCGCTTAAAATATCGCCGAACATATTGCCCGTAACTATAACGTCAAACTGCGCGGGATTAACCGCAAGCTGCATCGCGCAGTTGTCGACATAGAGATGGTCTACCGTCAAATCCTTTTCGCTTTCCGCCATTTTGCTCACCGTGCGCCGCCATAAACGGGAAGTCGCCAAAATATTCGCTTTATCGACGGAAGTCACCTTCTTGCGGCGACCTTTAGCCATTTCAAAAGCGAGTTTTGCAATGCGCTCCACTTCCGGCACGGAATAATTTTCCGTGTCCCAAGCGCGCTCAACGCCGTCTTTAATCTCGGACTCGCAACGCTCTCCGAAATAAATACCGCCCACAAGCTCGCGAACGATAACGAGGTCAACGCCCGTTGCAAGTTCTTTCTTCAAAGGCGAATAGTCAACAAGAGCGTCGGCGATTTTCACGGGGCGAATGTTGGCATAAAGCCCCATAGCTTTTCTGATACCAAGGAGAGCCTTTTCGGGACGTAAGGACGGTTCCAAAGTATCCCACTTTTTACCGCCGACCGCTCCAAAAAGAATAGCGTCGGAATTTTTGCAAGCCTCCAAAGTTTCATCAGGAAGCGGCGTACCGAACTTATCATAAGCCGCCCCGCCCGCGTCTTTGTATTCAAAAGAAAAATCCATCTTATATTTAGAGTCAATTTTTTTCAATACCTCAACGGCGGACTCTGTAATCTCCGTACCAATCCCATCGCCGGGAATAACCAATATCTTCTTCATAACTGCTCCTTTTATGGGGCGTTGCCCCAAACCCCACGAGGGACGCTGTCCCTCGACCCTGCAAGGGACTTTCGCCCCTTGACCCCATATCATAATAAATCACGGTAATGCGCCCCAAGGACGGGGCGCGTCCGCCTAAACGCCCGGACGGCGTTTTAGCGGACAACGAAAAGTATAAACAGCCAAAAACTTCTTCAACCGCCACAATGAAAACAAATAAAGATAGGTTGAATAAAGTGTGGGGTCAAGGGGTGAAAACCCCTTGCGTGTTTCTTTGGTACTTTCTTTGCACGAGCAAAGAAAAGTACACAACGAAAAGTAGAATTTATGCTAAAACTCCACAATAATCTCAATATCAAAAATCAATCTTACCTATTCTTAATATAATTTATAAGCCCGCCGGCTTTCGCAATCTCCTCCACAAAATCCGGCATAGCCTGCGCCTTAAAAGTGTCGCCCGTGGTAAGATTTTCGATAACCCCTGTGGCGGTGTCAACCTTTAATTTATGCCCCGCCTTTATCTTTTCAACGTCGTCGCCGATTTCAAGGAGCGGCAACCCGATATTTATGCCGTTGCGGTAAAAAATCCGCGCAAAACTTGCGGCGATGACAACGGGAACGCCGGAAGCCTTAATCGCAACTGGGGCGTGTTCGCGCGAAGAGCCGCAACCGAAATTCTTGCCGCCCACGATAATATCGCCGTTTTCGACGTTTTTGGAGAAAGTTTCGTCGATATCCTCCATACAATGCGCCGCAAGGTCTTTCGGGTCGAAAGAGTTTAAATAACGGGCGGGAATAATAACGTCCGTATCAATATTGTCGCCGTAACGCCACACTTTGCCTTCCAATATAGCCGCCATTATCTTACCTCCTCCGCTATTTTTCCCATAATCGCGCTGCACGCCGCAGTATACGGGCTTGCAAGATACACTTCGCTGTCGACGTGTCCCATACGCCCTCTAAAATTGCGATTGGTCGTAGAAACGCAGCGCTCACCCGCCGAAAGTATGCCCATATAACCGCCGAGGCAAGGCCCGCAGGTGGGGCAACTAACGACGCAACCCGCGTCTATAAACGCGTCAACGTAACCAAGACGCATAGCTTCTTTATATACCCATTGACTGCCGGGGATTACAATGCAACGCACATCGTCGTGGATTTTTTTACCCTTTAGCACTTCGGCGGCGATTTGCAAATCCTCCAAGCGTCCGTTGGTGCAAGAGCCGATAACGACCTGCTGGATTTTAATATCGTCCTTTATATCCGCGACTGCTTTCGTGTTTTCGGGAAGATGCGGGAAAGCGACAACGGGGCGTAGTTTCGATAAATCAATCTCAACCGTGCGAACATATTTTGCGTCCGCGTCGGGATTTACCGGCTCGTAAGGTACTTGTACGCGTCCTTCGACATATTCTTTCGTAATTTCGTCGAATGGGAACACGCCGTTTTTCGCGCCCGCCTCTATCGCCATATTTGAAATGGTGAGCCTATCGGTCATTGTCAGCGATTTTACGTCGCCCGTAAATTCCAACGCCTGATAGAGCGCGCCGTCTACGCCTATTTCGCCTATCAAATACAAAATAACGTCTTTACCCGTGATATGCGGAGCTTTTTCGCCTTTTAACCTCACTTCGATAGTTTCGGGAACTTTAAACCAAGCCTCTCCAGTTGCCATAGCCACTGCTAAATCCGTGGTGCCTACGCCCGTCGAAAAACCGTTCACCGCGCCGTAAGTGCAGGTATGAGAATCCGCGCCGATGGTAAGCATACCGGGACCGACTATTCCCATTTCCGGCAAAATAACGTGTTCTATGCCCACTCTGCCAGCTTCAAAATAGTATTTCAAATTGTGTTTCTTTGAAAAATCACGCACAGCCTTAGCTAAATCCGCGCTCTTTATATCCTTCGCGGGTTGAAAATGGTCGGGGATAAGCGCGATTTTTTCATTATCAAAAACGGGCTTTCCGATTTTTTCAAACTCTTTTATGGAAGGCGGCGCGGTAACGTCGTTTGCAAGCACCATATCCAGCTTGCAGGTGACTATCTCGCCCGGAACAACTTTATCCCGCCCCGCGTGCCTAGCCAATATCTTTTCGCTTATATTCATAATGTTCTCCTATACAAAAGGAGAGGCTACTAATAAAGCAGCCCCTCCTTCTAAACATAAAATTCATTTGCAACCGAAAATAAAATTACGGTCTATAGCGCCCCAAGGACGGGGTGCGTCCGCCTAAACGCCCGGACGGCGTTTCAGCGGACAACGAACAGTTGCTAAAGCGCAAACTTTTTCAATCGCAACGATGAAAACGAACTTTTCTTTATTTGCAGGGTCAAGGGGCGGCGTCGCCCCTGTGCCTTTTTCTTTTTGCTTCGTTTTTCTTTTGGGCAAGCAAAAGAAAAATGAAGACAACGAAAAGTAAGAATAGCGCTAAAACTCTAAAATTACACTCTAATGCAAAGGCATTTGCCAATAATCAATTAGAATTGTAAATCCTTCTTGTCTTTAAGCCAGCTCATCATGCTGCGAAGCTCTGCGCCGACCTTTTCAATCTGATGATCCGCGTGTATTCTGCGCTGGGCGAGGAAGTTTGCTCTGCCTGCCGCGCGGTTTTCAAGAAGCCAGTTTCTTGCGAAAGTGCCGTCTTGAATTTCCTTTAACGCCTGCTTCATAACCTTTTTAACTTCGGGGGTTATGATTTTAGGTCCGGTGGTGTAGTCGCCGTATTCCGCGGTGTCGCTTATGGAGCGGCGCATTTTTGCCATACCGCCCTCGTACATAAGGTCAACGATGAGTTTCATCTCGTGGAAGCATTCGAAATATGCGATTTCAGGTTGATAACCCGCTTCAACCAAGGTTTCAAAACCGTTTTGAATAAGATGCGTTACGCCGCCGCAGAGAACAACCTGCTCGCCGAAGAGGTCGGTTTCGGTTTCTTCTTTGAAAGTGGTCTCGATAACGCCCGCGCGAGTGCCGCCGATACCTCTAGCGTACGCAAGAGCGATGTCAAAGCATTTGCCCGTCGCGTTTTGCTCGATAGCGAATACGTCGGGAACGCCGCCGCCTTCGGTGTATGTGCGACGAACGAGATGTCCGGGGCCTTTCGGCGCAACCATAAATACATCGACATTTTCGGGAGGAACAATCTGCTTGAAGTGAATGTTGAAGCCGTGAGCGAACGCAAGCGCGCTGCCGTCTTTAAGGTTCGGCTCGATGTCTTTTTTGTAAACGTCGGCTTGTTTTTCGTCGGGAATCAAAATCATAGTGATGTCCGCGCCCTTAACGGCGTCGGCAACGCTTTTGACGGTAAGTCCGTGGCTTTCCGCAGCGGCTTTACTCTTGCTGCCTTCGTAAAGACCGACGACTACATTTACGCCGCTCTCTTTAAGGTTAAGAGCGTGCGCGTGACCTTGAGAGCCGTAGCCGATAACGGCGACGGTCTTGCCGTTCATTATCTCCCAGTTTACATCCTGATCATAATAAGTTTTTGCCATAATATTCCCTCTCTTCACAATGTTCATATATTGTATGCTCTCCGCGTTCTAGGGCGATAAGCCCCGTGCGGATAACTTCCATAACCCCGTAGGGTTTAATAAGCCTCAAAAATGCGGTAACTTTGTCGTCGTCGCCCGTTATTTCAAAAATGAGAGCCGTCGGACGAACGTCAACCACGTGAGCGCGGAAAAGTTCCGCCATCTTTAAAACGTCAAGCCTATTCGTGTCGTCCGCCTTGACTTTTATCATAGTCATACCGCGACAGACCGAATTCACATCGCCCAATCGTTGCACGCCTTTAACCACGGGCATCTTTAAGAGCTGTTTTACCATTTGCTCTATTAAGTTCTCGTCGCCGTGAACAACGACGGTAATGCGACTAAATTCAGGCGATTCGGTAACGCCGACGGAAAGGCTGTCGATGTTAAACTCGCGCCTACTGAACATACTCGCGATTCTAACCAAAACACCCGGCTGGTTCTCGACCAGCACAGACAAAACGTGTTTATCCAAGGATTGTTTCACCTCGTAAAAAAAATATGTTGTAAGTATATCACTCTTTAGGCATAATTTCAAGAAAAGAATTTATGAATACAAAAAAATTCCGCCCCACGCGCCTTTATCGCGCGGAGCGGAAAATTTATGTCATTTTACTATATGCTTGCCGCCTAAGTATTTAGGCTTCCAATACGGGTCTGTAAGTTCGTCTACCCTTACACCCTTGCTTGCGGAGGTGTGAATAAATTTGTCGTCGCCAAGATAAAGTCCGCAATGCGACGCGCCTTCCGCGTAAGTGGTGAAGAAAACCAAGTCGCCCGGGACTAAATCCTTTTTCTTCTTGTCCTCGCCCAAAAGATATTGTTCGTCGGCAAGACGCGGTATCATAATTCCGTTCTTTTCAAATATAAATTGGAGAAAACCCGAGCAATCGAAACCGCTGGGCGTTGAGCCGCCGAAAACATACGGCGTGCCGGTGTAGCTCTTTGCGGTTTTTATGATTTTTTGCGCTTCTTTCTTATCTATTATTAAGGTATGATTTTTAACAAGTCGTCCGTTTTTCACGGTGGGGGTGTTGAAAATATTTTTGGAAGAAGTTTTTGAGTCGCCTTTGTTTTTTGTGTTCTTTAAGGCGCGCCAAGTGCTTGAAGTTACGATGCCGGTGATTTTCATGTTTTGATCGCGCTGAAAAGCCGATACGGCGCGCTCGGTTTCGCTTCCGAAAACCCCTTCGGTTTCGTTAATGGGGTATCCGATTTGCTTTAATTTTTTTTGCAAGACGAGGACTTCATGACCTTCCGAATTTCGTTTTAAGGTAGGTGCCGCAGAGCCGAAAGCCGTTATGGCGATTGCAAAAAGCGTTGTGAGCGACATAATGCGCAATAGTTTCATTCTCTCTCGTCCCCTCTTTAAATGAATTTTATCTGATAATTTGTTTCATTATACAAGATAATTTTCATTTTTGCAAGAAGTTTTTCAGATTTTTTTCAAGTTCATAAAACGAAAAGTGAAAAATTGGAGTTTTTAGGACAAAAATCTCATAATTTTTTCATAAATATACTATCTTTTTCAAATCAATTATGTTATAATCTTAGATAGTTTTTAAATAAAAGACAATAACGAAAAAACTAATCAATAGAGTTTAGTAAAGTTTTTTCTTTTCTCTTTTTCTTTGTTACTTTCTTTTTCTCTTTTCTTTTTTTCCCTCCGCAAGGGAGGACAGGCAAAAAAGAAAAGAGAAAAAGAAAGTAAATAAAAACAAAAAAGAAAAGAGGTTTTCATTATGGCATTTAAAGCGAGAAATTGTCCTAAATGCGGCAATATTTATATAGAGATAGGTCATAAGGTATGCCCCGATTGCTATAGAGAAATTCAAAATATACAGCTTGAGGTTTGCGCGTATATTCGCGATAATCCCGACGCGAGCGTTGAGGAAATTATGGAAGCGACGGGGGCTGATATGCCTATTATCAGAAGAATGTCGAGGGAAGGTTTCTTTGAAGGCAAAACGCTCTCGTATCCTTGCAAAAAATGCGGCGCGCCTATCTTTACGGGCAGTCTTTGCAACAAGTGTTTGGGCAAGATTCAAAAAAATTTAAAAGTTTCAATGAACGCCATAGACGCGAGAAAAAAACTCATAGCTTTAAGTGAAACGAAGGGCACTTACAGAACAATAAAAAAACACGATTGATTTTGTCGCTAAAATTTCACACTTGACAGATAAGCAAATATTTTGTATAATCTCTTTGTTTTTGACAAACTTTATAAGGCGACATAGCCAAGTGGTAAGGCCGAGGTCTGCAAAACCTTTATCCCCAGTTCGATTCTGGGTGTCGCCTCCAGAAATTATAAGCGCGTTTTCGCGCTTTTTTTGTTTGACTTGCGTTAATCCGTACTTATATGATAAAATACTCTTAATTTTTCTGTTCAGACTGTAGACAAAACAAAAAATTAAAAAGCAATTAAAGTTTTTTCTTTTCTCTTTTTTCTTTGTTACTTTCTTTTTTTTTTCTTTTTTTCCCTCCGCAAGGGAGGACAGGCAAAAAAGAAAAGAGAAAAAGAAAGTAAGGTTTTTAGAGATGCCTTTTAAGGAAAATAAATATTGCAATCTTAACGGGAGTTGAAATATATGGCGCGTATCACCCCCCCCCAGTAGTAGACTTGACGATGAGAGTTTAAATTATTTTTCTCAGCTTAGCCCGCAACTTGAAAAATATCATCGCAAAATTTTGGAGCACATAGAAAACGATCGCTTGGAAGAAGCGGCGGGAATAATGTTTGGCATCGCGTTAAAGCACGTGTATATAAATCAGGATTACGCGAATGATTTCTTGGAAATGGCGCTTTTGCTCTTGAACGAAAAACTTACGAAAAAAGGCGAAACGGCGTTTGTCGCAAAGAAAAACACCGTCTTATATTACGATAATCCCGCTTTTGACGATCATAGCCTTACGAAGCAATTTCTGGATTCTTTGGGCGCGCTCGGTTTGCATATCGTATATTTAATGCCGGACAGCAGATTAGACAGTATACCGAAAACGCGTAAAGTTATTGAAAAATATAAAGGCGATATTGTGACGTTCCCCGCGGGATTATCTATGTTAGACACATATTACGCGCTTTGCGATTCGATTTTAACCGTAAAGCCGGAATACGCGTTTTTTTATCCGATACCGAGAGATGTTCCGGGGCTTTTGGCGTTTATGCGCTTTAAAGGCTCTATGACTCGTTTTATGTTTGATATAACAGACCACGCTTTTTGGATTGGGCGGAACGCTTTCGATTACTTTTTGGAGTGCAGAAACTACGGCGCGTCGTTGGCTGTCCTTTATCGCGGTATTCCAGAAGAAAAGATACTTGAGTTTCATTACAGCCCCGTTTTGCCGGATATTCCTTTTAAAGGTTATCCCTTCCCCAAAAGCGACGATGATTTTATAATTTTTTCGGGCGGCAACGTTTATAAAACGCTGGACAAAGGACTTACTTTTTACAACATAGTCTACAATATGCTGACATGGCATAAAAACGTAAAATTTTGGTACGCTATGGAAAATCAAGCGCCCGGGTTTCTGGAATTAAAAGAAAAATTTCCCGACAGGGTTTTTAACACGTCCATTAGGGACGACTTAAAGGAAGTTTTCCGCCATAGCGATATGTTTTTAAACACCTATCCGATGTTTGGCGGTTCTACTATGGTTTTTGCGGCGGCGTCCCTTTGCCCGCCGTTTACGCTGAAGTTTAACGACGAAGTGTACGGACTCCTCAGAAACGACGAGAAATTAGGCGTTATTTTTAACAATTATAACGATATACTTAAGGCGATAGACAGATATATAAAGGACGCCGCATACAGAAACGAAATAAAAGGCAATATGAAAAACGCGATATATACGCGTGATGAAATGATAGAATATATGCGGCGCGCGATTTTTGAGCGACGACCTCACACCTTTAATATAGCCGAACCCGAAACAAGGGATTTTCGCGCTTGGCATTTTAAAGTGTTTCAGAGTGAAATATTTTCGTGAGGGATAAGCTTATGATACCGTTTAACATACCGCCTTTTGTGGGCGACGAACTTACATATATAAAAGAAGCCGCGGAAAAAAGAAAAATCTCCGGCGACGGCGAGTTTACAAAAAAATCCTCCAAACTATTGGAGGAAAGTTTGGGAGCAAACAAGATACTTTTAACGACGAGCGGCACGTCGGCTCTTGATATGGCGGCGTTTTTGTCGTTAAAACGAGGCGACGAAGTGATACTTCCGAGCTACACTTTTTCTTCGACAGCGACGTCTTGCGTGCTTGCGGGGGCAAGGCTCGTATTTGTCGATATTCGCCCCGATACTATGAATATAGACGAAAACAAAATAGAAGCCGCGATTACGGATAAGACCCGCGCCGTTATGCTCGTGCATTACGCGGGAGTCGCCTGCGATATGGAAAAAATATTTGAAATCGCAAAAAAATATAATCTCTTTATAATAGAGGACGCGGCGCAGGCGCTTTACGCAAAGTACAAAGATAAATTCTTGGGGACTTTGGGCGATTTCGGTTGCTATTCTTTCCACGAAACGAAAAACTTATCCTCCGGCGAAGGCGGCGCTATCGCCGTTAAAGACGCGAAAAATAACGAGCGGGCGGAAATTTTGAGGGAAAAGGGCACCAATCGCTCCAAATTTTTCAGGGGCGAAATAGACAAATACACTTGGGTGGATTTTGGCGACAGCTATCTTTTAAGCGAGCTTAACGCGGCGTATCTTTACGGCGAACTCATTAACGCCGAAAAAATAAATAAGAGCAGAATGGATTCGTGGAATTTTTACAACGATAATTTAAAAGACCTTGCGGCAAAAGAAAAACTTGAACTTATGACAATACCTGATTATGCGACGCATAACGCGCATATGTTTTATGTGAAGTTAAAGGATTTAGACGAGCGTACAAAATTCATAAATTATTTAAAAGAACGGGATATCGGCGCGGTTTTTCACTATATTCCCCTCCACAGCGCGCCTGCGGGAAAGATTTACGGCAGATTGAGCGGAAAAGACGAATACACCACAAAGGAGAGCGAAAGACTCGTAAGACTGCCGCTCTACTACGATATGGATAGGCGCGATTTGGAAAAAGTAGTTGAAACAATATATGGTTTTTGCAAAAGAATATAACGAAAAAAGGCTTTCGGAAAAATTTCCGAGAGCTTTTTTGTTTGCCTATATGTTGACATATTCTTTTATGAAATTCCTTTTCCCGTAATATTTATTTCAAAAAAATTATGATTTTTAGAAGGAAAAAAGTATTTTTCGTAGAAAATATTGGATAACTAATAGTATCAGAAGAAGATCCGGGAGGGATTTTAACATGAGAAAAACAGAATGTTTAGCCATGATTTTAGCGGGAGGGCAGGGCAGCCGTCTTGGCGCGCTCACCAAAAAAATCGCGAAACCCGCCGTTCCCTTTGGGGGAAAATATCGTATTATTGACTTTCCGTTATCTAACTGCGCCAATTCCGGCATCGGAAAAGTGGGCGTTTTAACGCAGTATAAACCTCTCGAACTTCACAATTACTTAGGCACGGGCAGCGCGTGGGACTTAGACCGTAAAGGCGGCGGCGTGTTCATTCTTCCTCCGTATGCAAGGGAAAAAGGCGCGGACTGGTATCGCGGCACGGCTGACGCTATCTATCAGAACATCAACTTTGTTGACATTACGGAACCTGATTACGTTTTGATTTTGTCCGGCGACCATATCTATACGATGGATTATTCGCTTATGCTCGACGCGCATAAGAAGAACCACGCGGACGCGACCATAGGCGTGTTCGAAGTGCCTTGGGACGAAGCTCCACGCTTTGGCATTATGAACACCGACGCCAACGGAAAAATCGAAGAATTTGAAGAAAAACCCGCCAACCCGAAGAGCAACCTCGCCTCTATGGGCATTTACATATTCTCCAAAGACGTATTGAAGAAATATTTGGAAGAAGACGCGGCAAACGACAATTCGAGCCATGACTTCGGTAAAGATATTATCCCCAAAATGTTAAACGACGGATTAAACTTACAGTCCTACGCGTTTGAAGGATATTGGAAAGATGTCGGAACGATAGAGAGCCTCTGGCAGGCGAATATGGACTTGATCCAAGACGAGCCGCCCTTTGAACTTCAAGGCGAATGGCGCATTTATTCCTCCAATCCCTCCCTCCCGCCTCAATATATCGGCCCCGACGCTACCGTCAACAAGTCAATGATAAACGAAGGCTCTATGATTTTGGGCGAAGTTTCCCATTCCGTCGTCTTTTCAAGCGTAAAGGTCGGCAAAGGCGCGGTTGTGAGAAATTCCGTCATACTACCCGGCACCGTCATCGAGGACGGCGCAGTGGTTGATTACGCAATAATCGCCCATAACTGCAAAATAACCGCAAACGCCAAAGTGCAAGGCGAACCAGGAGCTATCTCCGTAGTCGCCGAAGGCGAAACCGTTTGAGTATATCTTTAAAATTATTTACTTTTTTCTTTTCTCTCTTTCTCTTGAAAAAGAAAGAGAAGAAAAGAAAAAAGTAACAAAAAAGAAAAGAGAGAAAGAAAACTTTATTAAAACTAAATTGAAATATTTACTATATATCTCTTAATTTTAATATTAAAGTTCTTTTTCTTTCTTTTGGTACTTTTCTTTACTTTTTCGCCTGTGCCCTTTGGGTATTCAAGAAAAAGAAAGAAAAGTACGGTTTTTAAAGATATATTGATTTAATTCCTAAAATTTGAAACGGAGTGATATACAGTGAAAAGAGTTATGGGTCTTATAAACTTAAACGAGGACAGGGGCGCTATCAGAAACCTCGCCGATTTTCGCGCTGTGGAGTCCATTCCCTTTGCGGGACGTTATCGCCTTATCGACTTTGCGCTCTCCGGCATCGTGAACGCCGGTATTTTGAACGTGGGCGTTATGCTTCCCGATAAGGAACGCTCCATATTAGATCATCTGCGTTCCGGTAAAGATTGGGATCTCGCTCGTCGTCACGACGGCTTATACTATCTTCCTTCGGCGAAGGTTGAAAAAGAAGCGCGCCAGGGCGATTTGAAGAATTTCTACTTCAACCTTGATTACATTCATAACTGCAAGCAGAAATTTATCCTCTTGACAAGCGGAAGTTTTGTCTATAATATGGACTTTAAGGAAGTTCTCGCTTTCCACGAACAAAAAGGCGCGGACATCACTATGGTTTATTATACCGCAAGGGAAGCCGCTCTCGGCAAAGATATTGTTATTAAATGCACCGCGGACGGCAGAGTTACGGATATTTCCGAACGCCCCGAAACGAAGGATAACGCCAAAGTATGTATGAGCGTGTTCTTTATGGAAAAATCCGTCTTTGAAAATCTTGTCACCACCGCTTACGAGCGCGGCGGGCAGGACTTTATGATGGACGGCATTATAAAGAAGGCGGAACAGTACAATATGTACGCTATGGAACATAAGGGCTACGTTTCCCATATCGATACGGAGCTTGCGTACTACAGAGCGAATATGGATATACTTCGCCCCGAAATTTGGGAAGAACTCTTCCTCGGCGACCGCTCCATATATACGAAGGTTTTGGACGGCGTACCCGTGCAGTACAAGAAGGATTCCGTCGTTAAAAACTCCCTTATCGCAAACGGTTGCATAATCGAAGGCGAAGTTGAAAACAGCGTTCTCTTTAGAGGCGTAAAGGTGGGCAAAGGCGCGAAGATTAAGAACAGCATAATAATGCAAAAGAGCGTCATAGAAGACGGCGCGCTTATTGAAAACGTTATCTGCGATAAGAATGCGGTTATCACCAAGGATAAATGGCTGAAAGGCGCGCAGAAGTACCCGCTTATCATCGAAAAGAATATGACTATTTAAGATTGCAAAGGGGGGCGTTTCGCCCCCTCCTGCAAACTTCACCAAAACAAAGGAGTTGTTAAATTTGGCGAAGAAAAAGGAAGTGCCGAAGGATCAGGACTTCGATAAACTGAAAGAAGAGCTTAAACAGCGTTTCGTTATGTCCGCTCACGTTATGTGGGGACGGGATTTAAACGAACTTACCCCCAACGAAATATATCAAACCGTGGCCGCCGTCGCAAAACAGTATATTTCCTCAAAATGGATTAAAACCAACAAGGCCTATATGGAAGGTCAAGAAAAGCAGATTTTCTATTTTTCCGTCGAATTTTTAATGGGTCGTTTGTTAAAATCGAACTTAATAAACTTAGGCATCAAAGACGCCGTAGAGGAAGCTCTCGGCGAACTCAAGATAGATTTAAACGCAACCTTTGAAGAAGAGCCGGACGCAGGTCTCGGAAACGGCGGCTTAGGCAGACTTGCCGCTTGCTTTATCGACTCTATGGCGGCGCATAGACTTCCGGGTCACGGCAACAGCATACGCTATCAGTATGGCTTGTTTGAGCAGAAAATTATTCAAGGCAACCAAGTCGAAATCCCCGACAACTGGCTTCGCGACGGTTTTGCTTGGGAATACAGAAAGCCGGATAAAGCCGTTGAAGTTAAATTCTTCGGCAACGCGTATATGAAGGACATCGGAAACGGCGAACTCGAACTCGTCCACGAAAATCCGATGGTCATTATGGCTGTGCCTTACGATGTGCCTGTTGTGGGTTATCACAACAACACGGTAAACACCCTTCGCCTTTGGAACGCGGAAGTAAACCGCGATTTCAGCGATTACGGCACGCTTACTCAAGAACAGCTTCGCGCTAAAAAGCAGTATCGCGAATTTGTCGAGAGTATCACGGAATATCTCTATCCTGACGACAGTACTTTTGACGGCAAGCGTATGCGTCTTATTCAGGAATACTTTATGACCAGCGCGGGCGTGCAGAGCATCGTACGCCATTATCGCCGCGCGGGTATGAATATTCGCGACTTCGCAAAGAAAATCGCGATACATATAAACGACACGCATCCTGCGGTCGCGGTTGCGGAGCTTATGCGTATCTTCGTAGACGAGCAAGGTCTTGACTGGAGTTCCGCTTGGGCGATTACGAAAAATACAATCGCATACACCAATCATACGATTATGCCGGAAGCCCTCGAAACTTGGCCTGTGGATATGTTCAAGGAACTTCTCCCGCGCGTATATATGATAATCGACGAGATTAACCGTCGCCACTTGAAGGCCGTTCGCGATCGTTATCCCGGCGACGAGGGCAAAGTCCACGCGCTTTCCATCATCGAAAACGGCGTAGTGCATATGGCTCGTCTCGCTATGGTAGGCTCTCACAGCGTAAACGGCGTTGCGGAGCTTCATTCCGAGATTTTGAAACATTCTACCTTAAAGGATTTCTACGACTACGATTCGAGAATGTTCAACAACAAGACCAACGGCATCACTCATCGCCGCTGGCTTATGGGCGCAAATCCCGAACTCGCGGATTTAATCGACTCCACCGTCGGCAGCCGTCGTTGGCATCGTTATCCCGAGCAGCTTGACCTCTTGAACAATTATGTTGAGGACAAGACTTTCCTCGAAAAGCTCTCCGACGTGAAACGCATCAGAAAAGAACAACTTGCGAAGTACGTCAAAGAGCATAACAATATGGACATAGATCCGAAGACGATATTCGATATTCAAGTGAAGCGTATTCACTCGTACAAGCGTCAGCTTATGAATATTCTTCATATAATGTATCAGTATTTCAGACTAAAGACAGACCCGGATTACAGCATTGTTCCGACCACCTATTTCTTCGGCGGAAAGGCCGCGCCGGGCTACTATATCGCAAAAGAAACCATTCGCCTTATAAACGCCGTGGCAAGCAGAATTAACAAAGATCCGCTCGTCCGCGATCAGTTAAGAGTGGTATTCATCGAAAACTTTGGCGTGTCTATCGGCGAAATAGTCTATCCTGCGGCAGACGTTTCGGAGCAGATTTCAACCGCCTCAAAAGAAGCTTCCGGCACGGGCAATATGAAATTTATGATGAACGGCGCGATTACGCTCGGCACGCTTGACGGCGCAAACGTCGAGATTTCGGAAGCCGTCGGCCCCGAAAACATCGTCATATTCGGGCTTCGCTCCGAAGAAGTCCTTGCGTACTACGCTAATGGCAGTTATTCCGCTTGGGACGAGTACAACACCAACGAAAACGTTCGTCTTGTGATGAATCAGCTCGTAGACCACACCTACGGCGATTTCCATTCGCTTTACGACTTCCTCATTCACGGAAACGACGAATTCTTTATCCTAAAGGATTTCAATTCCTACATCTGGGGACACGAGGAGATTATGCGCCGCTATCAGAAGCGTTTCGAGTGGTTGAGGTCTTCCGCCATCAACATCGCTCATTCCGGCTGGTTCTCCTCCGACAGAACCATTGACGAATACGCAAGCGATATTTGGCAAGTAAAACCCGTAATGGTGCCTTAAGATATTTCCCCGCCTTTTGGCGGGGAAATATTTAAAACTCAAATTTTCGTAATTTTTTGTATATTACAAATAGAAAATAAAAATGGGGGTCAAGGGGGATGAGTTCCCCTTGCAGGGTCAAGGGACGGAGTCCCTTGTGGGGTACGGGGCGAAGCCCTGTGTTATTAAAAACTGATAAAATTTTTTTCTCTCTTTTTCTTTGCTACTTTCTTTTTCTCTCTTTTTTTATAAAAAAAGAGAGAAAAAGAAAGTAGAATAAATCAAAGGGAGGATATTATATGAAGGTTTTGTATGTAGCGTCTGAGGCTGTGCCTTTTTGCAAAACGGGCGGGCTTGCCGATGTTGCGGGGTCTTTGCCGCAGGCTTTGATTAAGGAAAACGTTGATATTCGCGTTATAATGCCTAAGTTCGGCAAAATATCCGAAGATTTTAAACATAAAATGGAACATATCCACGATGAGGAAATAAACGTTTCTTGGCGCACTAAATTCGTGGGTCTTGATAAATGTGTGCTTGACGGCGTAACCTATTACTTTATAGATAATGAGGAATACTTTAACCGCGAAGGTTTCTACGGTTACGAGGACGACGCGCAGCGTTTCTCCTTCTTCTGCCGCGCCGTGCTCTGTATGCTTCCGGTTATAAAGGATCACGACGGATTTTTCCCGGATATTATACATTCAAACGACTGGCACGCAGGGCTTGTCAATGTATTCTTGAAACTCGAGCATCAAAACGACGAGCGTTACGAAAAGATTAAGACGCTCTATACCATTCATAATTTGAAATATCAAGGCGTTTTCCCAAAAGACGTAATGGACGACGTGTTGGGGCTTGACTGGAAATATTTCAACAACGGCGATTTGGAATTTTACGACGCGGTAAACTTTATGAAGGGCGGACTTATCTACACCGACTTTATAAGCACGGTTTCCCGCACATACGCAGAGGAAATTCAGTACGACTATTTCGGAGAACATCTCGACGGACTGCTTAGGAGCAGAAAAGACGACATTTACGGCATAGTGAACGGCATTGATTACAGTGTGTATAACCCCGCGACGGATAAGAATATTTTCGTAAACTACGACGTAAATTCCTTCGACAAGAAGATGGAAAACAAAGTAATGCTCCAAAAAGAATTGGGACTTCCCGTAGGTCGCCGTATTCCTATGGTCGCGCTTGTTTCCCGCCTTGTCGCCGCAAAGGGTATGGACTTAATCGTTCGTATGATGGACGAAATTTTGCAGCACGAGAACATTCAGTTTGTGCTTCTCGGCACGGGTGACAAAGTGTTTGAGGATTGGTTCAAGGGTCTTGCTTGGAGATTCCCGACAAAGACTTCAATAAATATCCGTTTCTCGAACGAACTCGCGCAAAAGATGTACGCGTCAAGCGATATTTTCCTTATGCCGAGCAACTACGAGCCTTGCGGCATAGGTCAGCTTATCGCCCTTCGTTACGGCTCTATCCCCGTTGTTCGCGAAACGGGCGGATTAAAGGACACCATAAATCAGTACGACAAATACAACGACGTAGGCAACGGTTTTGTATTTACAAACTACAACGCCCACGAGATGATGTACGCGTTAAAGAAGGCGCTTGGCATCTATTCCGACCCGACCGAATGGGGCGATTTAATCAAAAACGCTATGAATAGCGACTACAGCTGGGCAGGCTCCGCGAAAGAATATGTAAAACTTTACGAAAAACTTTTGAAAAAATAAATAATGCGCTAAATAAGCCGCAGGCGGTAAAAATCCCGTCTGCGGCTTGTTTTTGTTTTGCGTTTATTGAAAAGTTCCCATAACCACTCTATCCAGTTCGGCTAAATCTTTGTAAACCTTTATATCCGAAAAATTATTTTCGGATAATATCGCTTTTACTGCGTCTGCTTCGTCAAAACCGATTTCAAAGAATATTTTTCCTTTCGGCACAAGAAATTTTTTTGCCGCAGGGATTATTTTTTTGTAAAACGTAAGCCCGTCCGCGCCGCCGTCCAGCGCAATTTTGGGCTCGTAGTCCCTTACGGAAGTTTCTAAACCTAATATATCGCGCGACGGGATATAAGGAGGATTGCTTACTATAACGTTGAATTTTTCGCTAATATTTTGGAATAAATCCGAAACAATTAGTTTGACTTTATTCTCTAATCCTAAAATCAGAGCGTTCTTTTTTATAACGGCAAGAGCGTCTTTTGAAACGTCTGAAAGCGTTACTTTAGAAAGCGGTAGTTCGCTTCCTAAAGTAAGCCCGATACAACCGGAGCCTGCGCATAAATCAAGTATTTTTATTTCGTCGTTAGTATGTTCTTTTATTAAATCTATCAATAATTCCGTTTCAGGTCGAGGTATTAAAACGGATTTGTTGACAAAAAATTCTTTGCCGTAAAATTCTTTTTTGCCCAATATATACGCGAGCGGTTCGCCCATAGCTCGACGTTTTAATATAACTTTAAAAAGTTTGACATCGTTTTCTTTAATAAGTTCGTCGCTGTGGGTTATGAGGTACAGTTTATCTTTTCGGAGAAATCCCGACAACAACGCTTCGGCTTCCAAACGCGGATTTACCGTATTTGCGCTTTGTAAAGTTTCAAGCGCATAGTTTAATAAGTCTTTTAAAGTGTTCATAACATCGCTTTCAATAATTTTTTATCGGTTATAAGCAGGAATTTTCTGTTTTCATTAGAAATGTATAAGTGTAAGTATATGCTTTTGAGGTGTTGTTATGGCTGAGAAAAAATTTACGCATCGGGCGGCTTGCCCCGTTGATAACGAGCGAAAGGAAATAGAGATACTCTATACGGATAAAGGCGGCGGCGGACCTCTTTGGAAAAGCGAAACGCTGAATAAATGGTGCGACAAAGAAGAAACCTGCGACAAAAGAAGGGGGCATCCGCCGAGATGTCCGCTGTTTTTAGCCGCGCCGAGGTTTTTGCCGACTTAATACTGAAATCCGCAAAGGGCGAGGGCGACTAGCGCGGAAATTGTAAAAAACGGGCCGTAGGGGAAGCTAGTTCCCTTATCGGCTTTTTTTGTTATCAGTAGAAATAAAGAATATACGCCGCCCAAAACCGCGCCGAACACGAAGGTTAGAAGCCCCAAGTCATAGCCGAGCCACAGCCCTATCACCGCTAAAAGTTTTACGTCGCCGCCTCCCATTCCGCCTTTTGAAAATATAGCGAATATAAACGTAACGACAAAGAGGGCGGCAGCGGTAAGTATGTGTTCTTTGAACGGCAAATTCATAGCGAGTACGGCGATAATGCCGATAATAGCGCAGGGTATGAGCCAAACGTCAAAGATAAGGTATTGCTCCATATCCGTGCGGGTTGCGATTATCATACCGAAGGCAAAAAGCAGCGCAAAAGCGAGGGCGAACGGCTCTAAATTTAAAATCATAAAAAAAGCCGAAATCGCGCTTAACGTAAACAGGAAGAATTTGCGATTTTTTCCTCTTATATACATATCGTCCGGGAAGGTGAGTTCGTAACGCTTTCGCATAAGGAGAAAATCTATCAGTTTGTTTCCTATAAAAGAAGTAAGAAATCCGTATAAAACGGCAAAAATTCCGGCAAATATCAACGAATTCATATAATCGCCCCTTAAAGCAAATTTCTTGTATTTTAGCATAAATTTTAACTTTTTGGTATCCGTGAACTTAAGCGGCAAGAAGGAATAGATATAAATTTGGCGAATATCAACAACGATGAAACACAAAGGGGAATATTTATGATAAAAGTAAGCGGGAAAGAATTTGGCGATTACGCAGATATCAAGGAACTGCGCGAAAAAGCCGTGACATATTATGCGACACGCTTGCAGGGAGTAAGTGTTGAAAATGAAAACTTGAAAAAGATAAGTATTGATAAAAACGGCATTGTGAATTTTACAAATTCAGGGAAAAAGAAAATGAAAAACAGCAGCGCAAAAGTTCACAAACTTTTAATAATAAAATATTTACCCGAACTTATCCGTAACGCAACCGATATATCGGATAAACAATCCGTTAAACTTACTCACAAAAAGGAACATTTTTATTATCTGCATACTATGGTGTCTGTAGAAGAAAAAGCAATTCCCGTTGAAATTACTGTTATTCGCCGAAATAACGGAGAAATACAATATTATAATCATACATTACCGACAGAAGAATACAAAAAAGACGCAGTCGTATCTACGGAACCAGTACTGTAGAAGCCTATGGCCCTCCGTCCATCCCTGCGTCTAATCTTACGATGAGTATATCACATAAACAGTTTATAAGCAAGATGTTTTTGCCCAAAAACACCAAAAACAAATCCAGAAAGTAAACAATCTAGGACAAAATTACCAAAAAAATTTATTATCTTGCAGGAATTTAAAAATTATTGTCTAATTACTGACAAATAAAAAGAATTTTCACAAAACGAAAATGAAAATCAAAATCATTCTGAAAACGCCGTTTGAATTTTCAAATAAATTACAGTTTAATTTTAGATAATTTTCAAGCAAACAAAAATTTGCATGCTATAATTATTACAGTTTTATTCTAGGCTTTTTCTTTCAAGAGGTTGTTCTTGAAAGATTGCAATTATAGTTTTAATTTTTTAGAAAGGGACGTGGAGTCCATGAACTTAATGGAAAAAATTTCAAGCTTTTTTGAGAGTATGACTCCGAAAGGCTTGCTCGCGATGAGCCTTATCGCGGGGCTCTTGGCGTTCTTCCTTGTGTTTGTGGCGTTATCCGGCAAGGGAGAAGAACAAGCGAAAGAAAAAACAGATCTTACGATGGTGAAGGTTGTCGCGGCAAAAACCGATATAACGCCTCGTACGGAAATTAAGGAAGAAATGCTCCGCGTCTTGGAACTCCCACAGTCGGCGGTACCGGAGGACGCTTTAAAAGAAATGGTGTCCATAGTGGGAAAACCTGCCAAAGTCGCTATTATGGCGGGCGACGTCATCACGGCTAAAAAACTTTATTCGGATAAGAGAGCCGCAGGTTTCCCAGGAGTTATTCCCGAAGACTGCAGAGCGATTACGCTGGCTATTGACGACGTAACCGGCGTCGCGGGCTTTGCAATGCCGGGCGATTACGTAGATGTTATGCTCGTTTCGGATAAACTGCAAAACGGCGCGGTTACGGGCGAAGTCGTTATGCAAAACGTACTTCTTTTAGGCATCAACAAAGCCGTTGAAACAGCGAGCGGCGCGCCTTCCGAAACACAGAGCAAAGATAAAAAAGACGATAAAAACAAAGACAAAGTCCAAACCACCGACGGCAGTATTAAGACTATAGAAAAACCTGCGACGGCTACACTCGCCGTTAGACCCGAAGAGGCTATGAGAATATCGGTTGCGTCTAAAGTAGGCACCCTTTATCTCGCATTAAGACCCTTCAAGCCGAGCAACAGATACATAATGGATACTTCTTATGCCATAACATTAGACAACGGCAAAGCGGCCGCGGCGCAAAATCGCGCGGCAACGCCCGCTCCCGCTCCTGTAGCGGCGGCGCCCGCGCCTGCGGCAAATTACAGCGCGCCTGCAAGCGGCAGTAGCGCGCAGACGGCGGCTCCCAAACATGACAGAGGAGTGGCAAAAATAGAAGTAATTCGCGGCGTACAGTCTACGAAAGAGTGATGCAGATGAATAAATACAGTCTAAAAAATATGTTTAAAAGGATAAATGTATTCAGCGAAATTTCTTCCGACAAGAAGGATTTTTATAAAAAAGCGTCGAAAGTAATGCTAAATTCAGCGTTGGTGCCTGCGGTGTTCGCGGTTGCGTCCACGGCGTATGCGTCTGAAACCATTGATATAGGCGAAGGAGAATCGCATCGTTTCTTTGCGAAAGGGAATATTACGAGAGTGGCGATAGGCGATCCTCAAATTGCCGATGTGGTTACCCTCGACGGCACCAATAACGAGCTTTTGGTGGTAGGCAAAAAAGTGGGTTCCACCAGTTTGCTTGTATGGCGCGGCGGCGTTACCGACACTTATGTTATAACTGTCGGCGCAAACGATGCGGGTATGTCGAGTTCCATTAAGCAGGCCATCGGGCTTCCGAGCGTCAATGTTCGCGTAGCCACAATAGGCGGTAAGAAACGCGTTCTTTTGGAAGGCAGAGTTCGCGACCAAGTTGAGCATGACCGCGCCGTTAAAATCGCAAGCTTGTATACGGGCGACAAACTTCAAGACCCAAAACGTCGCGGCACCGATGACGAAAAGTTTGAATACGATGTGGCGTACAGATCCAACGGCACTTATGAAAATGTTGTGGATCTGCTTGTGATAGAGGCGCCTACACAGATTCGCATAGAGGCGCAAATTGTGGAAGTTAGCAACGATGATGAGGATAAATGGGGACTTACTTATGGCAACCCATCGGGCGAACAATATATAGGCGAGGAGAACACATTTTATGCTGGTTCCGGTATTCATAGGAGCAATGCAGGCAACCCTCGCGGGCAAAACTGGTTTGTTAATAGTTTTGCTCAAGTGAACGCTCGTTTGGAACTTCTTATGAAGAAGGGCAAAGCGAAAATCCTTTCTCGCCCAAGCATATCGACTGTAAGCGGTTCCAAAGCCAAAATCCACATTGGCGGCGAGATACCTTATACAAAATCCAACAAAGACGGCGAAATCAGCTATGAATGGAAAAGTTACGGTATTCGCCTAAATATTGACCCCGTTATAGGTGAAAATGACGACGTAACTGCGGAAGTTCATGCGGAAGTAAGTACGCCGGACTGGGATAACGGCATTATAAGTAACAGTATCCGTATGCCTGCCGTCAGAAAACGCGATGTACATTCTCTTGTACATATAGACGCAGGCAAGACAATGGTTATCGGCGGACTTTTGAATTCCGAAGACGCCAAAGTCGTAAAGAAAGTCCCGCTCCTTTCCTCGCTTCCCATAATCGGCGAATTCTTTAAGCATCACACCAACGACAACGAAAAACGCGAGCTTGTGATACTTCTCACCCCGCGCATAGTGTCGCAGGACGATCCCGCTCAAATGACCGACAAGATGACCGAATGGTACGCGAAAAATCAGTACGAAGCGGATCAGAGAAATCTCGTCGATGTGAATAATCCGCCGCTGCCTAAAGAAGTAGAAGAAAAACTCGAAAAAGAGGAAAAAGAGAAGAAAGAAAAAGAAATGGCGGAAAATCCGGAAAATCCCGGCACTCGTATGTACGAGCGTTGGCAACGTGAAACCGGCGGAAGCGCGGAGAGTTCCGGCAGCGACTACGGCAAATTTGCAAATGTAAACACACCTTGATATATCGGGGCGTTGCCCCAAACCCTACGAGAGGCTCTGCCTCTCGACTCCGCAAGGGACTTTCGCCCCTTGACCCCGTAATAAAAAATGGGGGTCAAGGGGGACGAGTTCCCCTTGTGGGGGTACGGGGGCGAAGCCCCTGTGTTATGAAAAGCCAAAGGAGGCCGTAAAATGGAGGAAGAAGGGCGCAGAGGGATAGTGCTCACGGTCTTTAGCACGGCCTCAGCCGTGGGAAAGACGCTTATAGCGATAAATATGGCGGCGGAATTAACGAGAGAAGGATATAGGGTCGCCATCGCGGATATGGACTTGCAATTCGGGGACGTGACCAATTATTTGGCTCTTCCCCACGAAAAGACGCTGTTTGACGCGCAAAAAGCGGCGTCTGAAAATGTTGACGCTTTCGATGTAAAAGAGTTCTTGACGCCGTATTATTACAAAAATTGGACTTTTCACGTGTTGCCGGCGCCGGATAAACTCGAAGAGGCGTACAACATACAGACCAAAGCGGCGACACATATTTTAAGCGAAATACAGTACAACTTTGACTTCGTTGTCGTTGATACCACATCGGCGTTCAGCGAGCTTAACCTTGCGCTTATGGATATGTCCACGATTATTACTTTCCTCGGAATAGTGGACTTTATACCGACAATAAAAAATATGAAAATCGGTTGCGACACCATAAGGAGCCTCGGTTACGAAAACAACAAGGTAAGACTTGTGCTTAACCGCTCCAACTCCAAGACGAAGATAGATTTGGAAGACGTTGAGGCGCTTCTTGGCGAGTCGTTCTATCACGTTTTGCCGAACGCTTTCGAGCCTGCGAAGGATTCCATAGAAAAGGGCATACCGCTTGTCTATACTTCCGACAACGGCTTGTCGCAGGATTTAAAAGCCTTGGTGCGAAAGTATACAAATCGCGAGGCGGAAGAAGGTTTCGGCGAGAACGGCGGCGGCTGGTTCAGCAAGCTGTTTAAAAGCTAACGAGAAGGTGAGATTTTGGCTTATAAAGTTATACTTATAGAGAATAACCGCGTGATGCTTGAAAGGCTCTCAAGCGTTTTAAGGGGCGTAGAGGGTTTTGAGCTTGAGGCGCGTTTCCAACAAGCCGGCGACGCATTAGGGCAAGGGGCGATGTATCAGCCGAATCTCATATTGCTGGATATTGATTCGGGACATAATCTCGCGCTTATACCGGAATTTGCATCCACCTTCCCAAGCGCGGCGATACTTTGCTTAAGCGACAACTGGGACGCGAACAACGCGGCGCGCATGGTGCAATCCGGCGCGAAAGGGTATTTGCTGAAACCCTTTACCGCGAAAGAGTTTTTGGAGGCTGTCGATACCTTCGGCAAAACCGGTATGGCGGCGTCTTCGGAGACTATCGCGTTCTTTAGCCCCAAGGGCAAAAGCGGAAAAACGACGCTTATTTCAAACTTGGCGTTGTCGCTTGCAAGAAAGAGCGGTGAGGCGGTCGGCGTAATAGACGCGGATTTGCAGTTCGGCGATTTGTCCGTGTTCTTTAATTTATCGCCTAAAAGCACAATAGTGGAAGCGTCGAGGGACGTAAAGTTCTTGTCGCCGGTTACGCTTAATTCATATTTTGTGGAAGTGCCGGAAGTCGATAAGATGAAAATTCTCTGCGGCACGAAAAAGCCCGATTACGCGGAGCTTGTCGATATTCACTCCTTTGAAGAAGTCGTAAAAATGGCGCAGAGTTTGTTTAGATATATACTGATAGACCTCCCGCCCGGGTTTAATCCTATTTCAATATCTGCCGTCGAGTTGTCGTCAAGAACGTATTTAACGGCTATGATAAGCGGCGGATATGAAATACATCATATGAAACGCGCCCTTGAAATATTTAAGGTTTTGCCGGATTGCGACGCGAAGATTAAGCCTGTGTTTACCCGCGTTTCTCCTTGCGACGAAAATCAGAGACGCTGGCTTTCAAACGAGCTTAATTTTGAGGTAAACGCGATTTTACCCAACGAATATTTAATGGTTTCCGCCGCGGCGAATAACGGCAAAATGGCGGTTGAGAGTAAGACTAACAGTCCGCTTGTGGCAAATATCAATAAAATGGCGGATGAAATCATAAGACGCGGAGGCGCATCATGACAATAATAGTCGCTATTGTATGCGGTATATTGGTATTTATCGCTTTCGTGTTCTTCCTTGAATACGCAAGACGGAATCGCTCGGCTATAAGTCAGCGTATGCGCTATTACGCGGACGCGGCTCCTCGCCCGGAAGACCCTACGACTCCTCAAAGCGACGAAAAAATAGCCGCAACTTTAATGAATGTAGTCCGCTCTATCGCGAAAAAATTCCAGTCGGTAAAAAAAGCGGAAAATTTAGACTTTACGATGCAACAGGCGGGACTTCCGCTTTTAGGCTCCGAATTTGTCGTTGTCGCGCTTTTTGGCGCGGTGTTCGCCGGCATTATAACAATGCTCCTGACGATGAATATATGGAACGCGCTTGTGGTTGCGGTTGTAGCTCTCATCGGCGAATGGGTATATGTTCAGTTCCGTATAAAACATCGTCGCGAAGTCTTTACAAATCAGCTTGGCGACTGCTTAACAATGGTTGCAAACGCTATGCGCGCGGGTTTTTCCTTCTTGCAGGCTATGGAGCTTGTAGCAAAAGAAATGGAGCCGCCCATTAGCGAAGAATTCGCGAAAGTTATGCGCGAAATGAACATCGGCACGAGAATGGAACGCGCGCTTGAGGATATGGACAAGCGCGTCGGAAGTCCCGATTTTTCGCTGATGGTGACTGCCGTTTTGATACAGCGTCAGGTAGGCGGCTCTTTGGCGCAGATACTTGACACCATAAGCGATACCATAAATGAACGCATACGAATGAGAAGAGAAGTAATGGCATTGACGGCGCAGGGACGCGCGTCGGGTTGGATACTTGCGGCTCTTCCTTTGGCGCTTGCGGGCATACTTTCTTTCGTAAATCCGGGGTACTTGACGCCGCTTATAGAAGATCCTTTGGGCAGAATGGCTATTGGCGCGGCGATTGTTCTTGAATTTGTTGGATTCTTTGCAATTCAAAAAATTGTGGATATTGAAATTTGATGTCTTGCCTATATCAGGCTTGATATAGAATTTATTATATTTTAAGGGGGATTTTGTTATGAAACTCTATTGGGATTATTTCAAGGCTCGTTATCTCAGCTCTATGGATGAAAAAGGTCAAGGTATCGTTGAGTACGCTCTTATCCTCGCTTTCGTTGTCGTTGTTGCGGCAGCTATCGGCAATTCCGGCGCGTTGAAGGACAAAGTAAAAGGCGCATTTGACAATACTGCCAGCTTGTTTGCGTCCTAATGCAAAACGTTTAAAACGCAGTTTTAGAGTGTGGGTCTTATTTGCGGGAGGAGTGCTCTTCCCGCAAATAAGATTTTGTTACAGCTATAATATGTTACGGATTTCTGATATTGGCAATAGCCGGAGGTGCTTGTATGAACTTCGGTCAAGGGGTTTTTGAATTTGTTTCCCTAAAGTGTCGTCTTGACGAAAAGGGACAGGGTATAGTGGAATACGCTATTCTTCTTGCCTTTGTTGTGGTTATTGCTGTTGTTATCGGTTCGGGCGGTTTAAAGGAAAAGGTTTCCAATTCCTTTGATAATACTGTGGAGCTTTATGATAAGGTTGAAGAGGGATAATAAAGTCAGCGCGATTTATTTTCAGATTTATTGATTTTAAAAGGGAGGATATTAAATGAAAAAGCAAAGAGGGCAGGCTGTCGTAGAATTTGCATTAGTCCTTCCGATTTTTCTCGCTTTGGTATTTTCAATAATAGTATGCGGAATGTTGTTTGCCGACTATATGACTCTTTCAAATGTTGCAAGGAGCAGCGCAAGAGAGGCTGCGTTGCAGGGCAGTGAAAAATACGCAGATATAAGAACCAACTATAGAAGCAGTACGAAGTTGCTTTCAAATTTGTATACATGGCCTGATGATGACACTAATTTTGATATTGCCGCAGGAGAACTTGATGATTCAGTACAGGTAACTATAACGACGACGTTAAATCCGAATTTTCCGGGAGTAAGCGTGGTTAAGAATGGATATTTTAACTCATCTTTTCCTCCCGATACATATATGATTAAATACAGTATGCACGATGAGGCGACAAACGCATCGGGTAATTAGCGGAAAATAATATTGAAAATAAGTAAAATAAATATAGGGGTCAAGGGGAACGAGTTCCCCTTGCGGGGGTACGGGGGCAGAGCCCCTGTGTTAGTAAGGAGTGTTGATAAATGTCGCTTTTATTGGAAAGGTTAGGAAGACCGAAGGGCGAAGTCTTGAAACAACGCTCCATATTTGCGGGTCGCCAAAGCGAAACCACGGAGGACGCGTATCAAGAGCTTAAACTTGCGATACATAGGCGCATAGTGGACGAGATGAACCCGGAAGAACAGCAGATTTTGTCCGCAACGGGCGGCGATCGCGAGCAGGTTGAAGAACTAATCGACGCGTATTGCCAAAGAGTGCTGGACGAAAATCCTTTCTCCGTGCCGAGAGGCGAAAGAGCGAGAATAGTCGCCGATATTTGCGACGAAATGCTCGGCTTGGGACCTATCGAGCCCCTCTTAAAGGACGAAACTATAACGGAAGTTATGATAAACGGTCCGAAACAGATTTTCGTGGAGCAGATGGGAAAACTGACGCTGACAAAAGTGCAGTTCCACGATACGGCGCATTTGATGAATATAGTGGAGCGTATCTTAACGCCGCTGGGACGCCGCATAGACGAGTCTTCGCCGCTTGTCGACGCAAGACTTCAAGACGGCTCGCGCGTAAATATCATAATCGCGCCGCTGTCATTGGTGGGACCTTGCGTAACTATCCGTAAATTCTCGAAAACTCCGCTCTCCGTTGAAAACTTAATATCCTTCGGCACATTGTCGGAAAATATGGCGATATTCCTTCGCGCTTGCGTTAAAGCGAGATTAAATATTTTGGTTTCCGGCGGTACGGGCTCGGGAAAAACCACGACGCTAAATGTTTTGTCGTCGTTTATTCCCGACGGCGAACGCATAGTAACGATAGAGGACGCAGCGGAGCTTCGCTTGCAACAGGAACACGTTGTAACGCTTGAATCCCGCCCCGCAAACATAGAAGGCACGGGCGAGGTAACTATCCGCGACTTGGTAAGAAACGCGCTTCGTATGCGCCCCGACAGAATAGTGGTAGGCGAAGTTCGCTCCGGCGAGGCTCTAGATATGCTTCAAGCGATGAACACCGGTCACGACGGCTCTCTTACCACGGCGCACGCGAACACCCCGCGCGACGTACTCTCGCGTCTTGAAACGATGGTGCTTATGGCGGGCATGGAGCTTCCCGTTCGCGCTATTCGTGAGCAGATAGCCTCCGCGATAGACATAATAATTCAGCAGTCCCGCATAAAGGACGGCAGCAGAAAGATTACATACGTTACGGAAGTACAGAAAATGGAAGGGGACACGATAGTCCTTCAAGACCTCTTCCGCTATGTGCAAGACCATATAGACGACAACGGGAAATCCGTGGGGAGTTATAAGTCGACGGGCTTGCAGCCGGGCTTTATAGAGAAATTCCAGATGAATGGTGTCGATCTTCCTAACGATATATTTAAAGGGGAGATTGAGGAGAGAGAAGATTAGAAATTGATTTGAAGAAGATAGGCGGCGATAGAAATGAATATGGCAGAAGTAAAAAGGCTTATTCTTTGGTTAAAAGCTAAAGGTTGGAGCGGCGATGAAATTAACGAAATATTGTTGTATCTTGAATCGGGCGAAGATAAGTATTTGCCGAAAGAGGCAAAAAAATAAATTGTTTTTTGGTTTTGTTGATGTTGTAGGGTTTTAGCATAATTTTCACTTTAGTGGTGTTCATTTCTTTTGCTCGTGCAAAAGAAACGAACCAAAGAAAACACGCAAGGGGCGACGCCGCCCCCTTGACCCCTGCAAATTAAGAATTTAAACTATAAAATGAGCCTATTGAAGAATTTTGGCATAATATGCGCTTTTCGTTGCTTGCTTTGCCGCGTCCTGCGGCAAACGCTTCGCGCGGCGCGTCCTGCGCCGCATTACCGCTCCTTGTTTGCGCTTTGTGGCAGGGGTTGCAATTATACAAAATTTTCATAGTATCAAAACCTCAACCAATAACCACTAAAGCGCAAATTGAGTGCGCCCCAAGGACGGGGCGCGTCCGCGTAAATCGCGTGATGCGATTTTAGCGGACAACGAAAACTAAAAACATTTGCAAACTTCTTCAACAGCCTCAATGACAACGCCTCCATATAAGAGCGAAGCGGTTGTGGGGGGGTGTCAAGAGGGGGGCAAGCCCCCTTTGCGTGCTTTCTTTTTGCTTCGTTTTTCTTTGCACGAGCAAAGAAAAATGAAGACAACGAAAAGTAAAAATATTTGCAAAAACTCTACAACAGCAACAAACAAAAAAATAACAAAATAAAAATAACAAAATAAAAATACCACAAAATAGAAATAAATAATAAAATAATTTTTCGGAGTGATGAGTATGATGATATTTGCGGCGGCGTTGGCATGCGGGCTATTTGTCTTCATGCTCGTCTATTTTTTTGTGATGACCCGCCTTATCCCAAAGACGCAAGTCCAGCAACGCTTAAGGGATATTCGTTACGGCTCTAAAGCTAAACGCGAAATGGCGGACGCGGGGAGCATCGAGGAAATTCCTTTTGTCGAGCGTACTATCGTACCGCTCTTTCAGGGCATAACGAATACCTTGATGAAGTTTGCGCCCGCGGGCATTCGCGCCATGATAGAGCAAAAGATAATGATGGCGGGCAAACTCGGAGAATGGAGCGTCAACGCTTTCGCTTGCGGTTGGCTTTTTTCCGTCGCGCTGTGCTTTTTGCTGGCGTTTATGTACGTTTCGGAAGGGACTTTCCCGTTCGTGCAGCGTACGGCTATTTTAATGGTGAGTTTGGCTATCGGCGCGTTCTTGCCGTTTGCCATTTTAAATTCAATGATACAAAAAAGAAAGAAACTCATATCAAAACAACTTCCCGAATTTTTGGATCTTCTTTGCGTAAGCGTGCAGGCGGGGCTTTCTTTCGACGGCGGACTTACTAAAATAGTCGATCGTATGAAAGGCCCTTTAATCGACGAATGTGTTCGTATGCAACGCGATGTGCGTATGGGTATGCCCCGCGCGAGAAGTTTAAGACAAATGGCGCAGCGTTGCGACGTGCAAGAGGTTTATTTGTTTACGACTTCCGTAATACAGGCGGAGCGTCTCGGCACGAGTATGGCGACGACTTTGGAAAATCAAGCTGATAATATGCGCGAACGCCGCCGTCAGTACGCAAAAGGCGAAGCGTTAAAAGCGCCGGTTAAGATTATATTCCCGCTTGTTATATTCATCTTCCCCGCGCTCTTCGTGGTGGTGCTTATGCCGTCCATATTGTTCTTGATGAAGAATATGTAGGTTAAGAAAGAGAGAAAGAAAAAACTTTATTATTTTATGAAAAAGAAGTTTAGAATTGATGGTGTCGACAATATCATTCATATAGAAACAGCCGATACATTTTTCAAAAGATTTTTGGGTCTTATGGGGAGAAAGAAACTTCCCCCGTCAACGGGTCTTTTGATAACCCCTTGTAATTCCGTGCATATGATGTTTATGCGGTTTTCGATAGACGTTATTTATCTTGATAAGGATATGAAAGTTTTGAAAATCGTGAAAAATCTTCCGACTTGGGTCGGGCTTTCCGCGTGTCTAAAAGCTGAAAGCGTGGTGGAAGTCGCGGCAGGCGAGGCGGATAGACTCGGGATTTGTGAGGGGATGAGGTTGGTTGAAGTATGAAATTGCAGTAGTAGGAGAGGCGGTTGTATGATTAAGAAGTTAAAAAACGCTAAAGAAAAAGGCGCGATTATCGTTTTTACCGCGCTCCTTCTTCCGCTTATGATGATATGCGTAGGACTTGCCTTTGATCTTGGCAATCTCTACGTGCATAAGACGCGTCTTCAAAACGCGGCGGACGCGGCGGCGCTTGCGGGCGCGAGGGAATTTGCGGCAAGTAACGATACTCGCTCTCCCGATACCGTGTCATCTCACCCTGCGGCGGACGCTGAAGCAAGAGAATATGCGGAAGAAAATGCGGAAAAAAACAATATAAAAAATGAAATATCGCTTACGCCGGCTCCTCAAGCTAAAGAAGATGCGGATAACAATGCCATATATTACAGAGTTGATTTACAGGAGACCGTTCCTCTTTATTTTTTGCGTATCATAGGAAGAGAACAGCAAGATGTTAGCGCAAGCGCCATCGCGGCTATCGCTTGGTCTGTTGCGGAGGAAAATACATCGGGCGACGAGCTTTTTATCGTCAAAAGTCACTTTGACGCGGTTAATGCTGTCAATAACCCGGATACTGTTACTATGGCGGGGCAAGTATCCACAACCTTTGACGGAAATATCGTTGTTACCGACGGTACGCTGAATGCAAAATCTGATGAAGATGGAAAAGCGTATTTGAAAAATATGGAGGATAATGATCATTTCAAATATAGCTCGCAAATGGCGGGGTTAAACGCTTTCTTAAAATCCGAAGCTAGCAAAAATAATATGACCATAGAAGATGCCGTGATTAAAGATACCGATATGAAGTATCATTCGGAGGCTTATTACGAGCCTTACGATGAAACGGCTTTACCGGCAAAAGCAAGAGCGGCAATGGGCTTGCCGGATCCTATAGGAAATGTGCCGACTTGGCAATCGTCGCAAGCCGAATGGGACGCTTATGGGGTAGCTCGCGATAATTACAGAAGTTCCGATGGATACGATAAGTTTTTGGATATCAATGCCGGAAATAAAACGGTGGACGCTTCGATGCTGACGGAAAATTGTGCTTATACTACAACTGGCGACGGCAACTTAGCAATAAATCTTAACAGTTCGATTTCAGGTACCGAGCCTGTGTATCTCTATATTGATGAAACGGTCAATCAACATATAAATTTAGATGTTACCGCAAGCAACGGACGACCCGTTATATTTATATACAACGGTACAGCGGAGGTTGCGTTTAATATTTCAAGCGGTCAAACTTTTTCAGGTTATGTATACGCGCCATACGCCAGTCAAGTTATTGTAAACGCTGGCGGAGCGAGTTTTGAAGGCACGATAATGGCGGATAATTTAACGCTTCGCGGCGACAACGCCAGTTATAAGTATGTGAACTATGGTATGGGTGGTGGCAGCGGTCAAGGCTCTAAAGTGCGTATTTTAACAAAAACGTCAAGCATAAAACTTGCAAATCCAAGCAACATATCGTGGGATTAAAAAAAGAGGCGAAAGCCTCTTTTTTTGTGCGCTTGTTAAATTGACGCTGTATGGGGTTTATGGTAAAATAATATAAAAGGATGGTGTTGTATGCAAAAATTTGAATGGGACGAAAATAAGGATAGAATAAATAAGCGGAAACATGATGTGAGTTTTGAATCCGCCGCTTGGGTGTTCGATGATGAAAAACGCCTTGTCTTTCCGGATACTGATCATAGTTGGACGGAAGAAAGATGGATAACTATAGGTATGGCAAAAAGTATCCTCTTTGTGGTTTATACTATTCGTCATAATGAAACTATTCGTATAATATCAGCAAGAAAAGCGACAAGAGTGGAGGAGGGAATGTATTATGCTAGTAACTCATTATATTGATTTTAGTAAGCCAATGCCTGACCATGTGGCAAAAGAATTGGAAAATCTTAAAGACGCGCCCATAACTTTTGACGAGGACTGCCCGCCTTTAACGGAAAAACAAATGAAGGATTATTTTCAAGAACTCTTAAAGAAAAAGGGTTATGTGAAAAAAGAAGTCGCGGCGAGTTAGAAAGCGTAAGGAGCTGATTTATATGATGACATTATAGAAAGGATAAAAAAAATTTGACGGGCTTAAATCGGTTAATTGTAAAGAGTGAAATTTGGGAGGCGTTTTATGCAAAAAATCGGAAATTTTGGAGCGAAAGCTCTATTTTTTTTACTGCCTTTTATGGGACTCTTGTTTACGCGTTTAAAATTTGATTCCGATTTTTGGTTTATATTAAACAGCGGAAAATTTGTTGCGGAAAACGGTTTTCCGTATACGGAGCCTTTTACTATGCACGAAGGGCTCAATTTTGTGTTGGAACAATGGGCGACGGATATTATTTATTGGGAAATTTTTCATTATTTTGGCGCGGAGGGCGTTATCGCTTTTGTAATTATTATTGGATTTTTTATTATTTTTATATACGAAAAAATTTGTCTTTTTTTAAGCGATAATGTTGCTCTTTCAAAGATTTTAACGCTTTTTTTCGGCGTGTTGATAGCCTCCCCTTTTTTGGTGACGCGCCCGCAAATTTTTTCCGCTCTTATATTTCTTGCGGAAGTTTTTTTGCTCTTAAAATATGCAAAAACAAATGAAAATAAATATTTGTTTCTTATTCCGATTTTTTCGCTTTTGATGATCAATCTTCATGCCGCTCTTTGGCCTATGATTTTCGTTTTGATGCTTCCGTTTACGGCGACTTTTTTTGCTAGAATTTTAACTAAATTAGACAAAGAATATTTGGGTGAAAAATTTGATATAATGCCCATAGTTTTTACTGCGACTATAAGTTTTTTCGTCGGTTTTTTAAACCCTTACGGTTTTAATGCTATGGCTTTTTTGTTTACTTCTTACGACCCTGCTGTTCACGGAATTATAAGCGAAGTTCAGCCTATGACGTTAAAATTTGATTTTTCCTCCCTCTTTTTTGTATACTCGTTGTTTTTTTTCGTATTTTTATTTTCGGGCGTAGTATTGATTTCGAGGAAAAAGACGCCGCTTTATTTGATTTTACTCTTTGCGGGTCTTGGCTTTTTGGCTATGCTTGCCATAAGAAATGTATTTTTGTTCTACTCTTTGGGAACTTTTGTTTTTGCTTACAATCTGCGCAATTATGAATTTAAACTTGCAAAATTGAATTGGACTTTTTTACATTTATTGCCTTTTATTGTTATAGATTTATTCGTAATTTATCAAATTATTCAAAAAGACTCAATTTTTCCCTTACCTGCTATACATATAATATATTTAATATTTCTTTTTGTATCTTTAACGGTGTTTGCCGTTTGTTACGGAAAAAACGACGGCTTAAAGAGGATAAAATGGTTGTTGGTTTTGCTCTTGCCATACGTTTTGATTGCAAGTATGAATTTTCAAAACAGGACTTCCGAAAAAGATTATATCGGAGAAAAATACAAGGAATGTATAGACGTGTTGTTAGGTGAAAATGATGCGAAAGATTTGATTTTTTTCACTGGATTTAACACGGGGGCGTATGCGGAATATCGCGGAATAAAATGTTATATGGACGCGCGCCCTGAAATTTTTGCGCCGAAAAACAGCGGCAAGGATTTTAGCATAATAGGCGAATATATTGACGTAATTAATGGAAAAATTTATTATCGCGATTTTGTGGAAAAGTATAATTTTAACTATATGCTCGTTGAAGAAGGGGACGGCGTATTATTTGCTATGCTTCCTCACGATAAGGATTTTGTTTTGCTTCACGAGGAAAAAGACGATGCGGGAAAAGTTTACGCCAGACTCTACAAGGTGAACATAAATATAAAATAAATGCTTGCCATAATAGAAGGAATATATCCATTGCTTGTAGAATAATGATAAGTACATAGCTAAAATTGCTAAAATTCTCTTTTATTTTGTTTAATTCTTGTGTATAATTGGTTTATGTTATTTTCACTGATTTTGTTTTACCTTTAAAATGCTTAAAGGCGAGGTGATTATATGCGGGGACTGCCTTTAAATAAAGTAAAGATGGCAGACGTTGTGCAGCAGGCGACGAGGGAAAACGCTATAGAGCGTATGAGCGCAACTTTTTCCGCCGTTGAAAGTTCCGGGCAACTTGATATAAACGAACTGCAAAAAATTGCGGATTCTATTATGTACGACGTTATCGATCGCCCGGAAAATCTTTTGCAACTTACGGATATTCGTCTGCACGATACTTATACTTTCGCCCATAGCGTAAATGTTTCCATTATTTCCGCCATGATAGGAAGGCTTTTGAAACTCCCCAAAGAAGAACTCTCGCTTTTAACACTTGGCGGTCTTTTGCACGATTTAGGCAAAATAAAGGTAGCTTCTGAGATTTTAAACAAGAACGGCAGACTTAACGATGAAGAATTTTCTGAAATAAAGCATCACCCCGAAGAGGGCGCAAGACGCATAATGGAAATGGCGGATATGCTCCCGCATCCGGAGATTTTGGCGAGAATAGCGGAAGAACACCACGAGCGATTAGACGGCTCCGGTTACCCTCACAACAAAAAATCGAACGAAATACACAGCTTTTCTAAGGTAGTTGCGATAGCCGACGTCTACGACGCGCTTACGAGCGAGCGTTCGTATAAACGCCCGTACACGCCGTCGGTCACGAGAAACATTATGGTAAACCTCAGCAAGGGGCATTTTGACGAAAGTCTTATTCATCTCTTTTTCAACAATGTTGCGGTTTACCCGGTAGGCACGATATTAAAGACGATTTACGGCTTTGGCATAGTCACAAAATGCGAGTTTGGGCATACGGAAACGCCTTCTATCTGCGTTTTTGCGGATAACGAAGGAAATATGAAGGATAAGCCCGAAAGGATAGATTTAAAAGACGACGGCACAAGAGCTATAGAAATGGAAGTTTCCGGCATAGAGCTTTTGCATTTTATACATAAACTCACTTTTAATCCAATGGTATATTTAACGGAAGAAGCATAATAAAGTATGAAGATAGCGTTTTTTGATTCCGGTATCGGCGGTCTTTCGGTTTTAAACGAGGCGAAAGACAGATTAGACGCGGACTTTTTGTTTTATGCGGATAAGGATAACGTTCCGTACGGCGAAAAGCCCAAAGAGGATATTTTAAAATATGTTGACGATGCCGTAAGTTTTCTTATAAATGAAGGCGCGAACGCGATAGTTTTAGCTTGCAACACGGCAACTTCCGTAGCGGCGAAAATTCTGCGGGAAAAGTACGACCTCCCCATAATAGGAATGGAACCCGCGATAAAATACGCGCTGAAACTAAACGACGAAAAACGAGTGCTTGTAATAGCTACGCCCGTGACGGTGAAGGGCGAAAAGATGAAAGAGCTGATAGGAAGAGTGGACAAGGCGCATCTTACGGACTTGCTCGCGCTTCCAAAACTTGTGACCTTTGCCGAGGCGGGCAAATTTGAAAGCGATAACGTAACAAAATATTTAACGGAAAAGCTGACGCCTTACGATTTTGAAAAATATTCTGCGGTAGTGTTGGGTTGCACGCATTTCAACTATTTTAAAGATACGTTAAGAAATCTTTTGCCTCAAAGCGTATCTTTAATAGACGGGAATGAAGGTACTGTAAACGAATTAAAACGAAGGCTTGATTTAAATAAAAATCCAAGCGGTGAAAATTCAACCGAATATTTTTATTCGGGAAAAAGAGTGACGGATAAAAATGAGTTGCAAAAACTTAATAATCTTTTATTAAGATTAAACAAGATGCAAGAAATAAAATAAACAAATGGGGGTCAAGGGGGACGAGTTCCCCTTGTGGGGTACGGGGCGAAGCCCTGTGTTAGTCAAAAAGGGGAAGTTTATGAATATTTTAGCCGATGGAAAGCGCGTATATCTTCGGGTGGCGGAAGAATCAGATATTGACACCATTATGAAGTGGGAAACGGACGAGGAAAATTTAAAATTTATCGTGCCGTTTTCAAGGGAAGACCATTTAAACGTAATAAAAAATCCAAAAACGGCTATGGATATAATGATAATCGAAAAAGAAGGGGACAACCCGATAGGTTATTTTTGGATTCAAGGCTTGGAGCTTGATTCAAAAGAAATCGAGTGGACGCATATAGTAATAGAGAAAAAAGGTCAATGCTTCGGACACGAGGCGATGAAACTCATAAAAAGATACACCTTTGAAACCTTAAAAGCGCACAGAGGTTGGATGGACTCTAAAGACTACAACGAGCGCGCGCTTCATCTCTACGAAAGCGAAGGGCTGCAAAGAGAAGGTCTTATAAGGGAAACGCTCTTTATAAACGGCGTTTATGAAAATTTAGTGGTGCTTGGAATTTTGGACAGGGAATATTTTGACAGAAAAAATCAAGGGTTGGAGAATATGTGAAAAAACTATCTCGTAAAGATTATGCGAGATAGTTTTTTTATTGAGGATAGTTATAGTTTTATGGTATAATCGTAAAAAATCAAAAATTCAGCGATACATTAAGGAGGCAATATGAAAAACATAGAAGAAGCCCGCGCATTGTCGAGTTTAAGCAAAAAAGTTGCCAGAGAGGCGTACGGTCTTAACGGCGACGAGCGAATCACCTTTATGAACGGGGGGCTTGGCAATCAGCTTTGCCAATATTTTTTCTATCGGTTTTTGGAATGTTCCGGGAAAGCTCCCGTTATAGCGGATACTTCCATATTTTTTTATACCAACCCGCATAACGGCTATGAACTTGAAAAACTTTTCGGATTTAAAATAAAAAAACTCGTCGACATAATCCCGGGTCAAATATATATGGATATGATAAAACGCGCAGAACTTGGCGAAGGAATAGCCGAACAATTGCTGGGGGGGGTATGACATATCGGTGGTCGGCGAGGTGAACGCGCCGAAGTTTTCGGGAAGTATTACATATATGCCTTCTTATTTTCCAGCGGTCGTGAAAAATGCGGGAATGATATATTATCACATATATACTATTATAGGACACTATTTTAACGACTTAAGGAAGGCAAACTGTATTCCAGCAAATCCATTTCCGTCGCTCGTCGGAGAAGAAAACGCAAAATACGCAAGCGAGATAAAGTCAACGGAATCCGTTGCGCTTCATATAAGGCGCGGCGATTTTGTAAATCTAAATTGGGCGATGCCGCCGGAGGCGTACGCGAGCGCGGTAAAGGCGATGAATGAAAAAATAAGCAATCCGACATATTTTATTTTCAGCGACGATTTGGCGTATTGCAAAGAACATATCGACGAACTTGGGCTTACGCATAACAACATAATATACGTAGAAGGAAATCAAAGCCCAAACAACTATATTGATATGCAACTTATGGCTATGTGCAAGCACAGAATAGTGAACAATTCGAGTTTTTGTTTTTGCGCCGCCCTGTTTAGAGAGTATAGAGACGGACTGATAATAAATTTAACCCCGCAAAGAGAGATATTTTAAAGGAGCAACATGTATGAAGAAAGCTATAATAACGGGAGTGACGGGGCAAGACGGCTCTTATTTAGCGGAACTTCTCTTGTCTAAAGGCTACGAAGTGACGGGGCTTATTCGTCGCGCAAGCTCTCACAATACGGAAAGGATAGACCATATAAAAGACGATAATTTTCATCTCTATGAGGCGGATTTATCCGATTCTCTTTCGCTTACACGCATAATAGGAAAAATACAGCCGAACGAAGTGTATAATTTAGCGGCGCAAAGCCACGTAGGCTCGTCTTTTGACGCGCCGGAATATACGGCAAACATTACGGGCGTAGGAACTATCAGGCTTTTGGAAGCTCTTCGCCAAACAAAACCCGATACGAAGTTTTATCAAGCCTCAACGTCGGAGCTTTTCGGCGGAATACCGGGAACAGAGCCGCAAAGCGAAAAAACGCCGTTTCACCCTCGTTCGCCTTACGGCGCGGCGAAACTTTACGCTTATTGGATAGTGAAAAATTACCGCGAAGCGTACAATATGTTCGCGGTAAACGGAATTTTGTTCAACCATGAATCGCCGCGAAGGGGCGAAAATTTCGTAACGCGAAAAATCACTTTAGGCGTTGCAAATATTTTGGCGAAAAAGCAAGATAAAATATCTCTAGGAAATTTAGACGCAAAGCGCGATTGGGGATTTGCGGGGGATTATGTAGAGGGTATGTACCTAATGTTGCAACGAGAAAAGCCCAACGATTACGTGCTTGCGACAAAAGAAACCCACACGGTACGCGCCTTTGCGACTTTGGCGTTTAGAGCGGCGGGAATTGATATTGAATTTGAAGGCGAAGGCGTAAAAGAAAAGGGATACGACAAAAAGACGGGCAAACTTTTAATTGACGTAAACCCCGAATTTTTCCGCCCCGCAGAAGTTGAAATTCTCTTAGGCGACAGCTCTTTTGCGGAAACTACGCTGGGTTGGAGACGAAAAGTAAGTTTTAACGAACTCGTAAAGATGATGGTGGAAGAGGATATGAAGAAGGTGAAATGCCTATGAAAAAAGATTCAAAAATTTTCGTAGCCGGTCATAGAGGTATGGTTGGCGGCGCGATTTTACGCAAATTGCAATCGGAAAATTATACGAATATTATCGTAAGAAATCATAGCGAATTGGATTTAACAAATCAGCAAAAAGTAAATGAATTTTTCGCAGCAGAAAAGCCGGAATACGTTTTTTTAGCGGCGGCAAAAGTCGGCGGAATTATGGCAAATCAAGCGGCAAAAGCAGATTTTTTGTACGACAATATTATGATTTCTATGAACGTAACTCATGCGGCTTTAGAGTACGATTGCAAAAAATTGCTGTTTTTGGGTTCTTCTTGCATTTATCCAAAACTTGCGCCTCAGCCGATAAAAGAATCCGCGCTTTTGACTTCTTCGTTAGAGCCGACAAACGAAGGATACGCTCTCGCGAAAATTTCCGGTCTTAAGTACGCCGAATATATTTTTAATGAAAAAAACAAAGAGTTTATTTCTGTTATGCCTACAAATTTATACGGTATAGGCGATAATTACGATAAAGAAAGAAGTCACGTTTTGCCTGCGCTTATTCGTCGTTTTCACGAAGCGAAAATCGCAAACGAAAAAAGCGTAACTTGTTTTGGAGACGGAAGTCCTTTAAGAGAATTTTTATTCGTAGACGATTTAGCGGATTTATGCGTATTTTTAATGAATAATTATAACGAAGCGGAAACAATAAACGCAGGCGTTGGAAAAGATATAACGATAAAAGAATTGGCGGAAACAGTAGCGGAAATCGTAGGATTTAACGGCGAAATATTATGGGATACGACAAAACCAAACGGCGCGCCGAGAAAACTTGTGGATATAACAAAGGCGAAAAATTTAGGTTGGACTGCTAAAACAAAATTGAAAGACGGAATAAAAATCGCTTATGAGGATTTTTTGAAAAGATTTGGGTAAAAAGAAGGTGAAAAATTTGCATATAATCCTGCTTTCGGGCGGGTCGGGCAAACGTCTTTGGCCGCTTTCAAACGATGTTCGTTCCAAACAATTTTTGCGTATTTTTAAAGAAGAAAACGGCGAATATTCTTCGATGATACAGAGGGTTTATAACGATATAAAAAAAGCTATTCCAACGGCAAAAATAACAATCGCCGCGCCAAAGAAACAGCTCTCGATTTTAAACAATCAAATAGGGAAAAATTGCTCAATTTCAAAAGAGCCTTTAAGGCGCGATACTTTTCCCGCGATAGCTCTCGCAAGTTTTTATTTAAAGGATATTTTGCAGGTAAGTCTAGATGAAATCGTTGTATTTTTGCCTGTCGATCCCTATGTAAATTTTGATTTTTTCTTAAGCGTAAAAAGACTTGGCGAAACAGCAAAAACGAGCTATAACAATATAATGCTTATGGGAATAAAACCGACTTATCCATCTGCAAAATACGGATATATTTTCCCCGAAACTTTTGACGAAATTTCACAAGTAAATTATTTTAAAGAGAAACCGGACGAAGAAACAGCAAAAGAATATATAGAAAAAAACGCCCTGTGGAACAGCGGCGTTTTTGCAATGAAATTATCTTATGTTATAGAGAAATCCGAAGATATTTTAAATGTAAAATCATATCAAGAACTTTATGATAATTTTGAAAACATAACGCCAATTTCTTTTGATTATGCGGTAGTGGAAAAAGAAGAAAAAATCGGCGCGCTTCGCTATAACGGAGAATGGAAAGATTTAGGAACTTGGAACACTTTAACGGAGGTTATGAACAGCGCGCTTGGCGACGTAACTTTGACAAATAGTGCAGAAAACGTGCACGCCATAAACGAACTTGATATGCCGCTGTTGGTGAGCGGAATAAAAAATGCGGTGGTGGTCGCGAGCGCAAACGGGATTTTGGTATCTGATAAAAACGAATCAAGTTATATAAAACCCTATGTTGAAAAATTCCCGAATGAGATAAGATACACGGAAAAATCTTGGGGCGATTTTAAAATTTTAGACGTGGGTGAAAATAGTTTAACGATAAAAATAATTTTAAACTGTGGGCATAAATTAAGCTATCATTATCATAATCATCGCGACGAAATTTGGACGGTAACAGAAGGCGAAGGTATAGCAAAAATCGACGGCAAAAAACGCGAAATATCCGCTGGCGACATACTTGAAATAAAGCGAAAAACTCCTCACACCGTAAGCGCAAAAACACAGCTTTCAATTATAGAAGTGCAAATAGGCGACGATATTTCCATAGAAGATAAAGTGAAAATATAATAGAGAATTAAATAAAAAAATCTCGCGAACAACACGCGAGATTTTTTATAGTAAATTATTAAATTTTTATTTATTTTTTATTAAAGTTTTTTCTCTCTCTTTCTTTTCTTTGCTACTTTCTTTTCTTTCTCTCTCTTTTTTTCAAAAAAGAGAGAGAAAGAAAAGAAAGTAGAGAAATAAAAAAATTACTTTTGCATAAGCGCGGCTTTTTCGTGTACGCTTGGGGCAAGTTGCTTATAGATAATATCGGCAAGACCAAGCCCGCCGGCGTCCGCCGTTTTCTTCATAAGCTCGTTGTCGCGAAGTTCCTCAAAAAGCTCTATGGCGTTGGATTTTTTGCCGAAGAGTTCGTTGTCGGGCACCGTCGCCCTCATAGAGCGGTACATCATCTGCAGAAACATAGTTTCAAAGCCTTTGCACGCCTCTTTTAATTCTTTGTCCTCTTTGTTGAAATCTTCGCTGTTTACAATATGGTCGTGGTTTTTTACGGCTTTTCGTTCCGCTTCCTTTAAAAAGGATTTAAACTCCGCGTCCTTTAACGCTTCGTTTGACGACGCGTAACTGTTGTTAGTCGCGATGCCCATACTGCCTACCGGATTTATCATTGTTTATACCTCGTTTTGTTGGTTTTTTAAAACCGTACTTTTCTTTCTTTTTCTTGAAAGAAAGAAAAGTACCAAAAGAAAGAAAAAGAATTTTAATATAAAAATAAAAAGAAAAATGTAATGATTAACTTTAAAATTTTAGTTTGATAAAGTTTTTTCTTTTCTCTTTTTCTTTGTTACTTTCTTTTTCTCTTTTCTTTTTTTCAAAAAAGAAAGAGAAAAAGAAAGTAAGGTTTTAAATTATTTCAACTTCCGCGTGAATCGCGCCTGCGGACTTCATCGCCTCTATGATGGAGATGATGTCGCGGGGCGTCGCGCCCACGGTGTTTAACGCGCCCACTATGTCGTTGATGCTGGTGGACGGCGGCACTACGATAGTCCTCGCCTTTTCCTCCTTCACTTCGACGGCGGAATTGTTTACCTTTACGCCGTTACCTAAAGTATATGGCGCAACGACCGCATCTTCGGAACTGGTGACGTTTATGCTGATGCCGCCCTGCGTGATGGCGCATTCGTCAACGGTGACGTTGCCGCCCATAACGATGGTGCCGGTGCGCTCGTTTACAACGACGCGGGCGACGTTGTCGGGCATAATCGGAAGTTCTTCAATGCTCGCTATAAAATCAACCACGTTGTTTTGATAGCGGCGAGGTATTGTTATATCAACTCTGCCTGGATTAGCCGCTTTTGCGATATTGCCGTAACGGGAATTGACCGCCGCAGCAACGCGGGACGCCGTTGTAAAGTCCGATTTGGAGAGGGAAAGAGAAATATTACCCTTGTCGCCTATGTTATCCTCAACGGTTTTTTCAACAATCGCGCCGTTAGGGGAAATCCCTACGGTGGGGAAGTTCTTCTGCACGCCGTTTCCACCTCTGCCCGCCATAAAGCCGCCGGTAGAAACCGCGCCTTGCGCGACGGCGTATACTCCGCCGTTGCCTGCGCGAAGCGGCGTTTGAATAAGCGTGCCGCCTTGCACGCTCTTAGCGTCGCCCATAGAAGAAACGGTAACATCAAGCGTGTCGCCCTCTCTTGCAAAAGGCGGCAAAGTCGCCGTAACCATAACCGCCGCCACGTTTTTAGGTTTCAGCGATGCGGAAGAAACCGTAACTCCGTACGAGCGAAGCATATTTACAACGGACTGAATAGTTTCTGTGGTCTTGTTTGAATCCCCCGTG